>JAEUPE010000015.1 GCA_016790435.1 Rubrivivax sp. | reverse complement strand
GTCGCGGCCGTCTCTTCGCGCCGGCGGATCACGTTGGCCTCGGCGGCCTTGCCGGCCTCCACCACCTGGGCGAGGATGGTCTTCATCTCGCCCGGCAGCACGATGTCCTTCACGCCCACGCCCTCGAGCTGCAGGCCGTAGCCGGCCAGCTTCGCGGTGACCTGGGCGGTCACGACCTCGTCGATGACCGACTTGTTCTCCAGCAGCTCGTCGAGCGAGCGCGTGCCCACGGCCGCACGCAAGCCGAACTGCAGCTCGCGGTACAGGTGGTCGGCCGGCTTGGCCAGCTGCGTGTGCGCGGCCAGCACGTCGATGTAGCGCCAGGTGGCCGACAGGTTCAGCCGCAGCGCCACCTTGTCGCGGGTCAGGATCTCCTGGCCCGTGACTTCCAGCGCCTGCAGCCGCAGGTCGACCAGCTCCACCGCCACGTGGCGGTTGAACTTCCAGAACGCGTACGAGCCTGCAGGGAGCAGGCGCTCGACCTTGCCGTCGACCCACAGGATGCCGGCGCCGTGTTCGGGCACCTGCACCTGCAGCACACCGGCCAGGCCCGCCACCGCGCGCTGGCGCAGCTGCGTCTGCACGAGGCGCGCCACGAGCGCGGCCGGCACTTCGGCCGACGGCGCCAGGTCGACCACGTCGACCTGCGTGTCGGCCAGGCCCTTCCAGTACAGGCGCCGCGTGGCCGGGGCCAGCAGCTCGACCAGCACGCCGTTCTCGCTGCGCAGGCCGGCCTGGTGTTCGCCGAGCTCGACGCGCACGAACTCGGCCGCCACCACCGCCGGCTCCTTGGCCATCAGGTACTCGGCCAGAGCGTGGGTGAAGGCCGGCTGCTCGAGCGCGAAGAGCTCCACGCGCAGTTCGTCCAGGCCGGCGAACAGCCAGTGCGTGCCGGGTTGCAGCACGCGCTCGAAGTCGCCATTGCGCAGCAACAGGCCACGCTCGTTCTTCTTCACGATGACACGCTCGATCATCTTCATGGTGTTCTCCTTGGGTGAAGCGTGTGTGGTCGGTACGTTGGGGAAATGGGGTGCACGAATAGGCGTGCACGAATAGGGGTGCCGTTACAGCCACGGCCGCGGACGCCGAATGCCTGGGCCCGGGTTTCCAGGTGCACGTTGGCGGGTTGCCCCGCCGCGGCTGGCCTGGGACGCATGGCCCCGCTTGCTCGGTGCACGAGCGGGCGCCGCTGATGAGCGCCGAGCTTCGGGCCGGATGTCACTCCGGCACTCGGCCCGCCACTCACGTCCGGCGGGTGGTCTTGCGACCGTTGCTTCGAATGGAGCGGGAGTCGAACCCGCGACCACGACTGATCAGGTCGTTGCTCTACCACTGAGCTATTCCAAGTGGAGGTCTTCCGGGAGTCGAACCCGGCACCTGACGGTGCAACCTTGCAGACCCAACATCCACCGATTCCAGCGGCGCGGCATGGGCAGCACCGACGGACGCGGGTCCGGGTGCCGCCCACCGGCGGGGCGGGCTTCGTGGGAACGAGAGCCCCAACCCCGGCCTGTGAGCGAACGCCTTCCTCGGAAGATTCTTGTGCGCCCGCGCGTGTTCAGCTCAGGCGCGATGCGGCGCGCGAGGACTTCGGCAGGCGCGCGGCCAGCCACTCGTGCACGTCGGCGCGGATGTGCCGGCCCTCGAGCAGGAAGTTCTCGAAGCGGCTCGGCACGTACGGAAGGTACACCAGCGGCATGCCCGCCTCCTCCGGCGTGCGGTCGGCCTTGCGGCCGTTGCACGCGCCGCAAGCGGTGACCAGATTCATCCACGTCCACCGGCCGCCACGCGCCTGCGGCACGATGTGCTCGCACGACAGGTCGCGCTCGGCAAAGCGCTGGGCACAGTAGGCGCAGGTCATCCGGTCGCGCCGGAACAGCTTGGCCTTCGTGAAGGCCGGCACGACGTCGAAGAGGTTGACCTTCGCCGCGCCGTGCAGCGCGATGATCGGATGCACATCGATCAGCGACTGTCGGCCGCGAGCGACGTTGTAGCCGCCGCGCAGCGTGGCCAGCGGGCCATCGCCGTCAACCCATGCCACCGAGCCCGAGGCCACATGCAGCGCCGCGTGCTCGAGCGAGATCCACGCCTGCGGCGTGCCCTGGATGTCGAGTTGCAGCACGTGGCTGAGAGAGGGGGTTTGCATGGGCGGCCTCCTTTCATGGGCCGAGGTTGTGGTGTTGGGCAGCGGCGGTTGGATTCGAAGCGCCGCGTCGTCAGCGCTGATAGTGATGACGGTTCACGCCGTCAAAAGCAACCGCTGCGCAGGCAGCAGTGCTTGAAACAACCTCGCGGAGCCGCAGGGGCATGGGTCGTTGCGCCCGAGTTTTTCGCTCAGTTCCTTGGTTCCTCGCACGATGCGGTCACCGCGCTTGACGCCTGTCTCGGACGGGAATCCCTTGCGCCGTTTGCTCGTGGTCGTGAAAGCACACGTCGTCTTCGTCGAACGGTTTCATGGCACACCTCCTCGGGTGGTTGATGGAACGGGTGATCCGGGGTGGGCACGATCCACCGGCCTTCGTCTTGTGAGGGCGCTGCTCTGCCGCTGACCTACCGGACCTCTGATTGGTCCCGTGCGGGCCACGGCTTCTGAGACCAGTGCGTCTGCCCTTTTCCGCCGCAAGGGGGTGATGCTGGTGCGTCGCCAGGGGCTCGAACCCTGACTTGTCGGCTTAAGGGGCCGGTACTCTGCCGCTCGAGTTCGCGACGCATGAAGTTCGCATGTGCTTGGGGGTGACCGGCCGGAGTCGGACCGGCACCCGCGGGATCACAGCCCACAGCTCAGCCATTGAGCTACGGCCACACCCAAGTACACGCTTGATGCTGGTCTCGGTGGCAGGTCTCGAACCTGCGGCCTCGTGATCCCAAATCACGCGCGCTGCCATCTGCGCTACACCGAGATGAGAGTGGTACTCGCGGGTGGGAACGATCCACCGACCGCCGCCGTATCAAGACGGTGCTCTGCCGCTGAGGCACGCGAGTACAAACTGAACTGGCTCCCCGACGTGGCTTCGAACCACGGACCTCCTGGTTAACAGCCAGGCGCTCTGCCATCTGCGCTACCGGGGAAGTGAACTGGACTCGACGGTCCGATTTGAACGGACGCGGGCTTGCGCCTGCGGCTTTGCAGGCCGCCGCCTTCGACCACTTGGCTACGTCGAGAAGATTGGCACCTCGTGCACGAGTCGAACGTGCGACCTCCGGCTTCGTAGGCCGGCGCTCTGGATTCCTGCTGAGCTAACGAGGTTCTGACTTCTGGTACCGAGAGAGGGCTTCGATCCCTCGACGCACGCGCCTTCAACGCGCCGCTCTACCGGCTGAGCTATCTCGGCAAACTTCCCTGGCGCCTCGAGCGGGAGTCAAACCCGTGGCTTCCGACCAGACAGGCCAGCAGTCTGGCCACTGAGTCAACGAGGCGTTGTTGCGTTGGTGGAGGTGACAGGGTTCGAACCTGCAGCCTGCCGCTTGCAAGGCGGCTGCTCTACCGGGTGTTGAGCTACACCCCCACTGAGATCCATCCGGTCACGGGTTCCGGCGCCGCCCAATTATTGCGGCCGATTTCCACCCCGAAGCCGCAGCTCCACGGGGTTCCTTGATTCCACTTCGGCTGTGCCCAAACGCGAGCATCCCGTCGGATGAGGTGTCTCGCTGCACGTGGTCTGGCCAAGGACCGCGCACATCCCGGACCACCAACACCATGTCGCGTGGCCCGGAGTGCATGGACACACCCGAAGTGGTGCGGACGACGAGGGTCGAACTCGTGGCCTCGGCCATGGCGTGGCCGCGCTCTACCTGCTGAGCTACATCCGCAAAGGTGCAAGACGATCCGACGGCCAGTACCGTGGGCGTCCTGCGGCAACTTGTTAAAGAGCGTCCACCGCGAACGGTGGTGCGATCCGTCTGGCGGATCACGCGCCTGCGCCGAAGCAAAGGCTGGTTGGAATCGACCAATGAAAAAGGCCCGGATCCTTTCGGAGCCGGGCCTCTGCGAACAGAGCTTGGAGGTGGGCGCGGATCAATCGATCCTTGCGCTTCCCTCTCCCGGTGGCATGGGCACCTCGGCCCGATCGAACCCACGAAGGCTCGTCGAGACGGCCGGTCGCCCGGTGGCGGCGCACGTGCGTGACGCCGAGACTGGCATCGCCAGCGCAGCGCGCACGGACGTACCCGCACCCGAGGCGGGTCGGTATGTGCCGTGGACGGTCTGCAACTTCACGCTGGGGGCCTTTCGGTGAGACGACTCGAAGCACCGCTTCGACAAACACACGGCCCGAGGATGATTCGGGCCGTTCGATGCACCGCACTGTAAAGAGTCTTTACGCCGCCGTCAACCCCCGGCGAGAATGCCGGTGGTTCGCGTTGCATCGTTCGCACATTCACATCCACGTCCCCGTGCCCAACCTCACCGTCACGCGCAGGCACAACGCGCTGGCGCTCTTCCAGGACTTCGCCGAGAAGGCGCTTGCCGCCGGTGCGGCGCCCAAGGGCCTGGAACAGGCGTTCGCGGCGCAGCTGCAGATCTCGCCGAGCATGTGGAGCCAGGTCAAGTCGTCGCGTCCCATCGGCGACAAGCTGGCGCGGCAGGTCGAAGCTCTGTGCGCCAAGCCCGCCGGCTGGCTCGACGAAGAACGGACCTCCGCCGCGCCGACAGCGGCGGAGCTGGCGTTCATGGCGCTGGCGCTGGCGGCCTACCGCGCGACCAACAGCGCCGGACGCAAGGCCCTGCGCGAGCACTTGAAGTCGTTCGCGCCGTTGGTGGATTGAAGGCGCCGGGGCGTCGACGAGTGCATCGACATCACCTCGAGCATCACCCCTCGAGTCACGCTCGGGGAGGGCGAGCGCCGCTGATCGTGCGTGTCGATGCGCGCCTCGCGGGCGCTTCGACCCGCTTGGCGGCTGCCCGGGCGCCGCGCGCACCGACGCGGCGAGGGGCATCGACGTCAGGCGTGCCACCAACATGGCGCGCGACCTCGGCGTGCAGGACCGCGGCCAGTTCGGCCGCGCGGTTCTTCAAGCGGAACATCGGGCCGGCCACCAGCACCGCGAACTGCCGGTGCGGCATCGCCAGGGGCAACGCCACGCCGCCCAGGTCGGCCGTGAACTCTGCGTTGCCCTCGAACCAGCCGCGCTCGAGCGAGCGGCGGATCTCCTTCTCGACCGCCGCCACGCTCATCAGCGTGGTCGGGGTGTAGCGCTCGAAGGCGGCGCGGCGCAGCACCTTCGCTCGGTCGGCCTCGCTCATCTGCGCTAACAGCGCGCGGCCGGTGGCCGTCACGTGCAACGGCACCATCTTGCCCGGCCGGGCCGCGTAGCGCACGGCATTGGATGATTCCACCGAGTCGACGAAGACGGCGAACGCGCCGGTCGCCGCGGCCAGCACGGCCGTTTCGCCGGTCTTCTGCTGCAGCGTCTCCAGCAGGCGGTGCAATTGCAGCGGAATCGGGTCGGCACTCTCGAACTGCCGCACGAGCCCGCTCCACAACGGCGACGGGTAGTAGCTGCCGCGCGCCATCGGCTCGTAGAGGAAGCCGCGCGAGGCCAGGGTGCCAAGCAGGTTGAACGTGCTCGAGCGCGGCCAGTCGAAGTGGCGTGCGATCTCCGCCAGGCTGGCCGGCTGCCGATGCTCGGCGAAGTACTCGAGCAGTTCGAGGACGTTGGCGGCTTGCTTGACGTTCACGGTGTCGGGTTCGGTCGCGGGAGTGGAGGAGCGGCCGCGGGCACCAGTTGTGCCTGAGACAGCCAGAACGGCACCGCGGCCAGCGCGATGCAGGCGAGCGCCAGCACGAAGCCGGCACGGTAGCCACCGGTCCAGTCGTGCAGCGCGCCCGAAAGCAGGGCCCCCAGCGCCGCGCCCATCGACATCAGCGCATAGATCGCGCCGTAAACGGTCGACTGGCCGTGCCCCGCGAACAGTCTGGCGCTCAGGCTGGCCACGACCGGCCCGCGCGCCCCCTGGCAGATGCCGAACAGCAGCACGTAGCCGACGAGCAGCCATTCGCTGCGGCGGTAGGTCAGCGCCAGCAGCATGCCGATGCCCAGTGCCGTGCCGACGAAGCTCGCGGTGGCCGCCCGGCGGTGCGTGAATCGGTCGGAAGCCCAGCCGGAGCCCGACACGCCGGCGATCGACAACATGCTGGCCGCACCCACCGCGGTGGCCGACTGCAGCGGCGTGAAGCCGACGTCGATGAGGTACGCCACCGACTGCGGCAGCACGAGGTACATGCCGAGCGCGGTGAAGAACATGACCTGCACGAGCAGCCAGAAGCGAGGCTGCGCCATCGCGGCGCGCAGCGGGCTGGCGGTGGCGCCGGGCGTTCCCGCGCGGCCGTGGGCCGGGCGCGGCGCGGTGATGGCGCGCCAGGGCAGCGCGAGCGCCAGCAGGCCAACGCCCACCAGGCACGCGCCGAGGCTCAGGTAGGTCATGCGCCACCCCTGCCAATCGATCAGCGCCTGCGACAGCGGCACCATCACGAGCGAGCCGCAGCCGAAGGCCGAGTAAGCCACGCCGATGGCCGTCGACAGGCGGGTCGTGAACCACCAGCTCAGCAGCGCCGCCGCCGGGACCATGCCGATCGCACCGCTGCCCAGTCCGCCGAACAGACCGAGCCCGACGTAGAGCTGCCACAGCGCACTGGCGTGGCTGGCGATCAGCAGGCCCGCCGCCAGCAACCCGATGCCGCCGGCGTACAGCACGCGCGGGCCGTGGCGCTCGAACACCCAGCCGGCAGCCGGCGACGCCAGCCCCGCCACCAGCATCAGCACCGAGTAGATGCTCGTCATCTGCGCGCGCTGCCAGCCGAACTCCTGCTGCAGCGGCAGCAGGAACACGAGGAAGGTGTCGCCGACGCCGCGCGAGACGAAGTTGAAGAAGAAGCACAGCGCCAGCACGCCGAGGGCCCGGCCCGGCGCGGCGGCGCTGTCGCTCGCTCTCGGCGTGGAGTGGGTGTGCATGCAGGTGAAAGAGGAGCCGGAAGACGCCTGGTCCGTGTGCCGGCGTTCTACAGGCGCCTAGCCTGACACGCCGGGCACAAGGCGTCGAAATGTGGTTTCCCCTATGGATAAGTTGTCCACCGGGATGAATAGTGCGATCCGCATGGCACCCCTGCACGGCATCCGCATCATCGACATGACGTCGGTGCTCATGGGGCCGTTCGCTTCACAGGCGCTCGGCGACATGGGCGCCGACGTGATCAAGATCGAGGCGCCGTCCGGCGACCTGGTGCGGCAGATCGGCCCGGCGCGGCACGAAGGCATGGGCGCGATCTTCCTGAACGCCAACCGCAACAAGCGCAGCGTCGTGCTGGACCTCAAGCAGCCCGAGGGCGTGGCTGTGCTCAAGCGGCTGCTCGTCGGCGCCGACGTGCTCATGTACAACGTGCGCCCCCAGGCCATGGGCCGACTCGGGCTCGACTACGAGGTCGTGAGCGCGATCAACCCACGCCTGGTGTACGCCGGCCTGTTCGGCTTCGGCCAGGACGGCCCTTACGCGGCGCGGCCGGCCTACGACGACCTGATCCAGGGCGCGGCGACGCTGTCGCACCTGATCGCCCGCGCGTCGGGCGGCCCGCCGCGCTACGTGCCCACGGCAGTGGCCGACCGCATCGTCGGGCAGACCGCCGTCGGGGCCATCCTCGCCAGCCTGCTGGCGCGCGAGCGCTCCGGCCGCGGCGACCGCGTCGACATCCCGATGTTCGAGACCATGGTCGCCTTCGTGCTCGGCGACCATCTCGCCGGCCTCACGTTCGAGCCGCCGCTGGACGACGGCGGTTACCCGCGGCAGCTGTCGCCGGAGCGGCGGCCGTACCGCACGAAGGACGGCTACATCTGCGCGCTGGTCTACAACGACAAGCAGTGGGAGGGCTTCCTGAAAGGCATCGGCCGCGAATCGTTGGCGCAGGAGGACCCGCGCTTCGCCAGCTTCAGCGTGCGCTCGCGCCACATCGACCACGTCTACGGCTGGCTGTCGGGCGTGTTCGAGCAGCGCACCACGGCCGAGTGGATGCGGCTGCTCGAGGCGGCCGACGTGCCGTTCATGCCGATGCACGACCTGCGCAGCATCCTGTCCGACCCGCACCTGCTGGCCACCGGCTTCTTCCAGTCGGTGCAGCACCCGACCGAAGGTGCGATCCACTCGATGCGCCCGGCGCCGCGTTGGCAGGTGCATCAGCCGGAAGAGGCGCGCCTCGCGCCCACCTTGGGCGAGCACACCGTCGACGTGCTGCGCGAAGCCGGGCTGGCCGATGCCGAGATCGAACGCTTGGTCGAGGCCGGCGTGGCGCGGGAGGCGGCATGAGCGCGCCAGGCCGCCCATCGGACCAAGGCACGCGGGCACGGCCCGAGGGCACCAGCGCGAGCCCGGCGGGGCCACTGGCAGGTGTGCGCGTCGTCGAGTTCGCCGGCATCGGCCCGGGTCCGCTCGCCGGCATGCTGCTGGCCGACCTCGGCGCGCAGGTGATCCGGCTCGACCGCGTCGAGCCCAGCGGCATGGGCATCGAGCGGCCGCCGCGCTTCGACCTCACGCTGCGCAGCAAGCGCACGTTGAAGGTGGACCTGAAGAGGGAAGCCGGCCGGCACGTGGCGCTCGAGATCGTGCGCCGTGCCGATGTGCTGATCGAGGGCTTCCGCCCCGGCACGATGGAGCGCCTCGGCCTCGGCCCCGAACCTTGCCTGCGCGACAACCCGCGCCTCGTCTACGGCCGCGTCACCGGCTTCGGCCAGGAGGGCACCTTGGCGCAGGCGGCCGGCCACGACCTGAACTACATCGCGCTCACCGGCGCGCTGCATGCCATCGGCCGCGACGGGCAGCCGCCGACGCCACCGCTCAACCTGCTCGGCGACTACGCGGGCGGCTCGATGCTGCTTGTCATGGGCCTGCTGGCCGGCCTGCTGCACGCACGCGCCACCGGCCAGGGCCAGGTGGTGGACGCGGCCATGATCGACGGCGTCGGCGCGCTGATGGCGCCTTTCTTCGGGCTGCAGGCGGCCGGCCTTCACGACGGCCCGCGGGGCACCAACCTGCTCGACTCGGGCGCACCGTTCTACGACGTCTACCGCTGCGCCTGCGGTGGCCACGTGTCCGTGGCGCCGATCGAACCCAAGTTCCGCGCCGTGCTGCTGGCCCGCCTGCGCGAGGCAGGTGCCGATGTCGAAGGGCTGCCCGCCTTCGACGACCGCGCGCGTTGGCCCGAATTGCGCTCGCGCCTGGCAGCCATCTTCGCCCAGCGCGCGCGCGACGAGTGGTGCCGGGCTCTCGAGGGCAGCGACGCCTGCTTCGCACCGGTGCTGTCCTTGCGCGAGGCGCCCGGCCACGCGCACCATGCCTCGCGCGGCAGCTTCGTCGAAGTCGACGGCGTGGCGCAGCCGGCGCCCGCGCCCCGCTTCAGCGCCACCCTGCTCGGCGTGCCGCTGCCGCCAGGCCGCGCCGGCGATGCACGCGATTGGGCCCGGGCCTGGGGCGTGCCGGCCGACTCGCTGGCCGTGCTGCAGGCGCTGGACGTGCCGGCGCAGCCGGATTGAGTCGACGGCGATGAACGACGCCACCGCGCCCCGCAGCGAAGCGCCGCCGCTCTACCGCCGGCTACGGCGCTGGGTCGACGCCGTCGACGGTGCGCTCGTGGCCATCGGTTGCACGATGCTGTTCCTGCTCATGTGCCTCGTCGTCGCCGACGTGGGCCGGCGCTACGTGTTCAACGCACCGATCGCCTGGTCGTACGAGGTCATCAACCACTACCTGATGCCCGGCCTCTTCTTCCTCGCCGTCTCGCACACGCTGAAGGCGCATGCGCACGTGGCGGTGGACATCCTGCACAACTACGTCGGTCGCAAGACGCGCTACGTCTTCGAGGCCATCGCGATGACACTGGCCGTGCCGGTGTTCGCCTACGCCACCTGGCTGGCCGCCGGCAAGACGCTGCTCGAGATGCACACGGCGGCCGAGTCGAGCAGCGGCCTGGCGGTGCCGTCGTGGACCGTGAGCATCGTCTTTCCCATCGGCTTCGGCATGCTGACGCTGCGGCTGGCGTTGCATGCAGCAGGCTACATCGGCACGCTGGCGACGGGCCGGCGCTTCAAGGAACTGCCGCCGATCTCGGGCACCCAGGAGGGCGCCGAGTGACCGCCGCCCTCGTCGTCGCGCTGCTGTTCGGCCTGCTGGCCATCGGCATGCCGGTGGCCTTCACGCTCGCGTTCACCGGCGCGCTCGGGCTCTACCTCGTCGGCGGCATCGACGCGGTGAACGGCGTGCTGTCCACCGCGCCGCTGTCCACCGCCTCGTCGTACGAGCTGATCTCGGTGCCGCTGTTCATCCTGATGGCGGAGTTCGTCATCATGAGCGGCGTCGCCGACAACCTCTTCAAGGCCGCCGCCACCTGGGTGGGCCGGGTGCCCGGTGGCCTCGGCATGGCCACCGCGCTGGCCGGGGCGGGCTTCGGCGCGATCTCGGGCTCGAGCACCGCGTCGGCCGCCACCCTGTCGTCGACCACGATGCCGGCGATGCTCCGGCAGGGCTACGACCCGAAGCTCGCCGGCGGCGTGGTCGCGATCTCGGGCACGCTGGCGATGCTGATTCCGCCGTCGATCGCGCTCGTGCTCTACGGGATCATCGCCGACGTCAGCATCAGCGCGCTGCTGATCGGCGGCGTCATCCCGGGCATCCTCGTGACGGGGGTGATCATCGGCACCGTGTGGGTGCTGGTGACGATCGACCCGAGCTCGGCGCCGCGCGGCCAGGCCTACTCGCTGCGCGAGAAGCTGGCAGCGCTGGGCGTCGTCGGCCCGATGGTGTTCCTGTTCATGGCCGTCACCGGCGTCATCTATTCGGGCATCGCCACGCCGACGGAAGCCTCGGGCCTGGGTGCGTTCGGCGCCTTCCTGATCGCGCTGTGGGAACGCAAGGTCACGCGCGCCGGCCTGTCCCGGGCGCTGGTGCACGCAGCGCATGCCAGCTGCATGATCATCATGATCATCGTCTGCGCCAAGGTCTTCGGCTACTTCTTCACCCTGACGCAGAGCACCCAGGCGCTGGTGGCCTGGATCGGCACGCTGGAGCTGTCGCGCTGGGTGGTGCTGGCGCTGATCCTCTTCGGCTACATGGTGCTCGGCTGCCTGATGGACCAGGTGGCCATCCTGATCCTCACCGTGCCCATCGTGCTGCCGGTCATCAAGGCGCTCGGCTTCGACCCGGTGTGGTTCGGCGTCGTCGTCATCCTGATGGCCGAGGTCGGCCTCGTGACGCCGCCGGTGGGGCTCAACGTGTTCGTGGTCGCGCGCTATGCGAAGCGGCCGCTGGGCGAGATCTTCCGCGGCGTCTGGCCGCACGTGTTCAGCCACCTGCTGCTCGTCGTGGTGCTGGTGGCCTTCCCGCAGATCATCCTGTGGCTGCCGTCGAAGATGGCACCCTGACTGCACCACTTTCAAGAGGAGACGACATGACCCCCCTGCGCGCTACCCTGCTTGCGCTGGCCGTGCTCGGTGCCGCCGGCGCCGCCTCGGCCCAGACCACCAAGATCAAGATCGCCGATTCGTTCCCGGTCGGCCACTACCTGCCGAAGTACTTCACGACGCCGATGATGGAGCGCCTGAAGGCCAACCCCGCGGCCAAGGGCTTCGAGTTCGAGTACTACCCCGCCGAGCAACTGGGCAAGGCGAAGGACTTCCTCTCGCTCACGCAGTCGGGCCTGATCGACATCGCCTACGTCGCACCCGGCTTCGTGTCGGACAAGATGCCCGCCTCGGTGGTCTCCGAGCTGCCGCTGGCGTTCCAGGGCTCGTGCCAGGCGACGCTCGCGTACTTCAACCTCGCCAAGCCTGGAGGGATGCTCGACAAGAAGGAGTTCGCACCCAACGGCGTGCGGCTGATCTTCACGATCGTGCTGCCGCCCTACCAGGTGATCACCCGCAAGCCCTTCACGAGCCTGAAGGAGATCGAGGGCATGAAGATCCGCGCCTCGGGCTCGGCCAAGGAGCTGCTGCTGAAGAAGCTCAAGGCCGTGCCGGTGCTGATGCCCACCCCCGAGGTCTACGAGTCGCTGTCGCGCGGCACGATCGACGGCGTGCTGTTCCCGTTCAACAGCCTCGCGCCCTACGAGATCGACAAGCTCTCCAAGACCGGCACCATCGGCTCCAACTTCGGCTCGTTCGTCGCCAACTGGGTCATCAGCGAGAAGCGCTTCCAGTCGCTGCCACCGGCGTTGCAGAAGGACCTGATGACGATGGGCGAGGAACTGACGAAGAGCGTGTGCAGGCAGGTCGAGAAGGACGAGGCCGGCGACATCGAGAAGACCAAGACCGTCGGCGTGAAGCTCACGCCGCTGGCCAAGGCCGACCAGGACGCGCTCGAGGCCGCCGCGGCCGAGGTGGCCACGGAGTGGGCGCAAACCCTCGACCGCCGCGGCAAGGGCGGCACCGAGGTTCTGAACGCCTTCAAGGCGGGCCTGGCGGGCAAGTGACGTGATCGGCGCGCTGCAGCTGCAGCGGCTGCCGCCCGAGGCGGAGGCGCTGCGCGCGCCCGTGCGCGCCTTCCTCGACGAGGCCCTGGCCGGCATGCCGGCCGACCGCCGCGCCCGCTCGTGGCTGGGCTTCGATGCGGAATTCAGCCGCGAGCTCGGCCGGCGCGGCTGGATCGGCCTGGCGCTGCCGGCCGAGTACGGCGGCGGCGGCCGCGACGCCTTCGCGCGTTTCGTGCTGGTGGAGGAATTGCTCGCGCGCGGCGCGCCGGTCTCGGCGCACTGGATCGCCGAGCGCCAGAGCGCGCCGATGCTGCTGCGCTCCGGCAGCGAGGCGCAGAAGCGCCTGCACGTGCCGCGCATCTGCCGCGGCGAGTCGTTCTTCGCCATCGGCATGAGCGAGCCGCAGGTCGGCTCCGACCTCGCGAGCGTGCGCACCCGGGCCATGCGCACCGCCGACGGCTGGCGCCTGAACGGCCAGAAGATCTGGACCACCCACGGCGACCACTGCCACTACATGATCGCGCTGGTGCGCACCTCGGGCCAGCCGGAGGACCGGCAGAAGGGCCTGTCGCAGCTGCTGTTCGACCTGCACACGCCGGGCATCACGATCCGCCCGATCGAGGACCTCACCGGCGACCGCCACTTCTGCGAGGTGTTCTTCGACGACGTGGACCTGCCCGAGGACGCGCTGGTCGGCGACGAAGGCGCCGGCTGGCAGCAGGTGACGGCCGAGCTGGCCTTCGAGCGCAGCGGGCCCGAGCGCCTGTATTCGAGCATCGTGCTGCTCGACACCTGGCTCGCTCATCTGCGCACGAGACTGCGCACTGGTCTGCTCACCGGAGGGCGCGCCGAATCGAGCGCTGGTGGGCCGCACGACGACGCGGCCGTTGCGCTCGCCGGCCGGCTCGTCGCCCACCTGGCCGTGCTGCGCTCGTTGTCGCTGTCGGTGACCGCGCGGCTGGCCACGGGCGAGAGCCCGGCCACCGAGGCGGCGCTCGTGAAGGACCTCGGCACCGAGTTCGAGCAGGGGGTGCCGATCGCCATCGCCGACCTGCTCGGCGCGGACGAAACGCCAGCGCCGGCCGAGCTGCAGCGCACGCTGGCCTACGTCACGCAGTTCGCGCCGACCTTCTCGCTGCGCGGTGGCACGCGCGAGGTGCTGCGCGGCATGATCGCGCGCGGACTGGGGTTGCGATGAGCGAATTCACTGCATCGCTGGACCGGCTGCTGGCCGACGCGTGCCCGCCGGCCGTGGTGCGCGCCGTGGAGCGTGGCGCTTCGGCCGAGGCGCTGTGGCACGCGCTCGAGCGCTCGGGCTTCCTCGACGCGCTGGTGCCCGAGAGCCGCGGCGGCGCCGGCCTCGGCCTCGCGGACGCGTTCGAGCTCTTCGTGCTCCAGGGCCGGCATGCCGTGCCGGTGCCGATGGCGCTGACCATGGTGATGCGCGCGCTGCAGTGCGAAGGCCCCGAGGCGCTGCCGCGCGCGCTGGCCGCCGTGGTGACGGCGGCGCAGATCGTCGGTGCGCTCGAGCGCGTCCTTGAGCTGAGCGTGGCGTTCGCGACCCAGCGCATGCAGTTCGGGCGCCCGATCGGCAAGTTCCAAGCGATCCAGCACCAGCTGGCCGTGATGGCCGAGCAGGTGGCCGCAGCGCGCATGGCGGCGCAGCTCGGCTGCCAGGGTGCGGCAGGGGGCCAGGACCAAGGCCTGGTGCCCGACCGGCTGCACGCCGCGGTCGCCAAGTCGCGCACCAGCGAGGCGGCGGGCCTCGTCGCGCCGATGGCGCATGCGATCCACGGCGCCATCGGCATCACGGCCGAGCTCGACCTGCAGCTGTACACGCGCCGGCTGCACGCCTGGCGAGCCGAACATGGCTCCGAGCTGGCCTGGAACCGCGTGCTCGGCGAGGCCGTGCTCGCCTCGGGCGAGGCCCTCGCCCTCGACTTCATGCGCAGCACGCTGCTGCCGACCTGAGAGCTGGTCAAGAGCCCAACCGACGAGTCAGCCGATGAACCCCTTTCTCTCCTACACCCAGCGCGGCGCCGTCGTCACGCTGACGCTGAACTCGGCGGCCACCCGCAACGTGCTCACCGGCAACACGGCGCCGCAGGAGTTCGTCGACGCCTGCGCACGCATCAACGCCGACGAAACGGTGCGCACGGTCATCCTCACCGGCGCCGGCCCGGCGTTCTCGGCCGGCGGCGACTTGAAGGACATGCAGACGATGTTCGGGCTCTCGCCGGCGCAGCTGCGCGAGTGGTACCGAAACGGCGTGCAGCGGCTGGCGATGGCGGTCTACCAGCTCGAAGTGCCGGCGATCTGCGCCGTCAACGGCCCGGCCATCGGCGCCGGCTGCGACCTGACGACGATGTGCGACATCCGCATCGCCTCCGACCGGGCGAAGTTCGCGGAGAGCTTCGTCAAGGTCGGCCTGATACCGGGCGACGGCGGCGCTTGGCTGCTGCCGCGCGTCGTGGGCAAGAGCATGGCCGCCGAGCTGTCGTTCACCGGCCGCACGATCGATGCCCAGGAGGCGCTGCGCATCGGCTTGGTGTCGCGCGTCGTGCCGCCCGACCGATTGCTGGCGGAGGCCGAAGCGCTGGCCGAGGAGATCGCGCAGAACCCGGGCGTCGCCCTGCGCCTGGCCAAGAAGCTGCTTCGCGAGGGCGAGCGGCTGGACCTCGCCTCGCTGCTGGAGCTCTCGGCCGGCCTGCAGGCGCTGGCGCACAAGACGCCCCAGCACGAAGAGGCGGTGAACGCCTTCGTCGAGAAGCGCAAGCCCGATTTCTCTGGCATGTGAGGCGGCAGGCTGTCTGGCAGCACGGCGCGGATCGGGGGAAGCACTTGCTCGCGCTCGCGCACAGATGCAGTGGCGCGCCAAGGCCGCCGGGCGATCGGCTCCGCGAATGTCCTCTTTGGGCGGACCCGCTTCGCGTGTCCCCCCAATGCCCCCTTGATTTCGCTGCGCCGACCACCCGGCGTCCCCGGCGTGAACCGGGCTTGTCCTCAATGAAACCAGCCATTGGTTCCGGATCGGGGCGATGGGGCGCCCGGCGCAGCGAAATCAAGGGGGCATTCGAGTGACACGCGAAGCGGGTCACTCGAACGAGGACATGCGCGGAGCAGGGCGCCCCGTCGGCCCGATCCCGCCACCACCTGTCCGAGCGCGATCTTGAGCGGGCCCATCTCCAAGATCCGTTCGATCGATCGCGCAGTCGTGTCAGGCCTCGTCTTGGCGCGTCACGCGTCGCAGGAAGCCGCGTCGAGGCGCGATCCAGTCCGCGGCGGCGAGCAGTTCGGGCGGCAACGTGCCGGACTCACCTTCGATCACCATGCGGTCGGCCGGTACGAGCCTTGGCTCGGGGCCCTGGGCGGCCTGGCCGTCCACGAGGTAGTGGTTGAGCCCCTCCTCGTCGACGGTGCGCACGAGGCTCGAACCGAGCGCCACTTCCACGCCGGGGCGCAGCACGCACCAGGCGTCGCCGCGGCCCTCGGGGTCGAGGCGGGCCACCTCCTCGTAGGCCGGTTCGTGCGGCAGCACGGGCCGCTGGCCGGAAGGGTCCCGCGCGAGCAGCGGCAGGATGCGCTGCACTTGGCGCGGCCGCACGGCCCAGTCGAGCAGGGCGACCGTCGAATCGAACGCACGCAGCATCTCGAGTGTCGCGCGCGTCGGCGTCATCAGGCGGCGCGCGTGCCCGGGCGAGAGGGCCTCGGCCGGTGTCATCCAGACGTGGTCGGTCGTCTCGCCGGCGTCGTGCAGGGCCTGCTGGCCGCGCGGCACCACGGCCACGAAGAAGCGCGTGTCGAAGCGCTTGGCGCGCCCGGCCGGCGTGACCCAGTGCGCGATGAAGTGCAGCATGTCGAAAGCCGGCACGAGGCCGAACCGCTCGCAGACCGCCTCGATCGCCAGGCTGCCGTCGGTCACCTGGGGCCGCAGCGTGGCGAGTTCATCCTGCGCTGCCGCTGTGAGTGCCGGCCAGCCGCCGGCCGCGTCCCGCGCCAGCAGGATGCCGCACTCTTCGAAGCATTCGCGCAGCGCCGCGCGCCGGAACGCGAGCTCGGCGTGAGCGCCGTGCGCGTCGTGTGCGTCGCGTGCGCCGAGCACGCGGTCGGCCGCGTCGACGAGCCCGCCCGGGAAGACCCAGGCGCCGCTGTTGTGGTCGCCCCGCTCGGCGCGCTGCAGCAGCAGCACCTCAAGCCCGGCGGCGCCTTCACGCACCACCACCACGGTGGCGGCATCGCGGGGAACGGCAGGCGGCATGGCATGGTGGCTATTCACGGGGATGAACAAAGAGTGCATCCGAATGGACACTCCATTCAATAGGCGTTACCCTGACTTGGCCATGATCCGATCGCTCTTCTTCGCGCCCGCGAACCGGCCCGACCTGGTGCTGAAGTTCCCACGCTTCGGCGCCGACTGCTGCGTCATCGACCTCGAAGACGGCACGCCGCCGGCCGAGAAGGCCGGCGCCCGCGCGCAGCTGCGCACTACGGTGGCCCAGGTGCGCGCCGCGGGGCTGAAAGGCGTGCTGACGGTGCGCGTCAACGTGCCGGCCTCTCCGCACTACCTGGCCGACCTCGAGGCCGCATTCGGTGCCGACATCGACGGCGTCGTCATCCCGAAGCTCGAGTCGCCCGAGCAGGCTTTCCCGGCGCGGCACTGGATCGAGCGCCTGGATGCCGAGGCGCCACGCGCACGCCAGCGCACCCTCGTCGGCGGCATCGAGTCGGTGCGCGGCGTGCTCAACGCGGTGGCGTTGTGCGAGCGCGTGGCGGCCATCAGCGCCACCAGCGCTGTGTACTTCGGCGCCGAGGACTTCGCCGCCGACATCGGCGGCCGCCGCACGCCGCGCGGCGACGAGGTGTACGCCGCGCGCTCGATGGTGGTGATGGCCGCCAAGGCCGCCGGCCTCGTGGCCATCGACCAGGCCGTGGTGGACATCCGCAACGACGCGCTCTTCCTCGACGACGCGGCGCGGGGCCGCGACCTCGGCTACGACGGCAAGATCTGCGTCACGCCGGGCCAGGTGAAGCTGGCGCACCGCGCGTTCTCGCCCACGGCCGAGGAGCGCGAGGCCGCTCGGCGCCTGGTGGCTGCCTACGAAGACGCCACCGCCCGCGGCATCGGCACCATCGACTTCGAGGGCCGCATGATCGACGGCCCGCTGCTCAAGCGCGCGCAGCAGGTGCTGGCCCTGCCGGCCGCGGAGGGCTGATGCGCACGGTCGACCTCGCGAGCCTCGATCTCGCGCAGTACATCCGCCCCGGCGACGGCGTGATCTTCCAGCAGGGCTGCGGCGAGGCACTGAGCCTCGGCGAGGCCTTCGTGCAGCAGCGCGCCGGCTACAGCGGCGCCGGCGTGTTCTTCGGCTCGGGCTTCTCGCGCACCTTCCAGCCCGAGCATGCCGACCACCTGCGCTTCTCGGGCATCGGCGGCATCGGCACGCTGCGCCGGCTCGCCAGCGCCGGCGCGCTGGACCCGATCCCGTGCCACATCTCGTCCATCGAAGGGCTGCTGCGCGACGGCATCATCCGCGCCGACGTCGTCATGCTGCAGGTGAGCCCGCCGGACGAAGACGGCCACTACAGCCTCGGCCTCGTCAACGACTACGTGCGCACGGCGGCCGAGCGGGCGCGGGTCGTCATCGCCGAGGTCAACCGACAGATCCCGTGGTCGCATTGCGACCGGCCGTTGCCCGAGGCCGACATCACCGTGGCCGTCGGAACCGACCGCCCGCCGCTGGAGTTGCCCACCGCGGCCTTCGGCGAAACCGAGCGCCGCATCGCCGCGCACCTGCAGGACCTGATCCCGGACCGCGCCACGCTGCAGGTCGGCATCGGCGCCGTGCCCGAGGCGATCATCACGAGCCTGGCCGACCGGCGCGACCTCGGCATCCACTCCGGCATGATCGGCGACTCGGTGGTCGAGCTCATCGAGTGCGGCGCGGTGAGCAATGCGCACAAGGGGCTCGACGCCGGCGTCACCGTCTCCGGCGTGCTCTTCGGCACCCTGCAGCGCCTGTACCGCTTCGCGCACCGCAATCCGCAGATCCGGCTGTGCCCGACGAGCTACACGCACGCCATCGGCGTGCTGTCGCGCTTGAAGAACCTGGTGTCGATCAACTCGGCGCTGGAGGTGGACCTCACGGGCCAGGTCAACGCCGAGGCCATCGGCAGCGATCACATCGGCGCCGTCGGCGGGCAGGTGGACTACGTGCGTGCCGCGGCGCAGTCGGCGGGCGGCGTGTCGATCGTCGCGCTGCCGGCTACCGGCCGCCAGGGCGAGTCGAAGATCGTCAGCCGCCTCTCCGGACCCGTGACCACGCCGCGCAGCGACGTGGACGTGATCGCCACCGAGCATGGCGTCGCGCGCTTGCGCGGCCGTGGCCTGCGCGAGCGCATCAAGGCCATGGTGGCGATCGCACCGCCCGAACACCGCGAGCGCCTGCTTCGCGAAGCCCGCGAAACCTGGAAGTGAGACTGGCATGGGCATGAACCTGACCGACGAAGTGCTGTTCGAGGTGGTGGACGGCGTGGCCATCGTCACCATCGACCGCCCCGAAGCCCGCAACGCGATCAACCCGGGCGTCATCGACGGCCTGCGCCAGGCATGGCAACGACTCGCGACAGACGACACCCTGCGCGTGGGCATCCTCACCGGCAGCGGCGACAAGGCCTTCTGCGCCGGCATGGACCTGAAGGTGGCCGCGGCCACGCAGCTGCGCGTGCCGCCGCGCGACATGTTCCCGGTGCTCGGCGACGTGGTGAAGCTCGACAAGCCGGTGATCGCGGCCGTCAACGGCGTCGCCTACGCCGGTGGCTTCCTCTTCGCGCAGATGTGCGACCTGTGCGTGGCGAGCGAGAACGCCCAGTTCGGCATCACCGAGGCCAAGGTCGGCCGCGGCATGCCCTGGGCGGCGCCGCTGGCACACATGCTGCCGCAGCGCGTGATGATGGAGCTGCTGCTCACCGGCGCGCCGATGTCGGCGCAGCGCGCGCACGCGCTCGGCTACGTCAACGCGGTGGTGCCGCTGCCGCAGCTGCGCGAGACGGCGCTGGCAATGGCCCAAACCATCGCCGCCAACGCGCCGCTCACCGTGAAGGCGGCGCGCGAGCTGGTCTACATATCCACCGAAATGGGCCGCTCGGCGGCGCTGCGCGCCGCCTACCCGCTCTTCGAGAGCGTCTACCTGAGCGAAGACGCGCAGGAAGGCCCGCGCGCCTTCGCCGAGAAGCGCGCGCCGCGCTGGGCCGGCCGATGAACTTCGACCTCACCCCCGAGCAGGCCTCGATCGCGAACGCGGTGACGCAGTTGTGCTCGCAGTTTCCCGAGTCGTACTGGCGCGAGCGCGACATCGACGGCGTCTTCCCCGAGGCCTTCTACCGCGCCATGGGCGAGGCCGGCTGGCTGGGACTCGCCATCCCCGAGGCCTACGGTGGCGCCGGCCTCGGCGTGCAGGCGGCCGCGGTGATGATGCAGGCCGTGGCCGAGTCGGGGGCCTGCATGAGCGGGGCCTCCAGCATCCACATCAACGTCTTCGGGCTCATGCCGGTGGTGGTGTTCGGCACCGAAGAACAGAAGCAGCGCATGCTGCCGCCGATGGCGAAGGGGCAGGTGAAGTCGTGCTTCGGCGTCACCGAGCCGAACACCGGCCTCAACACGACGAAGCTGAAGACACGCGCCGTGCGGCGCGGCGACGGCTACGTCGTGCACGGCCAGAAGGTGTGGATCTCCACCGCGCAGGTGGCCGACAAGATGCTGCTGCTGGCGCGCACGACGCCGGTGGAAGAGCTCGCAGAAGGCGATCGCTCCGGCGGCCTGTCGCTCTTCTACACCGACCTCGACCGCAGCCACGTCGACATCCGCAAGATCGACAAGATGGGCCGGCACTGCGTCGACTCCAACGAGATGTTCATCGACGGGCTCGAGATCCCGGTCGAGGACCGCATCGGCGAAGAGGGCCGGGGCTTCAAGTACATCCTGCACGGCATGAACCCCGAGCGCGTGCTGCTGGCGGCCGAGGCTGTCGGCATCGGCCGCATCGCGCTGAAGAAGGCCTCGGCCTATGCGCGCGAGCGCATCGTGTTCGACCGTCCGATCGGCCAGAACCAGGGCATCCAGCATCCGCTGGCCCGCAACTGGGTCGAGCTCGAAGCGGCGCAGCTGCTGACCATGAAGGCCGCGTGGCTCTACGACAGCGGCCGCGACTGCGGCGCCGAGGCCAACGCGGCCAAGTACCTGGCCGCGGAGGCCGGGTTCCGCGCCTGCGAGCAGGCCATCCTCACGCACGGCGGCATGGGCTACTCGAAGGAGTTCCATGTCGAGCGCTACCTGCGGGAGATCATGATCACGCGCATCGCGCCGGTGAGCCGCGAGATGATCCTCTCGCACATCGCCGAGCGCGTGCTCGGGCAGCCGAAGTCGTACTGATCTCTTGCATCAACAAGCACGCCGGGGAGCCAACGCATGAACAACCGCCTGTGCGAGATGTTCGGCATCGAGGCGCCAATCTTCGCGTTCTCGCACTGCCGCGACGTCGTCGTCGAGGTTTCCAAGGCCGGCGGCCTGGGCGTGCTGGGCATGGCCCGTGCGCACGCCGACCGTGTCGAGGAAGATCTGCGCTGGATCGACGCCCACGTCGGCGGCAAGCCCTACGGCGTCGACATCCTGATGCCCTCCACCTACGAGGACGTGGCGCAGGTCGACATCGACGCGCTGCCGCCGGAGCACGTGGCCTTTGTGCAGCGCGTGCTCGACGACGCTGGCATCCCGCGCCTGCCGCCGCAACAGGCCGACGCGGCCGCGCGCGAGCTGCTCAAGGGCCTGCACATCACGCCGCGCGAGAGCCTGCAGATGCTCGAGGCGTGCTTCCGGCACCCGATCAAGCTCATCGTCAATGCCCTCGGCAGCCCGCCGAAGGCGTTGGTGGACCGCGCGCACGCGCTCGGCATCAAGGTCGGAGCGCTGGCCGGCAAGACCGAGCACGCGCTGAAGCACAAGGCGGCCGGCTGCGACCTCGTGGTGGCGGTCGGCACAGAGGCCGCGGGCCACACCGGCAACATCTCGTCGATGGTGCTGTGGCCGCGCATCGTGGACGCGGTGGCGCCGCTGCCGGTGCTCGGCGGCGGCGGCGTCGGGCGTGGCCGCCAGGTGGCGGCGGCGCTGGCGCTCGGCTGCGAGGGCGTGTGGTGCGGCTCGATCTGGCTCAAGACGGTACAGAGCGAACTGACGCCCGAGATCCGCGCCAAGCTGCTCAAGGCCGGTGGCGACGACGCCGTGCTGACGAAGACCGTCACCGGCAAGCAGTGCCGCACGCTGCGCAACGCCTTCACCGACGCCTGGAGCCGGCCCGGCGCGCCGAAGACGCTGCCCGCGCCCCTGCAGAACATGCTGTGGTGGGCGCACGGCCGCACGCGCGTCGAGCGCGTGAAGGGCGCGGAGAGCGCGAACGCCGAGGCCTTCCTCACCTATCCCGTGGGCCAGCTCGTGGGCGACATGAACGAGGAGAGCTCGGTGCGGCAGGTGGTGCAGGACATGCTCTTGGAGCTGGCAGAGAGCAAGGAGCGGCTGGATCGCATGCTCGTCTGAGGCCGCGTCGACACGACCAATGAAGCTGGCGCTCGATCCGCTGATCTGTCGACGACGCGCGGTGGCGGGATCGGGCCACCGGGGTGCCCTGCGCCGCGAATGTCCTCTTTCGGCGGACCAGCTTCGCTGGCCCCCCGAATGCCCCCTTGATTTCGCTCTGCAGGACACCCCGGCGGCCCGATCCGGCACCGTCGGTGGCGTGGTCGATCACGAACGTCGGTGCCCGCCAAGGCGGCCGGGTGGTCGGCGCAGCGCAATCCAGGGGGCATTGAAGAGCCCGGCGAAGCTGGGCACTTCAAAGAGGACATTCGCGAAGCCGACCACCCGGCCGCCTTGGCGCACCACGGTCACGGAGCGTGCCCGTTGCCGCTCGCCAGGGCCGCAGCCTAGGGCCGACCCTCCCGCGGCGGCCACAGGAACTCTCCCGGCCGCGTGCGCAGCCGCCGTCGCACGGCCGCATTGATGCGCGCCCGCTCGGGCAGGCGCACACCGCGCGAGCGCAGGGCCACGCGGAAGGCGAGCCAGAAGCTGACGCCGACATTCAGCACCCCGATGACGACGATGCCCGCCACGCCCCACCACAGCAGCGGCAGCGCGAGCACGCCCAGGCCGAGCGTGGCCGCCGCGGCGGCGAGCTGCCCCGACGCCAGCGTCACGTGCCGCACGTCGAGCGGCAGACCGACGAAGCCGAGCAGCGCCGGCACGAGCCCGAGCATCATGCCCAGAGAGACGCTGGCCGCCACGCCCGAGACGTTGCGGCGCCACCAGTCGCTCCAGCGGCGCGCGCGCGCCGCGCCAAGCAGCGCCACCGAGCGCGGGTTCAGCGCCAGCGCGCTGTCCAGCCGGTGCAGCACGAACCAGTTCTCCACCCAGCCGGCGATTAGGCTGCTGGCGAACAGGATGACGCCGGTGAAGGCCGCGAACAGCGCCGTCGGCCCGAGCAGGCTGATGCCCTGCATCACGACCGGCGCCTTCGCCACGCCCACGGTGGACACGCCGAGCACCGACTGCGCGAACCACTGCAACGCGAGCACGAGCGCCAGCACCACCGGCACGCAGGTGCCGACGTTGCCGATGATGCCGGCGGCCTGCGAGCGGATGATCTGCGCCACGCGGTCGACGAAGGCCTCGATCTCCGCTTCGCTTGCCGCGTCGCCACCGCGCGGCAGCGATGCCGCCAGCGCCGGCGCCGTCATCGCCGGTTGCTTGGTCGCCACGGTCCAGTGCAGCAGCATCACGATCAGGAAGCTGAGCGAGTAGTTCACACCCGACCAGACGCCGGTCCAGAAAGCATCGAGCCCGATGGCGGCGATGGCGAACTTGAGCAGCGTCGCACCGGCGATCACCACGCCGCCGCCGGCCGCGCGCCGCAGCATCGTGCGGTACTCGGCGCGGTCGCGCGTGATGTAGTGTTCGCCGGTCTCGGCATGGCGGTCGGCCACCTGGCGTGCGAGCAGGGCGTAGTGCTGGGCCAGCAGCGGGCGCAGGCCGCGCCGCTCCTGCAGTGTCTCGAGCAGCGCCACGATGAGGCGGCGCCACTCGTGCGCGCGGGCGCTGCCGAGCAGCACGTCGAGCAGCAGCTCGATGCGCTCGCAGCGCCGCCGCACGAGCTCCTGCGCGTGCACGAGGGCCACCGAGACGCCGTGTGCCTCGAGGTGCGCCGTGACGCTGTCCGCGGCGGCGCGGCAGGCCTGCAGGCGGGCCCGCAGGCGGTTGGCCGCCTGCAGAGACAGGGTCGTACGGTTGGCCGCCGGCAGAGTACCGATCGCCCGATCTGCCGCCTGCAAGGTGCCTGCCGGCTGGATGTCCGGCTGCAACGCGCCCGTCGGGCTGTCGAGCGCCAGCACAGCCTCGGGCTCGCGGCCCCCCTCGAGCGCCTCGCGCAGGTCGTCGATGTCGCGCGGCAGGCCGCGGAACGGGTTGTCGCGCTGCATCGCCGGGTCCATGCGCCGGCGCAGGCCGGCGCCGTGGCCGATGGAGTGCAGGTGGCTGCCGAGCGTGGTGACGGCATCGAGCAGGGCCTCCTGCACGTCCACCGCCGGGAGCAAGGCGGCCAGACGCGCCAAGGTCTCGTCGTCGAGCGCCTGCAGCCAGGCCGCGTCCTCGGGGCGCAGCCACAACGCGAAGAGCGTCGCGCCGTCGGTGGTGTCGGGCGTCGTCGGCAGCCAGCGGGCCTGCAGGCGCGAGAGCAGTTCGCCGCCCAAGGTCGGGCGGTCGGCGAAGCCGAAGTCGGCGAACAGCGTCGCCAGGTCCGTGCGCTGCAGCGAGGCCGTGAGCAGCCCCAGGATGCGCTCCCGCATGTCCGGGTGCTGCGACATCTGGTTGACCAACAGGCGCAGCCGCCGCACGGGCCAGGGCGTGCCGCCAGGGGCGCCGGCAGCACCGTTGCCATCGGCCCCTTCGGCGGCGGCGCCCTCCGCCACCTGGCGGCCCGGCGCATGGCGCAGCCACTCGAGCAGCCGCGCGAGCCACAGGTGCTGCTCCGGGGCGCCGGCGCGCGGATCGGCAGCGTTGGCAAGCGCGGTGAGGTCCCAGGGCGATGAGGCAGCCATCGCCCGAGTATCACCAAGCACGACGCCACCCTCGTGCCCGTGTGCGTCATGCGGTCTTCCGGGGCCTGGCAGCCCCTGGACCGCTCGATCGCTCAGCCGCTCAGGCGCTCAGCCCCTTCCGCCGCCGCCTCGCCGGGCACGAAGATCCACAGCAGCACGTAGACCAGCAGCCCCGCGCCGCCCCACAACGCGAGCAGCACGAAGAGCAGCCGCCACACCCAGGCCTCGAGCCCCGTGGCCGCGGCGAGGCCGCTGCAGACACCGCCCACCCAGCGGTCGGCGAGCGGGCGCCGCAGGGCATTGACCGCCTGCACGGCGGCGGTCGCCTCGCTGCGGGGCTTGGCGCTGCCCTCGGCACCGCGCTCGCCACCCCCATCACCCCCGCTGGCGATGACGCGCGTCTTCGCGACCGCGAACTCGTCGTCGGACAGCGCCCCTGCCCGGTGCAACTCGTGCAGGCGGGCCAGATCGTCACTCAGGCTCATGTTCGGCTCCACGGGTGGACCCCGGGCGACACCATAGCGGCGAGAGGGTAGGGCCGCCATTGATCGGGCTCAACGGCCACGGGGCGCGTGGGCCAATGATGGTTTGGCGATCCTGCATTCACTCACTCACTGCAAGTCCATGTCCCACCGCCCTCGCACCCTGGTCGTCTTCCATTCGCGCAGTGGTTGCACACGGCGCATCGGCCGGATGATCGCCGCACGCCTCAAGGCGGACGTGGAGGAGATCGGCTTCGCGGCTCCGGCCCATCAGGTGCCGGGTTATGCGCGTTGCGCACTCCAGGCGCTTGCCGGCTGCACGGCGAGCGTGAGACCGGCCAGGCACGACCCGGCGCAGTACGGCCTCGTGGTGATCGGCACGCCCGTCTGGTGCTGGAGCCTGCCCGCGCCGGTGCGCGGTTGGTTGAAGGCACACCCGCTCGGCGCGGCTCAGGTCGCGTTGTTCTGCACGATGGGCGGCTCGGGGGCCGCGCGGGTGTTCGCGCAGTTGCAGCAAGCCTGCGGCAAGCGCGCGCGGGCCATGCTCGCGCTGACCGACGCGCAGGTCCAGGCAGGTCCGCGCACCGCCGTCGACGCCTTCTGCGCCCGGCTGGACAGGCCGCATGCCCGGTCCGAG
>JAEUPE010000288.1 GCA_016790435.1 Rubrivivax sp. | reverse complement strand
GCCCGAGCTCGCACCCATCGCCGACACGGTGCCCGGCTTCGACGTCAAGCCCTGGCACGGCGTGATGGCGCCGGCCGGCACGCCGCCGGCCATCGTCGACAAGCTCAGCGCCGAGATCCAGGCCTTCGTGAAGCTGCCGGCCACGCAGGCCAAGCTGCGCGAGCGCGGCGTCGTGCCGGTGGGCTCGAGCGCGAAGGACTTCGCGCAGGCGATGAGCGACGAGTTCGAGCTGTACCGGAAGGTCGTGAAGGACGCCGGCGTCAAGGCCGAGTGAGCTGCGACGCCCTGAGAAGAGAACCCGCGCGATGACGTTCGACCTGCCCCCTGCACCGCACCACTTCAGCCCGGAGCACGAGGCCTTCCGCGCCACGGTGCGCAGCTTCGCCGAGCACGAGATCGCGCCCTTCGCCGCCGAGTGGGACGAGGCGGGCACCTTCCCGCGCTCGCTCTACAAGAAGGCGGCGGCGCTCGGCCTGCTCGGCATGGGCTACCCCGAGGAATACGGCGGCACGCCGGCCGACACGATGTTCTCGATCATCGCCGCCGAGGAGCTGGCCCGCGCCGGCACGGGCGGCGTGCAGGCCTCGCTCGGCACGCTGCACATCGGGCTGCCGCCGGTCATCGCGCTCGGCAGCGCGGAGCTCAAGGCGCGGGTCGTGCCACCGGTGCTGCGCGGCGAGAAGATCGCCGCGCTCGCCATCACCGAGCCCGGCGGCGGCTCGGACGTGGCGGCCTTGCGCACGCGGGCCGTGCGGGCCTCCGGCGCCGAGGGCAACCACTACGTCGTGAACGGCGAGAAGACCTTCATCACCAGCGGCCTGCGCGCCGACTACCTCACCGTGGCCGTGCGCACCGATCCCGACAGCCGGGGCGCGAACGGCATCTCGCTGCTGCTGGTGGAAGGCGACACGCCGGGCCTCGAGCGCACCGAGCTGAAGAAGACCGGCTGGTGGGCGAGCGACACGGCGCACTTGCGCTTCGAGAACTGCCGCGTGCCTGCCGCCAACTTGCTCGGCGGCCCGGATCGCGTCGAGGGCGAGGGTTTCCGCGCCATCATGCAGAACTTCAACCACGAGCGCCTGGTGATGGCAGCCAGCGCCGTCGGTTACGCGCAGGCCTGCACCGAGGAGGCGCTGGCCTGGGCACGCGAGCGCAAGACCTTCGGCCGCGCGCTCGCCGAGCACCAGGTGATCCGCCACAAGCTCGTCGACATGGTGCAGCGCGTGGAGGTGGCGCGCGAGTTCGTCCATGCGCTCGGCTGGCGCCTGATACACCAGTCGGGCATGAACGAGCAGCTCCAGGCGGCGCTGGTGGCGCGCACCTGCATGGCCAAGATCCAGGCCACGCAGGCCATGGCCTTCTGCGCCAGCGAGGCGGTGCAGATCCTCGGCGGCATGGGCTACATGCGCGGCACGAAGAGCGAGCGCCTGTACCGCGAGGTGAAGGTGATGGTCATCGGCGGTGGCTCGGAGGAGGTTCTCAAGGACCTCGCCGCGCGGCAGGTCGGCCTGTGACCAGCCCGTGGCCGGCCCGCGAGCACCCGGTGGCCGAGTGGCCCGTGGCGTGACGAGGAAACCATGAACGAGGTCGTGAGCTTCGTGCTCGAGCTCGAGCGGCTGAAGAGCGTGACGCGCAAGACACGTGTCGTCGGCGCCGACCGCTTCGAGAACTCCGCCGAGCACAGCTGGCAGATCGCCATGCTGGCCGCGGCATTGGCACCGCATGCGCCGCCCGGCGTCGACATGACGCGTGTCATCGGCATGCTGCTCGTGCACGACGTCGGCGAGATCGACACCGGCGACACCCTCGTCTACATCGAGGAAGGCGAGGCCGAGCGCAAGGCCGCCGAGCGTGCGGCGGTGCAGCGCATCTTCGGCCTGCTGCCGGCGGCGCAGGCGGCACCCTTCGTTTCGCTGTGGCAGGAGTTCGAGGATGGCGCGACGCCCGAGGCGCGCTTCGCGCACGCGGCCGACCGGGCCATGCCGGCGCTGCTGAACCTCGCCAATGCCGGCCAGAGTTGGGTGGAACACGGCATCACGCACGAGCGCGTGCTCCGACGCATCGGGCCGCCCATCGAGGCGGGTTGCCCGGCCTTGTGGGCGTGGATGCGCGAGCGCCTGGACGAGGAACTCGCGCGCGGCTGGTTCGGCACCCTGCCACCGGGAGGCGACGATGCGAAATACCGCTGACACCCAACGGCCAGTCACGCCGCCCGCCGGCGGCGCGGATGTCGCACGGGTGGCCTCCACGGCCCCGCGGAGCAGCGCCCTCTTTGCCACGGCGATCGGCGACTGCGGTCTGGCCTGGCAGGGTGACGTGCTCACCAACGTGCTGCTGCCAGCCGACGACGCGGCAACGACGCGCTCGCTGCTGCGCCACCTGAGCGGCGCCGAGGCTGCCGTCGAGCCGTGGCCGCCCTTCGTTCAGCAGGCTGTGGCCTCGATGCAGGCGCTGATTCGCGGCGAGGCGGTTTCGCTGGGCGAGGTGCCGCTGGCCTGGGGCCGCGTCGGCCCCTTCGAGCGCCGCGTCTACGAGATCACGCAGCGCCTCGCGCCGGGCGAGACCAGCACCTACGGCGACGTGGCGCGAGAGCTTGGTGACGCTGGTGCCGCGCGCGCCGTGGGCGTGGCGCTCGGGCGCAACCCGTGGCCGCTGGTCGTGCCTTGCCACCGGGTGCTTGCGGCGGGCGGCAAGCTCGGGGGTTTCTCCGCGCCCGGCGGCGTGGCCACCAAGGAGCGGCTGCTTGCCATCGAGGCGCCGCTGGCTCGCCGGGACGGCGAGCTCTTCTAGTCCACGGCCTGGAGGAGGGTGGTCCCGGCGCCGGCGCCGGCGCCGGTGCGGGCCTCCGCGTCCTAGAGCGAACCCCAGGCCGTGATGCGTTCCCAGAGGCTGCGCTTTTCCGGCTCGGAGGCGTGGAAGGCATCGGCGCGAATGCGCTCCGGGGCCGCGCCACGGCGCTGCGCGACGCCGCGCACGGCATCCACCATCGGCGGCGGTCCGGCGACGTGGATGAGGCTGGCGCCGAGGTCGCTGAAGTCCGCGCTCACCGCGTCGTGCAGCAGGCCGGTGCGTCCGGGGCCGCCTTCGGCGTACACGGGCACGAAGCGCAGGCCGAAGTCGCGTGCGCGCTGGTGCAAGGCCGCCTCGGCATAGAGGTCGGAGGGTGTGCGCACGCCGTGGTAGACGTCGATGTAGCGCGGATCGTGGCCGTCACGCAGCGCCGCGTCGAGCACCGACAGGATGGGCGCCATGCCCGTGCCGCCGGCCAGAAGCAGCAGGTGCCGGTCTGCGCTGGGCGCCTTGCCGTTGGCGCTCGACGCGGTCGCCTTGGCGCTGCCCTGCCAATAGGCCTCGCCGAAGGGGCCGCGAACCTCGACCGGATCACCAGCCCGCAATTCGTTGGCCACGTACTGACTCACCTGACCGTCCGGCCGGACGCGGATGTGGAAGACGAGTTCGCGCTCACCGGGCTGGCTCGCCATCGAATAGCTGCGCGCCGGCAGGCGGCCGAAGCGCAGCTTCGCGAACTGGCCCGAGCGGAAAGGAAAGGCCTGTTCCGCGCGCAACCGGACGGTGAGCAGCACGACGTCGCGCGAGGCCTGCTCGACGCGCCCGACGACCGCGTCGTGCTTGATCATCGTGGCTGGCGCCGAACCCGAGAGCCATTGCACTCGCACGTCGGTCAGCGGGCGGGAGCGGCAAGCGAGGATGAGACCCGCCTCGACTTCCTCGTCGCTGAGGGCGTCGGGGCTGTGGCGGTCGCGCTTGACCTCACCTTCGATCAGCCGGCACTTGCAGGTACCGCACTCGCCCGAACCGCAACTGTGCGGGAAGGGCACGCCGGCATCGAGCGCCGCCTCGAGGATGCGCAGGCGGCCCGCCTCGATGGGCTGCGGCCACTCTTCGATGTAGATCCTGGGCACGTTGGGCAGTCTCTGGTGGAGCGAAGAGTCGGTTCAGGACGCTGCTGGCCCGCACCCGCGGCGGGTCATGGCTGGACCTTGATCTGCAGCGGCCGCACATGGCGCGTGTGACGCACCTGGCTGTGGTCGAACACCGACACCCAGAGGTAGATGCCGTCGGCGATGGGCTGGTCGAAGCGGGAGCCGGTGTCGAGCAAGCGGCTGGCCTCCATCGTCCACCAGCCGTCCTTCCAGCGCGCATGCGCGGACACGTCACCCCGGTCGCCCTCAAACGGCCGGTCGTACACGACGGAGGGGAGCACGGTGCCGACAGGGATCTGCGCATCGGCGGCGGCGCTGTAGGGCACCACCTCGCCGCGCGGCATCGCGAAGTCGCCTTCGTCGCTGGCCTCGGGGCTGGGATTGAACGACTTCATGCGCGCTTGCACGGCGGCGAGGTCGCGCGGCAGGTATTTCAGGCGCACGAGCGAGCCCTCGCCACCGGACTCGAAGTTCTGCTCGAAGCCACCGCCGCGGTGTGGGTCCTGCGTGTAGCCGCCGGTGTACCGGGCCTGGCCCTTCTTGGCTTCCAGCGGCGGGCCGAAGTGGTTGTCGTCGAATTGCTGGATCGAACCGCTGCGCACGCTCTTCCAGTGCCAGACGTCGGCGTAGGTGCCGTCGCTGGTGACATGCAGGCCCAAGCCGTGTGTCGGCCCGGGCTTGCCAGCCAGCGGCTGCGAGCCCAGTCGCACCGTGTTGCCGCCGGCGACCGGCGAGCGCGCCAGCATGACGGCGAACTTGTCCTCGTAGAACTCGTTCTCGTCGTTGGCAAAGTAGTTGTGGTGCAGGAGCTTCCAGCCGGCCTCGGTCTTGACCACGGGCAGGTGCTTCTGGCTGCGCGTCGCGTCCGGCCATCGGAACAACAGGTAGGCGCGCTTGCCGTCGTGCAGCGCCTTGACGTGCACCGCGACCTCGCCGCCCTCGAGCCCGTTGCCGCGCGTCGTGTGCACCACGACCTCGGGTGCCGCCGCCCAGGCGGCGTCGGTGCTGTCGCCGTCCAGCGCCGGCGGCGCTGTGGTGCGCATCACCTGCAGCGTCGTCAGGCTGCCGCTGTCGACGGCCACCGTCACGGCGGCCACGGCCACGCCGGCCGCGAGAGCCAGCGCGGCGCCCGTGCCGTAGGCGACGCGAGGCGTGAGCAGCTTGGTGATCTGCCGGAAGCCGCCCATGCCCCACTGGGCCAGCACGTGCAGTGCGATGTAGGCGACGAACGCCCAGGACAGGAAGCGGTGCACAGACGCCAGCGGCTCGCCGGGCAGCAGGCCCGGCTTGAAGTACATCAGCGAGCCGCTCACCGCCGAGGCGCCCAGCAAGGCCAGCGCCACCCAGTAGACGAGCTTGTTCAATGCCTGCCAGCGCGCCTGCCGGTCGGCAGAGCGAAGGCTCGCCAGGCGCACCGACAATCGGCCGAGCAGGCCCATGCGCGCCAGGAAGACGAAGTAGGCTGCGACGAGGGCCACGAGCGTGGCGGCGCTCGCGAAGTGCCACCAAGGCACGTTGCCTTGCACGGCGAGCGCATCGACCCAGCGTGCCAGCGCACTGCCGTCGCCCAGGCTGGCGATGCGCCACCCGGTGGAGACACTCACCAGCAACGCCAGCACGAGCCCCCAATGCAGCACCGCCGTCGGCAGATCTGCCCGCTGGCGCGGGGTCAAGTCATTCATGCATGCTCCCAACGAGCAGCCGGGCCCCTGAATGAAGGGCACGGCAACCACTTGTTTGTATGGTTGCGGGAAACGTTCGGCCCAGAATCAGGCCTTCGCTCCCGCCGATACTTCTCTCTGATCCGGCATCTCGAGGCACTTCCACGAGCATGCGTGTTTCGTGAATTTTGCCAGCCTTTTCACGGTGACCCGCGGTGTAGAAGCATCCCTAGCTTGACACCGCACCCCTAACTCCGCTCGAGGCCGCTCCACGCATGCTGACCGTCGATCGCATCCTCCATCTCGCCCGTGCCTGCGCCGCCCCATGCGTGGCCGGCCTTCTTGCGTCGATCGCGGTTCCGCCGCAGCCCGCTCGGGCGGCCGACCCAGGCGTCACCGACACAGAAGTCGTCATCGGCCAGAGCATCACGCTGCAGGCGGGCAAGAACGCCTACGGCGTGGCCGCGCACCAGGGCATGAAGCTGTACATCGACCAGGTCAACGCGGCCGGCGGCGTCAACGGGCGCCGCATCGTCGTGAAGACGGTGGACGACGAGAACCGCAACGCCACGGCCGAGGCCAATGCGCGCAAGCTCCTCGACGAGGGGGTCTTCATCCTCTTCGGTGCCATCGAAGGCGGCCCTTCGACGGCGGTGATGAAGGTGGCCGCCGAGCGCAAGGTGCCGTTCTTCGGGCCCATGGCCGGTCCGCCGGCGCTGCGCCGGCCTTACCAGGAGTGGGTGTTCCCGGTGCGCGCCGAACACCGCGACGAGTTCCGCGCCCTCATGGCCTGGGGCAAGAGCCTGGGCCTCAAGACCGTTGGCTTCTTCCACGTCGATGGCGCCAACGGCAAGGAGCATCTCCAGAACGTCACCCTGATCGCCAAGGAACTGGACATGCAGTTGGTGCTCTCGGTGCCGTTCAAGGCAGACACCTCCGACACCGACCTGGACACGATGGTGCGCAAGATCCGTGAAGCCAAGCCCGACATGCTTTTCAACCACGGTTCGGCTGGGCTGTACGAGAAGCTTGTCGCCAAGGGCATGAAGGCCGGGGCGACGACGCGCTTCGTCGCCGTCAACTCCGGTTCATCGCAGATTGCCCGCGGCCTCGGGCCCCTGGCGCAAGGCATGGTCTTCGCGCAGGTCGTGCCGAGCCCCTGGGAGCGCAAGCGCGAGATCACGCGCGAGTACCAGGAGGCGGCGCGCAAGGCCGACCCCAAGGCCGAGTTCAGCTATGGCGGCCTGGAGGGGTTCCTCACTGCCAAGGCCCTGGTGATGGGGCTGCGCGCCGCCGGGCGCGACCTGAGCCGCGCGTCATTCGTCAAGGCGCTGAAGGGTTCGACCTTCGACCTCGGTGGCGTGAAGACGCAGTACACGTCGACCGAGCACGTGGGGTCGCGCTTCGTCGACCTGTCGATGGTCGACCGGCACGGGCGATTCATCCACTAGCCTGAACCCCCCGGAGCGCCTTCGGCGCCTCCCCCAAGGTGCGCCGAAGGCGGCCCGGCAGAGCCGGTTCCGCGGCGGCCGCTCGCCTGCACCGACTCTGTCAGAGTACCCGGCGCCCGCCGACCCAGGTCTGCGCGATCGCCGGCGCGTCGGTGGCGAAGACCCAGGCGTCGAGCCGGTGCGCTGCAGGGGCTTCGGCGAGCCCAGGCGCACTGGCGGCGAGCACCAGCGCATCGGCTGGCGCGCCGCGTTGCAGCCCCCAGCGCGTGAAGCCCGCCGCGGCGCCGCCGCCCGCAGCACAGGCCTCGAAGAGCCGCGCCGCCGTCGAGCCCCCGTGGCGCGCCGGGTCGGCCGTCACGTTGCGCCGCCGGCGCACGAGGCGCTGCGCATAGTCGAGCCAGCGCAGTTCCTCGGCTGCGCTGCGGCAGACCTGGCTGTCCGAGCCGATCGCGAGCGGCACGCCGCCGTCCAGCCACCGCGGCAGGTTGGGCACGCCGTCACCGAGGTTGGCCTCGGTCGTCGGGCACACCACGATGCCGGCGCCGGTGGCCGCCACGGCCTCGATCTCGCGCGGCTCGGCATGCGTGGCGTGCACGAGTTGCCAGCGTGCGTCGAGCGAGAACTCGCGCGCCAGCCACTCGATGGGGCGCGCGCCCGTGCTCGCGAGGCAATCGTCGACTTCGCCGGTCTGCTCGGCGATGTGAATGTGGATCGGTCCGTCGTCGCCGGCCAGCCGGTCGAGTAGTTCACGCATCGACGCCGTGGAGGCGGCTCGCAGCGAGTGGATGGCGACGCCCGCGCGCACTCGGCCGGGGGCCGGCGCGACAGGTGCTTCGGTGCCAGAAGCGCCTTGGGCTCCCGAAGCGCCCAGGGCGCGGACCCGGTCACGCAGCGCCAGCACGAAGCCCACGTCGGAGGCAAAGCGCCGCTGGTCTGCGCGCAGCGCGGGCGCCGCGAAGCCCGCGCGTTCGTAGAGCACCGGCAGCAGCGTGAGGCCGATGCCTGCGGTTGCCGCCGCCTCGGCGAGCGCCAGGCTCATCGCCGCCGGGTCGGCATGGCGCTGCCCGTCGGGGGCGTGGTGGAGGTAGTGGAACTCGCAGACCTGCGTGTAGCCGCCAGCCAGCATCTCGCGGTACAGGCGAGTCGCCAGCTCGCGCAGCTCGCCGGTGCCGATGGCGAGCGCCACGCCGTACATGCGGTCGCGCCAGGACCAGAAGTCGTCGTGCTCGTTCTCCCGACGTTCGGCGAGGCCGGCGAAGGCCCGCTGGAAGGCGTGGCTGTGCGCATTGACGAGGCCGGGCAGCACGGGGCCGGGCAAGCGCAGGGCCAGCGGCGGCGGCGCGATCTCGGGCTGCACGCGGGCCCAGGTGCCATCCACGCCCACCTCGAGGAGCACGGACTCGCGCCATCGGCCCTCGACCCAGGCGGTCTCGGCCCAGAGCAGCGAGGGGTGGGGCGTGGGCGCGTTCAACGCGGCTTCCAGTCGATCATCGCCTGCACCAGCCGCTTCAGCAGCGGCGTCACCGCTGCTGCGCGAGCCTCATGCCAGGCGTAGGGCGCGGTCTCTTCCATGTAGGCGCGCCAGCACATCTCGAGCTGCACGGCGTGCACGCCCTCGGCCGGACGCCCGTACTGGCGCGTGATCTGCCCGCCCTTGAAGCGCCCGTCGACGACGTGGCTGTAGTCGCCCTGCGCGGCAAAGACCCCAGCCAGCGCCTCGCGCAGCGCCGGCGCGCAACTCGTGCCTTCGACCGTGCCCAGGTTCATGTGCGGCAGCGTGCCCTCGAAGAGCCATGGCAGCTCGCTCTTGATGCTGTGCGCGTCGAAGAGCACGGCGTGCCCGTGCACGGACTTCAGTCGCTGCAGCTCGGCGGCCAGCGCATCGTGGTACGGCCTGAAGCAGGTGGCCACACGGCGGTGGATCTCCGCCTCGTCGGGTGCCTGGCCCTCGCGGTAGATCGGCTCGCCGGTGAAGTGCCGGGTCGGGCAGAGCTCGGTGTTGTTGCGCCCCGGGTACATCGGCGCGTTCGAGGGGTCTCGATTGAGGTCGATGACGTAGCGGCTCAGTCGCGGCACGAGCAGGCTCGCGCCCTGCCCCTGGTCACCAGCCAAGGTATGCACGAAGGCATAGAGCCGCTCGAGGTGCCAGTCGGTGTCTTCGGCCTGCAGGGCGCGCTCGGTGTAGAGGTGCCGCAACTCGCTCGGGATGGCGGTGCCGCAGTGCGGCACGCTCACCAGCAGCGGCAGCGTGCCGCGCAGCAGCGTGTAGTTCTCGGTTCGGATCGCGGCGCGCTCGGCGGCGGGGGCGGTCATCGCATCGTCCTCTCTACATCGTCCTCTCGACGCCGGCATGCACCACGCGCCGGCACGGGTTGTGCCCGAAGCGGTAGGCGATCTCGCGCGGATGTTCGGCGTCCCACACAGCGAAGTCGGCGCGCTGCCCGGCGGCCAGCACGCCCCGGTCGGGCAGGCCGAGGGCGCGCGCCGCGTGCACCGTCACGCCGCGCCAGGCCTCCTCCGGCGTGAGGCGGAAAAGCGTGCAGGCCATGTTGAGCATGAGCACCAGCGAGAGCGCTGGCGAGCTGCCCGGGTTGTGGTCGGTGGCGATGGCGATGGGGACGCCGGCCTCGCGCAGCGCCGGCACCGGCGGCAGCTTCGTCTCGCGCAGGAAGTAGTAGGCGCCGGGCAACAGCACGGCCACCGTGCCCGCCGCCTTCATCGCCGCGACGCCACGCGCCGACAGGTGCTCGAGGTGGTCGCAGCTGAGCGCGCCGAAGCGGGCCGCGAGCGCGGCGCCGTCCTGGTCGCTGAGCTGCTCGGCGTGCAGCTTCACGGGCAAGCCCAGGCGCTGCGCCTCGTTGAAGATGCGCTCGGTCTGGGCCGGCGTGAAGCCGATCGTGTCGCAGAAGGCGTCCACCGCATCGACGAGGCCCCGTGCCTGCTGGCCGGCAAGCCAGGTGATGGCCGCATCGATGTAGTCGTCGGGCCGGCCGGCGAACTCGGGCGGCAGCGCGTGCGCGGCGAGCGAGGTCGTGCGCACGTCCAGCGGCAGCTCGCGCGCCAGCCGCCGTGCCGCGGCGAGGCAGCGCGCCTCGTGCGCCTGCGCCAGGCCGTAGCCGCTCTTCACTTCGAGCGTCGTCACGCCCTCGGCCATCAGGATGCGGGCGCGCCGGGCTGCGCCCTGGAAGAGGGCTTCGTCGCTCGCGGCGCGCGTGGCTGCCACGGTGGAGCGGATGCCGCCGCCGGCGCGCGCGATCTCCTCGTAGGTCGCACCCTGCAGACGCTGCTCGAACTCGCCGGCGCGGTCGCCGCCGTAGACGAGGTGCGTGTGCGCATCGATCAGGCCGGGCGTGGCGAGCGCGCGATGCAGGTCCACCTCGTCGTCCACTTGCAGGTTGGATGGCAGGTCGGCCTCAGCCCCGACCCACGCGAGGTGCGCACCCTCGGTGACGAGGGCGCCGTCGTCGATCCAGCCCCACGGCGAGCCGGCCGCGAAGGTGGCCAGCCGCGCGTGGCGCCAGCAGGTTCGCCGGCGGTTCGGGGGGGTGCTTCGCGAACTCATCGTCACTTCATCGCGACAGGGTCATCCAGAAGGCCAGCGCCTGGTCCATCAGCGCCCAGCGGCCGGTGTCGTGCTCGTCACCCCACAACAAGGTGCCGGGCTCGAGGGTCTCGGTGTTGCCGGCCGGGGTCTGCACCCGAACGCGCGTGACCGCGTAGAGCGCGCGCCAGCGCGTGCGCGAGTCGACCGGTTCGCCGGCCTGCGCCTTCCACATGCGACCGGCGCCATGCCGGACCATCAGGTTGAGGTCGCGCGTCGGCCCTTCGATGAGGCGGCAGTTGGGAGCGTCGGTGCCGGCGAACTCCACCGGCTTGTCGCCGCGCTTGATGCGGTGATCGCCGCCGGGCAGGCCGAGCGTGACGCCCGACCCTTCGAGCACCGCGAACCATCGGTCGACACCGGGGAATGACGAGAATGGTCCGTCGCGCGAGATGTCGGCCACGCTCACGCGCACGGCCCAGTCCTGCGTCGCCGTGTTTGTGGTGGCGGTGGGCCACAGCAGCAGCTCGCGCGTGACTCCGCCGCCGTTGCGCCAGGGTTGCGTCGGGCAGTCCTCGAGTCGTACGCGGTGCAGGGTGGCGGTCAATCCGGCGCTCCGATCAGCAGGGGAAAGATTTCGTGCCGCATCGGCGCGCCGGCAGGCAACACCTCGGCGAGGCCGGGGAAGTCGGGCGAAGTCTTCCAGCGCCGCGGCGCATGGGTGATGTCGTCGCCGAGGTAGCGCAGAGAGAAGACACGGCGCCGCCGGTCACCGTCCACACCGCCGGCGGCATGCAGCGTGAGCATGTGGAAGGCCACCGCGTCGCCGGGTTCGAGCGCCCAGCCGAGGATCGGGAAGTCGCCGCGGCTCGCCTCGATGTCGGGCAGCTCGGCGAGGCTGCCCTCTGGGAACCACTTCGCCTGGTGGTCCATGAAGGTGCGCGGCATGAGCCACGGACCGAGGTGCGAGCCGGCAATGAACTCGAGCGTGCTCGCGCGGCGCACCGGGTCGACCGGGATCCAGAAGCTCACGTTCTGCCTGCCGTCGATGTTGTAGTACGGCTGGTCCTGGTGCCAGGGTGTCGGCGTGCGCGTGCCCGGCTCCTTGGTGAGCATGTGGTCGTGGTACAGGCGCACGGTGCGGCTTTGCATGAGGCGCGCGGCGACCTCGGGCAGCGCGGTGTCGATGGCCGTGGCGCGGTAGTCGGCGGCGAAGGGCGCACTCGGCGCGTCGGCCCGCCAGTTGCAGAAGTCCTCGATGAAGAAGCCAGGGTCGCCCGGGCGGCTGGCGACGATGGCGCGCGGGCTCGGCGTGGCGAGGTTGGCGTCGATGCCACGCGCGAGGCGTTCCACCTCGGCCGGGGTGAGCACGCCGCGCAGGCACACGGCGCCATCGCGCTGGAACGCGGCCACGAGATCGTCCGGTGCGACGGCGAAGGCCGCGCGTGCCAGGTGGGGTGCACGCGTCATTCGCAGCAGGGCGCCGCAAGGCGCTCCGACATGCGGCTTGGGAACGGCCGCTGACTCATGGCTGGAACTCTCCCTGCAGAAGGTAGCGCGTGCCCGGGTGCACCAGGCGCGCGATGGTGATGGGCGCGTCGCGCGTGAAGGTGCGGCGCGTGACCACCAGGCACGGGTCGCGTGCGCCGATGCCGAGCAGTCGGGCCTCCTCGGCCGTGGGCGCGGCGGCCTCGATCGCATATTGCGCCCGCCACAGCGCCGTTGTCTCGAACAGCAACTGCGTCGGTGTGGTCGTGCCGAAGTCCGCCTCCAGGTAGCCCGGGCAGCAAGCCGGGTTGACATAGCGGTCTTCGCACTGCAGGGGCACGCCGTCCTCGTGGTGCACGATGAGGCTGTGGAAGACACGCGCCCCGGTCGCCACGCCCAATTGCTGCGCGAGCGCGGCCGGTGCCTTTTCGGCCCGCAGTTGGTGCACGACCGCATGGTGGCGGTGCCCGCGCGACTCGATCTCGTCGTGCAGGTCGCGGATGGTGAGCGTGCTGCTCACGCGATGCAGCGGCGCGGCGAACGTGCCCACGCCCTGCGCGCGGCTCACCAGGCCCTCGGCTTGCAGTTCGCGCAGCGCCCGGTTCACCGTCATGCGGCTGACACCGAACTCGGCCACCAGCTCGGCTTCGGAGGGCATGAGCGCACCCGGCGGCCAGCGGCCCGCCCCCAGGCCGTCCTTCAGGTGCTGCTTCACGCGCAGGAAGGGCGCCCGCGGTGACGGCAGCGCCGCCGGGCCGTGCGAAGCCGATGCGGCCGATGCGGCAGGCACGGCGGCACGGGTGACCAGCGGGGTGTCGGCATCCGGGGAAACCATGAGAGCGAGGATACTTGTCTAGGGTTGTCTATACAAGTACAGTCCGCTCCGGGTTGACCCTGATCCGCGCTGCCCTCCCTTCGTTCTTTCCGGAGCCCGCCATGACCGACCTGTCCGACGTGAAGCCGCTGCAAGACCTGTCCCCCGCCGCCGGCCCGCGGCCGGTGCGCGCGCCGCGCGGCACCCAGATCTCCTGCGCGAACTGGCTCATCGAGGCGGCGTTCCGCATGATCCAGAACAACCTCGACCCCGAGGTGGCCGAGAACCCCGACGCGCTCGTGGTGTATGGCGGCATCGGCAAGGCGGCGCGCAACTGGGAGTGCTTCGAGGCCATCCTTGCAGCGCTGAAGAAGCTCCAGCCTGACGAGAGCCTGCTCGTGCAGAGCGGCAAGCCGGTGGGCGTGTTCCGCACGCATGCCGATGCGCCGCGCGTGTTGATTGCCAACAGCAACCTGGTGCCCAAGTGGGCGACTTGGGAGCACTTCCACGAGCTCGATCGCAAGGGCCTGATGATGTACGGCCAGATGACGGCGGGCAGCTGGATCTACATCGGCAGCCAGGGCATCGTGCAGGGCACCTACGAAACGTTCGTCGAAGCCGGGCGCCAGCACTACCGCGGCAGCCTGGCCGGGCGCTGGATCCTCACCGCCGGCCTGGGCGGCATGGGCGGGGCGCAGCCGCTGGCCGCCACCTTCGCCGGCGCCTGCAGCCTCAACATCGAGTGCCAGCAGAGCCGCATCGACTTCCGCCTGCGCAGCCGCTACCTCGACGAGCAGGCGACCGACCTGGACGACGCGCTGGCCCGCATCAAGCGCTACACGGCCGAGAAGAAGGCGGTATCGATCGGCCTGCTCGGCAACGCGGCCGACGTGCTGCCGGCGCTCGTCAAGCGCGCGCGGGACGGCGGCATCAAGCCCGACCTCGTCACCGACCAGACGAGCGCGCACGACCTCGTCAACGGCTACCTGCCGAGCGGCTGGACGGTCGATGGCTGGAAGCAGGCGCAAGCCGATGACTCGCGGCACGCCGCGCTCAAGGCGGCGGCCGCGCAGAGCTGTGCCGTGCACGTGCAGGCCATGCTCGACTTCCAGGCCATGGGCATCCCCACGGTCGACTACGGCAACAACATCCGGCAGGTGGCCTTCGACACCGGCGTCAAGAACGCGTTCGACTTCCCAGGCTTCGTGCCGGCCTACATCCGCCCGCTCTTCTGCCGCGGCAAGGGGCCGTTCCGCTGGGTGGCGCTCTCGGGCGATCCGGAAGACATCCGCAAGACCGACGCGAAGATGAAGGAGCTGTTCCCGGAGGACAAGCACCTGCACCGCTGGCTCGACATGGCCGGCGAGCGCATCGCCTTCCAGGGCCTGCCGGCGCGCATCTGCTGGATCGGCCTGGGCGAGCGCCATCGCGCCGGCCTCGCCTTCAACGAGATGGTGAAGAGCGGCGAGCTGAAGGCGCCCATCGTCATCGGCCGCGACCACCTCGACAGCGGCAGCGTCGCCAGCCCCAACCGCGAGACCGAGGCCATGAAGGACGGCAGCGACGCGGTGAGCGACTGGCCGCTGCTCAACGC
>JAEUPE010000245.1 GCA_016790435.1 Rubrivivax sp. | reverse complement strand
GCCGGTTTTTGATCCCTGATCCCTGGCGACGCCGAGTTTCCTCTAGCTCGCTGCGGGTGTCTGAGTGGCCCGAGCGCAGCGAGTGCAACGAGTTCCGCGGCGGGGGCCACGGGCGCGAGCATCGCAGCGGAGTCGGCGCCCGCAACTTGTTGCGGGCGCCGACCGCCGGGCTAAGCCCCGACGGCGGCTCGGCGCAGGCGGCCTTGCCGCGCCGGCCGTGGAAGTGAGCCCCGGGCCACGGCGCCAATGACGCCTGCGCCAGCGGCCTGGGCGTTTGCGCAGGCGCCTCGGTGCTCTCAACCGTGACCTTGCCGGTGCTGCGACACTCCGCCCAAGAAGGAGGCCCACAACCATGCCCCCCGAAACCCTCGACGTTCTCGTCATCGGCGCCGGCATCTCCGGCCTCAGCGCCGCGTGGCACCTGCAGACGCACTGCCCCGAGCGGCGCTTCGCCGTGCTGGAGGCGCGGCACACGCTCGGCGGCACGTGGAGCCTGTTCCGCTATCCGGGCTTCCGCTCCGATTCGGACATGTACACGCTGGGCTTCCACTTCAAGCCCTGGCGCGAGCGCGAGGCCATCGTGCGCGGACCGGCCATCCTGCAGTACCTGCGCGAGACGGCGCGGGAGCACGGCCTCGAGCGGCACATCCGCTACGGCATGCTCGTGCGCAGCGCCAACTGGCACTCGCAGGCCGCGCGCTGGGAAGTGCAGGCCGTGCGCAGCACGCCCGAGGGCGGCGAGGAACCGCTGACGTTCCATTGCAGCTTCCTCTTCGCCTGCGGCGGCTACTACCGCTACGACCACGGCCACCAGCCCGCATTCGAGGGCATGGCTTCGTTCCGCGGCACGCACGTGCATGCGCAACAGTGGCCCGAGGGGCTGCCCGTGCGCGGCAAGCGCGTGGTGGTCATCGGCAGCGGCGCCACCGCGGCCACGCTGGTGCCGGCGCTGGCCGCCGAGGGCGCGCAGGTGGTGCTGTTGCAGCGCACGCCCAGCTACTACTTCGTCGTGCCGGCGCGCGACCGCATCGCGCTGCTGCTGCGCCGCCTGCTGCCCGAACGCTGGGCCTATGCGCTCACGCGGGCGAAGAACGTCGCCCTGGGCGCGTTCCTCTTCCGCCGCAGCCGCAGCCAGCCCGAGAAGGTGCGCGGCTTCCTGCTCAAGCAGGTGGCCAAGGCACTGCCGGCCGGCCAAAGCCTGAGCCCGCACTTCACGCCGCCCTACGGCCCCTGGCAGCAGCGGCTGTGCCTGGTGCCCGACGCCGACCTCTTCAAGGCCCTCGCCGACGGCCGCGCCGAGGTGGTGACGGACCACATCGAATGCTTCACCGAAAGCGGCCTGCGCCTGAAAGGCGGCCGCGAGCTGCAAGCCGACGTGATCGTCTCGGCCACGGGGCTGGAGCTGCAGCTGCTCGGCGGCGCACAGCTCAGCCTCGACGGTGTGCCGCTGGAGACCGGCCGGCTCGTTTCCTACAAGGGCGTGATGTACGCCGGCGTGCCCAACCTCGCGGCCACCTTCGGCTACCTGGCGGCTTCGTGGACGCTGAAGGCCGACCTCACGAGCCGGTACGTGTGCCGCGTGCTGAACCACCTGCGTGACACAGGCACGCGCGTGGCCACGCCCGGCCTACCGCCCGCCGACGTGGAACTGCAGCCCTTCGCCGACTTCACCTCCGGCTACTTCCAGCGCGCCATGCACCGGCTGCCCCGCCAGGGCAGCCAGGGGCCGTGGAAGCTGTTCGACCGCTATGCCGACGACCGCCGGCGCCTGCTGCACGAGCCGGTGGACGACGGCGTGCTCGCGTTCAGCGCCGGGCCCGCCCAGGCGCCCGAGTCGCTGCCGCTGGCGCGCGCGGCCTGAGGGGCCGGAGCGGATTGCCGCACCTTCGCGGAGCGGCCGGAATCAGGAGCGGCCGGGATCGCCATTCGGCGGCGAGTCGCCCGTCTGCCCCGGCACCGGCACCTGCGCGGCCGGCGCCGCGGCCGCGTGCAGCCGCTCGAGCAGCGACTGCGCATGCGCCGCGAACGCAGCACGCTGCCCGTTGGGGATTGGGTCGCCCGGCAGGAATTTCTCGTTGAGCGGGTTCACGAACGTGCCGCCGCGCGAGACGCGATAGTCCAGGTGCGGCCCGGTCGACAGCCCCGTGGAGCCCACGTAGCCGATCAGCCGCTTCTGCGCGACCTTCACGCCCGGCCGCACGCCCGCGGCGACACGCGACAGGTGGTTGTAGTAGGTCTTGTAGCCCGCGCGATGACGCAAAAGCACCTGGATGCCGTTGCCGCCTTTGCGGCCGGCAAACTCGACGATGCCGTCGGCCACGGCCCACACCGGCGTGCCCGTGGGCGCCGCGTAGTCGATCGCCAGATGCGGCCGCACGCCGCCGAGGATCGGGTGCGGGCGCCGATGGGTGAAGCCCGAGCTGATGCGCGTGAACTGCAGCGGCGAGCGCAGGAACATCTTCTTCAACGAGCGGCCGTCGGGGTCGTAGTAGGCCGTGCGGCCATCGACCTCGAAGGCCACGCCTGCCAGCGTCTCGTCCTCGGTCACGTACTGCGCGGCGAGGATGCGGCCCTCCTCGACGAACGCGCCGTTGGCGTAGCGCGCCTCGACCAGCAGGCGGAAGCGATCGCCCGCACGCGGGTCGGCCGTGAAGTCGAAGCTGGACTCGAAGATCTGCACGAGTTCGAGCATCGTCTGCGCTTCGATCGCCCCGGCATCGACGGCCTCCCACAGCGAGTTGCGGACCTCGCCCTCGCGGATCTCGGTGCCGATCTCCGGCGTGACGTCGGTGCGCTTCACCGTCCAGGCCGCCTCCGTGCGCGTGGCGTGGAAGCGCTGCCACGCGCTGGGCGCGTAGGCCACGGCGACGATGCGATCGTCGGCACCGCGAGAGAGCTCGAGCCGGTCGCCGGCGCGCATGCGCCGAAGGTCGGCGCCGGCCTCGCGCAGGCCCGTGGCGAGCGCATGCGCCTCGCCGAGCGTGAGGCCGCCGCGCCTGAGCAGCTCGGCCAGCGTGTCGCGGCGGCGCAACTCGACCGTCTCGGTCCGCAGCGCGGGTGGCTCGGGCGCGGCGACGACCGGTGGTTCAGCAGGAGGAAGGGCGGGGGCTGCGGCCTGCTCGAGCTGCGCGGCATCGGACGGCCAGACGATCCAGCCGATCCAACCCACGAGCCCGACGATCCCGACAACGGCGAGGATGCGACGAAGCATGGGGCGCAATCATAACGGCAGTAGTGGTGCACCCACCCCGCGAAGCACGGGCAGGTGGGGACTCCAGGATCGCCGAATCGCCGACGCCCAGCGTCGCCGGCAACCTACCTGGCGGCCGCCGCTTCGCAGCGCTCGAGAAGCCGAGGCGCCCCCAGGCGCTGGGCCAGCGCTTCTTCGAGAGGGGGGTGCACAGCTCGCCACCACGGCATCGAGGACTTGCTGCGCCTGCTTAGGATGGGGCCGCGCTTGACTTGGGAGCCACGCGATGTCGATTCAACTGAACCACACCATCGTTCACGCCCGCGACCCGCACGCTTCGGCAACGTTCCTCAGCGAGATGCTGGGCCGTGCGGCCCCAGTCCGCTTCGGCCCGTTCTGGGACGTCGAGCTCGACAACCACGTGACGCTGGCCTACATCCGCGCCGACGAGCACCTGACCATCGAGCACTACGCCTTTCTTGTGAGCGAGGAAGAGTTCGACCGGATCTTCGAACGCATCAAGGCACGTGCACTGCCGTACTGGGCCGACCCGGCGCATCAGCAACCGGGCCGCATCAACCACCACGACGGCGGGCGCGGCGTGTACTGGAACGACCCGGACGGCCACTACCTCGAGATCATCACGCGACCTTATGGCACTGATGGCAGCGGCGGGTGACGCATGATCATGCCCAGCCGCGAGCGCGCCACGCCGCGTCGACCCGCGCAGCAGGCGCAGCGGCCGTGTCTCGCGCGAGGTGCGCGGACGGCCATCGGTTCGGCCATCCGTTCGGCCATGCGTTCGGCCATTCGCCCTGTGTCGCGTACTGTCGCGTACCCTGTTCCGGAGGTGCCCATGAAATCGATCAGCGCTCGTCTCGGCGTTCTGGCGCCGCTCCTGGCCTTGGCGTGGCTCTCGGCCTGCGGCGGTGACGACGAGCACACGATCGAGCTCAAGAACGAGACGGCTCCGTACCTCGTGCCGCTCGCACGGGCTGCCGTGCAGGTGAGCGCCGGCTGGGCGCACACCTGTGCGGTGCTCGCCGACGGCAGTGCGGCGTGCTGGGGCGGCAACCAGTTCGGCCAGCTCGGCAACGGTGGCCAGGCACTCGTCGGCTGCGCCGACGGCTTCGCCGTCTGCAGCAACGGGCCGGTGGCCGTGAGCGGTGCCGCGACATGGACTCGCGTCGCCGCCGGGTTCCTCTTCACCTGCGGCACCGATGCGGCCGGTGCCGCGCACTGCTGGGGCGCGGGGCGCCGCGGCCAGCTCGGCGACGGCACCCAGACGACGAGCAACGTGCCGACCAACGTCAGCGGCGGCCTCGTGTTCAGCGCCCTCGCCGCCGCCACCGGCGGCGACCTGGCGTGCGGCCTCAGCGCCGGCGCGCTCTACTGCTGGGGCAGCGGCTACTACGGCCAGCCGGGCAACGGCAGCGTGTCGCAGCTCACCCCGGTGCCCTACCGCGTCTCGCCGACGCAGTCGTTCACCGCGCTGGCCGTCGGAGAGGTGCACGCGTGCGCGCTCGATGGCGCGGGTGCCGCCTTCTGCTGGGGGGCCAACGACGCGGGGCAGGTCGGCGACGGCACGCTCGTCGACCGCACGCTGCCGGGGGCCGCGCTCGGCGGCCGCAGCTACACGCAGATCGTGGCCGGGCGCGCCCACACCTGCGCGCTCGACGCCGGCGGCGCGGCCTACTGCTGGGGCGCAGCGGGCCGCATCGGCCGCGCGAGCGCCAGCGTGGTCGACCAGGCGACACCCGGCGCCGTGGCCGGCGCGCAGCGCTTCGTGCAGATCGCGGCCGGCGGCTCGCACACCTGTGGCATCGACAACGCAGGGCAGACGTGGTGCTGGGGCGACAACTCACGCGCGCAGTTCGGCGACGGCACCCTGGCGTCGAGCCAGCTGCCCGTGCGCATCGCGGGCCTGCCCGCGTTCACGCAGATCACCGCAGGCGGTGGCCACACCTGCGGCGTCACGGCGGCCGGCGCGGTGTGGTGCTGGGGGGCGGACACGTACGGGCAGAGCGGGCGGCTGTTGTGAGCGGGGTGGGGTTGCAGCGGGCGTCGATGTGGAACTGGTAGGGCTGCGCTCGCTGCTTGCGGAGGCGTAGTCAACCCGTTGAGGGCCCGCGCCTGGCGCGAGGCAATGCCCGCTCCGCAGCGAAAGGAGACGGTCGGACTCGGCCGCCCACTGCTCGCTACCCGATAGTGACCGGTCATTGAGCCGAGGGCGAGCGCATCTTCGCATTCGGTCTGCAGGCTCGCGATGTGGACCAGCAGTGGAGTCCGCTTGATGGGTTTGAGCTGCCGTTGGTCGAGGCACTGGTCGCCTGGTCGCGCAGCGGCGTCGCTTTGTCAAGCCGCTACGGTACGACGCGCGAGCATCGGGTCGCGTTTGCACACGCGCTCATTACCGATACCGGGCCAGTCTCCGCTTCACGCTGTGAGCGCACTCCTCAGCCCGTCGGAGCGTCGGGCCAGGGAGCAGGCCATCGCCTCCGCGAGTGTTGGAGCGTGGACATGGCTGGGTGGCTGGCGGATGTCGGACCTACCGCTCGCGCGAACCAGTGCTTTGCCGCAAGCCTCTCGAGCAACTGTCGCTCAGGACACCTGATCGATCACGCGGGCCAGGTTCACGACATCGGGCGACAAGCCACTGGGCGGCAGAGGCTTCTTGGTTTCCGTCGCGACCATGAACTCGGTCGCCAGGCCGCGTGCTAGGTCCGAAGGGTCCCATGGCAGTTGGAGCTTGATCAGGATCAGGCGTGCCAGCTGGTAGCGGAACAGGAAGGCCCGGACCGTCCTTGGACCGAGATGATCCCGCAGCTTGATCCCCTCGTCGAATAGAGCTTCGAGGATGGCCTTGATCTCGTCCTCGGTGAGAGTCCGTCCCTTGACCGACGTGGGGGCAGCCGCAGTCGGTAGCGCAACCGGGGGCAGGTAGGTCTGGAGTTCCTGGGCCCGCCCTTCGATCTGCTCCAGTGCTGCCTTCGAGTGCGCACTTCTCTCCTCCGCCTCCTTGCGCCGTGATTCGACTTCCGGTTGCGTCGCATCCCGGACAACTGCGGGTTCAGGTTCCTCGATCCATTCGTTGTAGTCACCGAGCACGCGCTTCTGCGCAGACATCGGAAGGCGTCTTCCGGGCTTACCGGGCTTGATCACGGTCTTGTCCGAGATGGGTAGGTTGGTCGTGCTTCGAAGCTCCTTCGAGCGTTGCTGGATCTCCTTCAACTCGCTGGCAATTGCCTTCCTGAAGCCGGAGAACGTTTCAACCAGATCCCTGACTTCCTGCGTCGAAAGTTGAGGTAAACGCAGCTGAGCGGTGAACAGCTTCTCGCATGTCTCGCGCACAAGGCGGGGTGCATCGTATGAACCGACCAGACCTTCCTTCCGGTCTCCGACCAGGCGGCCGTACTTCTCGAGGATGGCATGCCTCAGCACCTCCTCCTCGACCAGCATGAGCACCTGCACCCTGCTGCTGATCACCGGATCCTCTACGAGCAGCTTGATGGACTCCACGACGGAGATGAGATGGTCGGGATGGCAGCGGTCGAGGTCGTCGACGATGAGCAGCACGCGGGAAGGCTGGTCACCTCCGAATCGAAGCCATGCCAGGGCCAGCGCCGCCGAAACGATGATCATTGCGACCGCCACGCCCGTCGCCACTGGCCCGCCACCGGGATGAATGACGAGTCCCAGATTCTCCCGAACCCAGTCGGTCCACGTCGCATCCCCGCCAAGCCTGAGTATTGCCGCACCCGCGAGGCATGCGGTCGCAGCCCAGTAGCCAAGATGGAACAGCCACGGGAAGCCATTGACGGGCATCCAACCGTCCAGCAGGTGCCGGAGGTCCTTTCCGATGGTCGCCTGGAGTCCTAGCTTCTCCGTGTGCCGGTTGGGTGTCAGGTACTCCTGGGCGAGACGACTCTTGGTCTTCCTGATGCCGCTGAACAGCGTCCAGAGGAAGATCATTCCGTAGACGCCGAGCACGAGGTACGCCTGAAAGAGCACGACCGATGCGCCCTGGAGCAGGGGGAAGATCGGGACCGCACCGATCGCAACGGCCGCGTAGGACAGGAGCAGACCCAGATACCCGTTTTTCGCGATGCCGGTTCTGACAATGTTCGGAATGCGTCGCGGGAAGGAGCCCTTGAAGGCCACGTCGGCGAACGTCTCGTAGAGATGGACCCAGACCTCGGGCGTAGTGGGGAACTGCCATGCGCTGAAGCGGACGGTCTGACATTTGGGGACCCTTTTAATCAGCGCCTTGCCGATCCTCTCGGCCAGAAAGGTCTTGCCCCTGCCCCATGCACCGAAGATCGCAAAGCAGAGTTCGTCCCGCGTCTGAGAGAAGAGGTCGGCAACGACATCGGCGTAGTCGTTGACGTGGAGGCAAGCTTCCTCGTCGTTCGCGGTGCGTGTGAAGTCGTGTGTGGCTCCGATGCGGTACGACCGTCTCCGTGAGTCCGCGTGCCGCGGCGGCTCACCCATCTCCTGCGACGTGTCCTGGATCCGTGGTGGCTGGTCGCCTTGCTGAGCAAGCCTCTCCACATGGAAATGTCGGTCCTGTCCGTACATCACGCCATGTGGCGTCTGCTGGGGTTCTCCTACCGCCTGCTTGACGAGTACGGCCACCGTGTCGACAAGGGAACTGCTTGTCACGACCCGCGGCGCCGAGCCCTCCCGCCCGACGTAGGCGGCTCCGGACAGCGCCTGCAGCAGCGCACCCGTGAAGAAAGGCAGTTGCCCAACTTGGGCGAACGAGGACGCCCCGGGGTTCGCGCCCTGAAGCACCAGCATGTGGGCTTCGCTGGTGCCCTTTGGGGGCTGAAGCTGGACGAGGGGCCTAGCGGATGCGGTCTTCGTTAGCCGGAAGGTCTCGCGGCATGTGTCCAGGAAGAAGTACAGCGGTCCTGCCACTGCCCGCCGCATCGCCGTGATGGTCTCGCTGATGTTGAACGCATCGGCCCATGGGAGAGCCTTGTTCCTTCCAAAGTCCGAGGCCAGGAGGACGTCGTCATCCAAGTGCACCCCATGGCCGCAGAAGTAGAAGACGCCCACATTCCGCTCATGCACCTGCAGGCGCTGGAGCCAGTCCTGGAACGCCCCCATGATCCTCTCCGACGTGGGCAGGTCGATAGGGCCTTCATCAGAGCCCGGTGACGTGGAGTCGACCGTGCGGGAGACGAGCAGTTCGACGGTCGCCAGCGGCGCCTCGGGGTCGTTGAAGCCAGGCGTCTGGCCGTCTCCCTTGAACCAGTCCGCCACTGCCCGCGCTGCGCGGGTTGAGGTCTCCAGTTGTCCGAGGCCGCCCAGCGCGGTCGTGTGTTCTGCCGAACCACCGGAAAGATGCGGATAGTCTCCAATGCCGATGACCAGCACGTGGGTGCCCGGAAGGCTCTCGTCCGAACCCGACCCCGGCGAGCGGTAGATAACACTCATCGGCCATCCCTTCGTCTGCGCCTGCTGTTCTCTGGCTGCCCGCGCGCTACCGGCAGTTCAGGTGTGCTCCTGGCAGGGACCGGCGTCGGAAGGGCGGGTGGCGGGCGCAGGCCGATGATCGCAGGAAAGTTCCCTGCGAATGTCTGCGCGGACCGAACCGCGTCCGCACGATGCCTGAAGGCTTCAGGCCGCCGCTTGCAGGGAAAGAACTTGGAGCCTGTGGGCCAGAACCCTGACGATGCCGGCGAGAAGAGAGACGATGGCATGCGTGTGCCCGGGTACCTTGATCGCAGTGTGCGGTACCGCAGCAGTCCTGAGGCAGTATGAGCTTGTGAGGCGACTTGGAGGCAGCTGTAGCTGTCCTTGTCGGTCGCGTCTTCAACGGCAGCCATATGTCCGATTGCCGCCGTGGACACGAGAACTTGCCGCAGACTTCAGTAGGCAGCAACAGCCGAATCGTTCTGGTGTGCCAGCGACAGAGCTTTGTGAAATGTTGACATCGAACGTAAGGGGACTGGATGAGAGTCGTTCGTCTCAAAATTGCAAACTTCAGAGGCATCAAGTCCGCCGAGTTGCTGTTCGACGGGCACACCTTGATGGTGGGCACAAACAACGTGGGCAAGAGCACGTTGTGCGAGGCGCTCGACCTGGTTCTCGGCCCCGACCGGCTCAATCGCCTTCCTCCCGTCGACGAGTTCGACTTCTACAACGCCACCTACATTGTTCCGCCGGCCGCCGAAGGCGAAGCGCCTCAGGTCGTACCGTTGCGAATCGAAGTGGTGTTGATTGAACCCGGCGCCGAGATTGCCGCCAAGTGCGGCGGCAACATGGAGTTCTGGCACCTTGCTGAGCAGCGGCTCCTCGGACCTGGGGAGTTGGCTGAGGCAAACCCGCCGGGCGTGGTCCCCTGCCTCCGGGTCGAGACTATCGGCAAGTACGACCCAGAGGAAGACGAGTTCGAGGCCAGGACCTTCTTCTCCCACAGCCCCGACGCGCCGGAAGGGGAGCTGACTGGAGTTCCCAAGCCAATCAAGCGGCTCTTTGGGTTCCTCTACCTTCGCGCCCTTCGCACGGGCTCTCGCGCCCTCAGCCTCGAACGCGGCTCGCTCCTGGACATCATTCTTCGCACCAAGGGTGTACGTACCAGCCTTTGGGAGAAGACCATTGATCGCCTGCGGGGCCTGGACATCGAGGCCGATGCGGCCGAGATCGCGCCTGTGCTCCGATCCGTGGAACGCCGACTTGCGCGATACATCGCCCTGGAGTCGCCCGGCAACGCCACCAAGCTGCACGTCTCTGAGCTGACTCGAGAGCACCTGCGGAAGACGATGACATTCTTTCTCGCACTTTCTACGGACCAGGGCCACGTGCCGTTCCCGCACGCGGGCACCGGCACCATCAACACCTTGGTTCTAGCGCTTCTATCGTTCATCGCGGACTTGAAGCCGGAGACTGTGATCTTCGCGATGGAGGAACCTGAGATTGCAGTTCCCCCGCACACGCAGCGCCGGATAGCAGAGTACCTGCTCACGAAGACCACGCAAGCGTTCGTCACCTCCCACTCACCCTTCGTCATCGAGAAGTTCGAGCCCTCGAAGACGCTGCTCCTCGCGCGCAAGGACGGTGTGGTCACCGCGCGGCGAGTCTCCGACGCGACGGGGCTGAAGGACAATGACTACAAGCGCTTTGCACGCTCGGGCCTCACGGAGTGCATGCTGGGCCGGGCAGCAATCGTGGTCGAGGGCGTCACCGAATTGCACGCCTTGCCAGTCGTGGCACGGCGCATGGAAGAAGCCGATTCCAAGTTGCAGCCGCTCGACATCGCGGGTGTGGCCTTCTTCGACGCTGATGGCGAGTCGAACATGCCGAAGTTCGGCAAGTTCTTTAAGACTCTGGGGCTGCGCACGTTCGCGTTATATGACCTCGACTACAAGAAGAAGCGCAAACCCGAGCAAACGCAGGCGCTCGCGGACAACTTCGAAATCCATGTCGAGCACGCATACAAGGGCTTCGAAGACCTCGTGGTCGCGGAAGTGCCGCCGGACCGTCTATGGTCCTTCCTGTCCGCACTGAAGGCGAACGACGAGAACGGCAATCTCGCGATTCCGGATGCGCGTCCACTTGACGATGCCATCCGAGCCCTTGCTAAGGAAGCCCTGGGAGGCAACAAGGGAGCCGGGTGGGCTGCGCGATTGTTCGAAGAGTGCGAGTTGCACGAACTGCCGGCTACGGCAACGGCCTTCTTGGCGTCGGTGTTCGCGTTGTTTCCGCCTCCGCCCCCGATTGATGACAACGGCGACGGAGCAGAGGCGCCTGTCGACCCCGACGAGCTATGAACGAGCCGTGCGCGCTGCGCGACAGCGTGTTGGCATGCGAAGGCCACATCCTGGTCATCGGAGGGCCCGGTAGCGGCAAGACGACCGTTGCCCTGCGCAAAGCTGTCCGCCGCATCAAGCAAGGCATGAAGCCGGGCCAATCGGCATTGTTCCTCAGCTTCTCGCGCGCCGCGGTTGCCCGGATTCTCGACGCCGCAAAGCTTGAGACGACAAAGGCGGAGCGGGAGCTACTGTCGATCCAGACCTTTCATTCGTTCTTCTGGAGCATCCTGAAGGCCCATGCCTATCTGCTGGGCGCACCTGCGAAGCTGTCGATCCTGCTGCCGCAAGACGAGAAGGCGCTCTCGGGTGGGATCGACGACGAAGATGCGGGCTGGGGGGACTGGCTGATCGAGCGTGAACGGCTCTTTCGCGAGGAAGGGCGAATCGCCTTCGACTTGTTTGCGCCATACGCAACCGAGCTGCTGGCGACCAGTTCACACCTGCTGACGGCTGTGGCCCAACGGCACCCCATCATCATCGTCGACGAAGCACAGGACACCGGTCAATTCGCGTGGCAGTGCGTCCAGATGCTTGCGCCCAGCAGCCAAGTCTTGTGCCTGGCCGACATAGAACAACAGATCTTCGACTACTTGCCGGGAGTAGGGCCCGAGCGAGTCATTGCCATACGGGAAGCGCTACACCCTCACGAGGTTGACCTCGGAAGCCAGAACCACCGCAGCCCCGACTCCGAAATTCTTGCATTCGGCAACGACGTTCTGACGGGCAAGGTGCGCGGTGCACCGTACAAGGGTGTCTCCGCACTGACCTACCGCCCTGAGAAGCCGCCGCCGAACTGGAATCACCTGCTGAGGCATGCGCTCTTCCGCCTGTTCAAGGCGATACGCACGCAGACCGGCTCGTTTCCAGAAACGATTGCGATCCTGGTGTCGAACAATCGGAGTGCATTGAAGATGTCCAATGCGCTCAATGCCATCGGGGCCAACGTCGGGAAGGTAGTGCGGCACAAGCTGCTGTTCGACGAAGCCGAGTCTTTACTGTCCGCACGCCTTGCGGCGTTCCTGCTTGAACCGAAGGATCTCACCCGTCTCGAAGGCGATGTGGCGGCCTGCATGGAGATGATCGCAGCCGCACGCCGAGCGACCGGCCAGGCGCGCGCCGAAGTAGCAAAGCTGCAGGAGCAAGCGATCAAGATCCGAAACGGCAAGGCGCTCAACATCAATATCGCAAAGTCATTGCGAGACCTGATCACCGAGCTGACCCTGTCTGAGTTCACTGGCGACCCGGCCAAGGATTGGCTGACGATCAAGCAACTTCTCCGTGCCTCGGGTCAAGATGAACTCGTTCGCGTCGCCAATCAGCTTGACTACCTTGTCGCGTTTCGCCGAGGCCAGCGCATCTCGGCAGGCCTGGCCGCAGAATGGCTGCGCGACGGGGCGTACACGAACGCCCGCGTGGCGTTGGATCAGGCTCTGGCGCAAGAACAGATCTTGGACGGCGTGGAGGCGCCGGCAGGGTTGCACGTGATGAACTTTCACAAAGCCAAGGGAAAGCAGTTCGACGGTGTCATCATCGTTCGGGAGCCGCGAAGGACGAAGACTGGCGTTGACTCATCGTTCGTCTGGCGGGGCGACGAGGCGCCGTACCCCAAGAGCCGGCGAGTCCTGCGAGTAGGGATCACGCGGGCTCGGACGCATACGCTGCTGCTGGACCCGCTGTGGCCCGCGTGCCCGCTTTTGAAGGGGCACAAGCTATGACGTGCGCTCGCGAGCCGTAACGTCTGCTTCTGCTCAGAGCATTCATCGCACGCTTCCCACTGAACTTCAGCTTTCAGTCTGAAGCGGTCGCTCCGTCTGACCACCCCCGTCGTCCTTGGTCGCCCAGGCCGAGCATTGACTTCCCGGCCATGCACGCCTCCTGCGACTGGCGCCGGCCGGGCGCATCCTTGTTCGGCAAGGTCGGGCGACTACGTAAAACAGGCCGGACGCCGCCACCCCTCAGCCCATCGCGGCAATCGCGGCGTTGAAGGTCGCGCTCGGCCGCATCACCGCTTTCACCTTGTCCACGTCGGCCTTGTAGTAGCCGCCGATATCTGCCGGCTTGCCTTGCACCGCGGCGAGCTCGGCGACGATCTTCGCCTCGTTCGTCGCCAGCGTCTTGGCCAGCGGCGCAAAGCGCGCGGCCAGCGCCGGGTCGTCTTTCTGCGCCGCCAGCTCCTGCGCCCAGTACATCGCCAGGTAGAACTGGCTGCCGCGGTTGTCGAGCTCGCCGGTCTTGGGCGTTGGCGACTTGCGGTTGTCGAGCAGCTTGCCGGTGGCTGCGTCGAGCGTACCCGACAGGATCTTGGCCTTGTGGTTGCCGGTCTTGATGCCCAGCTCCTCCAGGCTCACCGCCAGCGCGAGGAATTCGCCCAGCGAATCCCAGCGCAGGTGGTTCTCCTCGACAAGCTGCTGCACGTGCTTGGGCGCCGAGCCACCGGCGCCGGTCTCGTACAGGCCACCACCCGCCATCAGCGGCACGATCGACAGCATCTTCGCGCTCGTGCCGAGCTCGATGATCGGGAACAGGTCGGTCAGGTAGTCGCGCAGGATGTTGCCGGTGACCGAAATGGTGTCGAAACCGCGGATGACGCGTTCCAGCGTGAAGCGCATGGCGCGTACCTGCGACATGATCTGGATGTCGAGGCCGCTGGTGTCGTGATCCTTCAGATATTTCTGGACCTTTTTGATCAACTCGTTCTCGTGCGGACGGTACGGGTCGAGCCAGAAAACGGCCGGCGTGTTGGAATTGCGGGCCCGGGTGACGGCGAGCTTGACCCAGTCGCGGATCGGCGCGTCCTTGCACTGGCACATGCGCCAGATGTCGCCGGTTTCGACGTTCTGCGTGAGCAGCACT
>JAEUPE010000210.1 GCA_016790435.1 Rubrivivax sp. | reverse complement strand
CTGACGATCCGCGAAGAGCCCTACGTCGAGGCCGCGGTGTCGCTGGGCACGCCGACCTGGAAGATCATGTGGAGGCACATCCTGCCCAACACGATGGCGCCGCTCATCGTGCAGGGCACGTTCATCTGCGCCTCGGGCATCCTGACCGAGGCCATCCTCAGCTTCCTTGGCGTCGGCCTGCCGCCGGACATCCCCACCTGGGGCAACGTCATGGCCGAAGGGCGCGCGCAGTTCAACGAGTACCCGCACAACATCTTCTTCCCGGGCATCTTCCTGGCCGTCACGGTGCTGGCGGTGAACATCCTCGGCGACGGGCTGCGCGACACGCTCGACCCCAAGATGGCGAAGCGCGGCTGACCATGGCGGACCCGAAAGCCCTGCGCGGCGCCGACCCGGGCGCGCCCATCCTCGAGGTGCAGGACCTCGGCATCGCGCTACCCTCGGGCGGCGACCGTACGACGGCCGTGCAGAAGGTGAGCTTCACGGTCGGCCGCGGCGAGATCGTCTGCCTCGTCGGCGAGTCGGGCTCGGGCAAGAGCGTCATCGCGCAGGGCGTGATGGGCCTGCTGCCCAAGCAGCTACCGGTGGTCGCGGGCCGTATCCTGCTGCAGGGCGAGGACATCACGCACGCGCCGCTGTCGCGCCTGCGCGAGCTGCGCGCCACGCGCATGGGCATGATCTTCCAGGAGCCGATGACGGCGCTGAACCCGGTCATGACCTGCGGCGACCAGATCGACGAGGTGCTGCGCGAACACACGCAGCTCTCGGCCGGCGAGCGGCGCGAGAAGGTGCTGGGCATCGTCCGCGAGGTGCTGCTGCCCGACCCCGAACGCATGGTGGCGAGCTACCCGCACCAGCTCTCCGGCGGCCAGCGCCAGCGCATCATGATCGCCATGGCACTGGTGCTCGACCCGGTGCTGCTCATCGCCGACGAGCCGACCACGGCGCTGGATGTGACGACGCAGGCGCAGATCCTCAAGCTGGTGCTCGACCTGCAGCGTCGCCACGGCACCGGGGTGCTCTTCATCACGCACGACTTCGGCGTCGTCGCCGAGATCGCGCACCGAGTCGCCGTGCTGCGCCTGGGCGACCTCGTCGAGCTGGGCCCGAAGGACGAGGTGCTCAGGCGCCCGGGGCACGACTACACCAAGATGCTGATGGCCAGCGTGCCGACGTTGCGCACCGAGGCACGTCTGGCCGACGCGTCGGCGCCGCTCGTGCTGACCGTGAAGTCGCTCGCCAAGACCTACGACGACAAGAGCTGGTTCGGCAAGCGCCGCACCGTGCATGCGGCCAAGGACGTGAACTTCGAGATCCGGCGCGGCCAGACGCTCGGCATCGTCGGCGAGTCGGGCTCGGGCAAGAGCACGGTGGCGCGCTGCGTCGTGCGCCTCGTCGACCCCACCGGCGGCAGCGTGCGCCTGGGCAGCGACGAGATCGCGACGCTGTCGCCGGGCGCGCTGCGCCCGCTGCGCCGGCGCGTGCAGATCGTCTTCCAGGACCCCTACCGCTCGCTCAACCCGCGCCGCACCGTCGGCGAGGCGATGATCGAAGGGCCGATGAACTACGGCCTGGGCCGCGACGCGGCGCTGGCCAAGGCGCGCGAACTGCTCAAGCTCGTGCGCATGGACGAGAGCGCCATGGCGCGCTACCCGCACCAGTTCAGCGGCGGCCAGCGACAGCGCATCTGCATCGCGCGCGCGCTGATGATGGAGCCCGAGCTGCTCATCGCCGACGAGGCCGTGAGCGCGCTCGACGTCTCGGTGCAGGCACAGGTGCTGAAGCTCTTCGACGAGATCCGCACGCGCCTGCACATCGCGATGCTCTTCATCACGCACGACCTTCGCGTGGCCTCGCAGGTGTGCGACATGCTCGCCGTCATGAGCAAGGGCGAGGTCGTGGAGTACGGCCCCGCGCACCGCATCTTCAACGCGCCGCAGCACGCCTACACGCAGGCACTGTTCGCGGCCGCGCCGGGGCGCGATTTCGCCTTCGGCGCCTGACCCAAACGACGGCGGCGGCCCGAGGGCCGCCGCATGCGATGGGGAGGTCAGGGGAGGGCCGCCTGCGCGGCCCTCCGGTCCTCGTCAGGGCGTCACGATCAGCGTGCAGCCCCAGTCGCCGTTGGCATCCACCTCGCAGCGATACAGCTCCGTCGGGCCGGCGCCGACCGCATAGGTGATGCCGCCCACGGTGACCGGTGCCGTGAGGAAGCGCTTCACCTGGATTTGCTCCACGCCCGGCGACAGCGGCGCGAGGCGCGTCACCACCGACCAGCCGTTGTCGCCGTAGACGATGGCACGGCCGTTGGTCGCGGTGAAGTTCTCGAACCGGATGTTGCGCGACGTGGGTGCAAAGCTGAAGCGGAAGGCCCCGTTCAGGTTGAAGTTGTCGTCGGTGGCGTACAGCGCCGCCGGCGGCACCAGGGCACCCGCGGCAAAGTTGGTCCACGCCAGGTCCGTGCCCCAGTTGTTGCCGGTGGCAACGGTGGTGAGGCAACTCAGGCTGGCGCCGCTGCCCGTGCACGTGACCGTCGTGCCGATGAGCGCGTTGTTCGGGTACGCGCCCGTGCCGGCCTCGGGCGCGCCGTTGCCGGTGACCCGCACGCCGGAGATGGCGAGCGTGAAGCCGCCGGCCGTCTGCGTCCAGTCGATCGTCGAGCCGACCCCCGCCGGGATGCCAGGATGCGCATACGTGGGCACGTTGACGCCGCCGTAGAACGTGAACCCGCCGATGACGCAGTTGTTGAAGCTCACCAGGCGTTGCGTGGCGGAGGCGCCGGGCACGATCTGCATCTCGCCGCCGGCGGCGCAGGCGATCGGGCCGGTCGTGAGCGCGAAGTTCGACGACGCCAGGGTCTTGGCGGCCTGGCCCATCGCGGCGCGCCAGATCGACGTCACCTTGTTCGTGCCGAGCGCGGTGAGCACCTGGATCGCGTCGATCGTGCCGGCCTCCACCGGGCTGTTCGGTGCGGCGGTGATGCCACCCTTCTGCGCGGCGCTCAGGTTGGCCCAGGGGCCTTCCGTGTTGGCCGTGACGACCAGCGCCTGGGCGGTGGACGTGGTCGTGCTGCCGACCGTGTCCGTGGCCTTGGCCGTGATGGAGTAGGAACCTGCCGCGACACCGGTCCAGTTGAACTGGTACGGCGACGTGGTGTCCTCGCCGACCTTGGTGGCGCCGTTGAAAAACTCCACCTTCGCGATGCCATCCGTGTCGCTGGCCGTGGCGGCCAGGGCGACCGTGCCCGTGGTGCTGTTCACCGGCAGCGTCACCGGCGTCAGCGCGCCCAGCGCCACCGCGGGCGGCACGTTGGCCGCGACGGTGATGCTCCTGGACGCGGTGGTGGTCTGCGCGCCCTGGTCGTCGGTGACGCGCGCCGTGATCGTGTACGTGCCGGCCTGGGCGGCGGTCAGCGGCACTTGCAGGCGGTACTTCGACGTGGCCACGTCGAGCGTGCCGCTGCCCAGCAGGGCGGCGCCGTTGAAGAACTGCACGCTGGTCACCGTGCCGTCGCTGTCGGCGGCGCTGGCCGTGAGCGTCAACGTCGTCGGCACGTTGGTGCCAGCGGTGGGCGCATCGAGCGTGATGGTCGGCGAGGCGTTGGCCGCGACGTTGACCGACAGCGAGCCGGTCGAGAAGACCGCGCCGTCGTTGTCGGTGGCGCGCGCGACGAGGGTGTGCGCGCCCACGGGCACGTTGTTCCACGCCAGCGTGTACTCGGTGGTGGTGCCCACGCGCGCGGCCTGACCGAGCGCCGTGGTGCTGCCGTCGAGGAAGAACTCGAGCTTGCTGATGCTGCCGTCGGGGTCGCTGGCGGTGGCGCGCAGCGTGACGTTGCTGCCGACCTTGATGCTGGCGCCGGCCACCGGCGAGGTGATGTTCGCGGTGGGCAGCGCGTTGACGATCACGCGCACGGTGCCCGACTGCGTGCTGGCGCCGGCGTCATCCTTGACGACGGCCACGATGTCGTAGGTGCCGGCGGTAAGCGTCTGGTTGAGCTCGTACGAGCCGCCCACCAGGGCGCCGGCGCCGAGCAGCGTGAGCGCTGCCCCGTTGACGCGATAGAACTTGACTTCGGCCACGGTGCCGTCGGCATCGGCCGCGTTGGCGACGAGCTTGACGGTGGCCGGCGCGTTGGCCTTGAAGTTGGTGGTGGGCGCGGTGATGGCGATCGTCGGCGCCTGATTGGCCGGCGGCGGCGCACTCACGGTGACGGGTACCGACGACGAGACGGCGCTGGCCCCCGCGTTGTCGACGGCGCGCACGGTGATGGTGTGGGCACCGGTGCCGGGGTTGGTCCAGACGAATTCGTAGGGCGCGGTCGTGTCTTCGCCCAGCTTGGTGGCGCCATCGTAGAACTCGACCGCGGCCACCGTGCCGTCGCTGTCGGCGGCGGTGGCGGTGATGGTGATGGACTCGCCGGCCGCAGCCGTGGCATTGGCGGCCGGCGCCGTCAGGCTCACGGTGGGCGCCTGGTTCACGGGCGCGACGGGTTCCGGCTCACCGCCGCCACCGCCACCGCAGGCGGCCAGCGCGGCGGCCGCAGTGGCCGTGAGCGCCCAGCGCGCGAAGCTCAGGCGGGCGATCGGTTGGGCAATTGGTTGGATTCGGTTTGCAGTCTGACGACGATCAACGGAGGACATCTGAAACCTTTCGCCCAACGACTGGGCATGCTGTTGAGGACGGAGAGAGCTTGTCATCGCCCTGTCTTTTTGTGGGGCCCGCACCCCGCAAGCCGGGGCCCTTCAGGGCCGTGCCCACTTCACGAGTCCTGCCTTTCCTTTGTGGAGCGGCGCATGCGGAGCACCGAAGCGCCTGCCTGTCCTTCGAGGACCCCGATGCGTGGATAACGCCGGAAGTTCGCGTGTTGTTTGTCGTCTCGCACGCCCGGCGAAGTGGTTCACCGGGCAAATACCAGCGACCTGCTTCACGAACACCGCGGACTTCGATGCACAACCACCCTTGCCACGGCGTTGCCGTGAACTCCTGCCGCTGTGCGGTCTTCGTGCGGGCGGTCGCGGCAGAGCGGGATCGAGGGCCAGGTGGTTCGAATGGTCCATTGGCATCCGGCGCGCCACTAGCGCGAACGGGTGCGGCACCGACCGCGTCGGCGTCGCACCCGTACCGGAGAGGGCCCTGCGTCAGGACGACCTGAAGGCGACCTCAAGGTGAACTCGGAGCGAGTTCAGGGCGACTTCAAGGCGCCACGACGAGCGTGCAGATCCAGTCGCCCGTCGCGTTCACTTCGCAGCGATAGAGCTCGGTCGGACCGGCGCCTGCCGCATAGGTGGTGCCGCCCACGGTGACTGCCGCCGTGAGGAAGCGCTTGACCTGAATCTGCTCGACCCCAGCGGACAGCGGCGCCAGCCGCGTGACGACCGACCACCCGTTGTTGCCATAGACGATGGCGCGGCCGCCGGTGTTCGTGAAGTCCTCGAAGCGCACATTGCGGGCGCCGGTGGTGCCGAAGCCCGAGCGGAAGGTGCCGTTCAGGCGGTACACGTCGTCGGTCGCGTACAGCGGGCCGGCGGCCGGCGCGGCGAGCGGGCCCGTCGCGAAGTTGTCCCAGACGAGGTCCGTGCCCCAGTTGTAGCCAGTGGCGAAGGTCGTCAGGCACTTGAGCGTGGCGCCCGTGCCCGTGCAGGTCACCTTGGTGTCCAGCAGTGCATTGCGCGGGTAGGCGCCGTTGCCGGCGTCCGGTGCGCCGTTGCCGGTGATGCGCACGCCGGCCAGGGTGAGCGTGAAGCCGGTGGCGGTGGGGTCCCAGTCGATCGTGGAGCCGATCTGCAGCGTGACGGGCGTGGCACCCGCGTTGGAGACATGGGGGTAGGCCGGCACGTTGACGCCGCCATAGAGCGTGAAGCCGCCGATGACGCAGTTCTCGAAGCTCACCAGGCGCCGCGTGCCGGTGCCGGGCGTGACGAGCATGCGTCCGCCGCCGGCGCAGTCGACGAAATTGCCCGCCGGCGTGAAGCTGGCCGTGCCCATGCCCTTGGCCGCCTGGGACAACGCGGCGCGCCAGACGGGCGCGACCTTGTGGATGCCCACCGCCGTGAGCACTTCGATCGCATCGATGCCGCCGGCCTCCACCGGCTTGTCGGGCGCGGTGGTGATGCCGCCTTGCAGCGCAGCGCCGAGGCTGGCCCACGCGCCTTCGGTGTTCACCACGGCCACCGATTGCTCGGCCGAGGTCGTGGAGGCGCCCGCGGCGTCGAAGGCCCGCGCAGTGATGGCGTGCGTGCCCGCGGCCGCGCCGGTCCAGTTGAACTCGAACGGCGCCGACGTGTCCTCGCCGAGCTTGGTGGCACCGTCGTAGAACTCCACGCGCACCACCGCGCCTTCGGCGTCGGCCGCGGTCGCGGTGAGCTTGACGGGCTGGGCGGTCGACACCGCAGTGGCGGAGGTGGCGAGGGTCACTGTCGGCGCCTGGTTCGACACGACGACCGAGCGCTCTGCCGAGGTGGTCGAGCCGCCCACGTTGTCGATGGCGCGCGCCGTGAGGATGCGCGTGCCGGGGGCGGCGTTCGTCCAGGTGAACGCGTAGGGCGCGGTGGTGTCCTCGCCGAGCTTGGTGGTGCCGTCGTAGAACTCGACGCGCGCGATCGTGCCGTCGCTGTCGGTGGCGGTCGCCGTGATGGTGATCGGCTGGCCCCAAGCGACGGTGCTGCTGGCCGCCGGCGCGCTGAGGGTCACGGCCGGCGCCTGGTTGGGCGGCGCCTCGGGCTCACTGGAGCCGCCGCCGCCGCAGGCGGTGAGCGCCGCAGACGCGAGCGTCGTCAACGCCAGGCGCGTGTGCCTCGCGCTGCCGATGCGGGGGTTGCGAAGCGTGGAGTGGAGGAGGGAGATTGTCATGAGAGGCCTTTCGCCCAACGGCTGGGTTTGCGAGTGAGTGAGTTCCGAAAAGCTTGCCACCGCGCGGGCCTGGGCGGGGACGCAGCCCCCGCAGGCTGGGGCCCACGAATCCGAGGTCGGTGTGCATGGGGGTGTGCGGGCGCTTGCGCGAGCGCGTTCCTCTGCGCTTGGTGCGCGTGGCGAACCTCGCGGGGCCGCGGCCGTTGACGTAGAGGGCCACGCCGGTCGCGGTCCCCCAGCGCCGATCGCGCCGCGGCGCCGGGGATCATGGGATCAGCGTGCACTCCCAGTCGCCGCTCGCGGTGCCGACAGCGCAGCGGTAGATCTCCGTCGGGCCCGCGCCCACCGGGTAGGTCGTGCCGCCCGCGCTGACCGCCGCAGTGAGGAAGCGTTTGACCTGCACGCGCTCGACGCCGGGCGACAGCGGCGTCAGGCGAGTCACCACGGCCCAGCCGTTGTTGCCGTAGACGATGGCGCGCCCGCTGTTGTGCGTGAAGTTCTCGAAGCGGATGTTCCGTGCCGCCGGCGGGTTGGCCAGGCATTGGTCGCGGCCGTTGTTCGGCAGGTCGGGATCGGGGCTGCAGTAGTGCGGCCGGTAGAGCCCGCTCAGCGCGTGCGTGTCGTCGATCGCGAAGCCGACCGGCGGGTCGGGCTGCAGCGTGGCCGGCGGTGTCAGCAGCAACGTTGGCGTGGTGAAGTCCACCGCACCGGGTGTCCAGGCCCACGTGAGGTCGTTGCCCCACAGGAACGTGGCGGCCAGGTTGGTGATGCAGCTCTGCGCGGCGCCGGTGCCCGTGCAGGTCACGGTCGTGTATGTGAACGCGTTGCGCGGCCAGTCCTTGCCGCCGGGGTGCGGTGCACCGTTGCCGGTGACGCGCAGGCCCTGGATGGTGATCTTGAAGCCGTTGGTGATGGGCTCCCAGTCGACCACCGAGCCGATGGTGCAGTAGTACCTGCGCGGAGGCCCGGCCACGTTGGTGCAGGCGTAGCCGGCCGGCGCCGGGAACGGCGTCGTCGTGTCTTCCTGCAGGTAGGGTGTGACGCCCGCGCCGCCATAGAACGAGAAGCCGCCGATGACGCAGTTGTTCAGGTTGATCAGGCGGTTGGCGCCAGCCTGCGCCACCTGGATCGTGCCGGTGGTGCACGGCCCCTGCACGAAGCCCGTGGTGACGTTCGCCGGCAGCGCGCGCGCCAGCGCGAGCGCGGCCTGTGCCATCGAGCCGAACCAGGCCGGGATGACGGTGTTCACGCCGATGGCGGTCATCACCTCGACGGCGTCGACACCGCCGGCCTCGACCGGCCGGTTCGGTGCCAGTGAGATGCCGGCCTGCTGCTTGGCATTCAACGTCGCCCACAGCCCCTCTGTGTTGGGCGAGACGATGAGCGACTGCACGGCCGAGGTGGTGACGCTGCCCACGGTGTCGGTGGCCCGCGCCGTGACGCTGTAGGTGCCCGCGGCCACGCCGTTCCAGGTGAACTCGTACGGCGCGGAGGTGTCCTCGCCGAGCTTGGTGGCGCCGTTGAAGAACTCCACCTTGGCGATGCCGTCGGTGTCGGATGCAGTGGCTGCGAGCGTCACCGGTCCGGTGGTCGTGTTGACCGGCAGCGTGGCGGTGGCCGCGGAGCTCACGGTCACCACGGGGGCGCTGTTGGCCGCGATGGTGATGCTGCGCGACGCGGTGGTGGTCTGCGCGCCGCCGTTGTCGGTGGCGCGCGCGGTGATCGTGTAGGTGCCGGACTGGTTGGCGAGGATCGGCACCTGCAGGCGGTACTTCGACGTCGCCGCATCGAAGGTGCCGTTGCCCAGCAGCGTGGCGCCGTTGAAGAACTGCACGCTGGCGACGCTGCCGTCGCTGTCGGCAGCGCTGGCCGTGAGCGTCAGCGTCGTGGGCGCGTTGGTGCCGGCGGTAGGCACGTCCAGCGTCACGGTCGGCGGCGCGTTCGTGGCGCCGTTGACCGACAGCGATGCCGTCGAGCGCGTGGCGCCGTCGCTGTCAGTGGCGCGCGCCACCAGCGTGTGCGCGCCGGCCGGCACGTTGTTCCAGGCCAGCGTGTACTCGGTGGTGGTGCCCACGCGCGTGGCCTGCCCGAGCGCTGTGGCGCTGCCGTCGAGGAAGAACTCGACCTTGGCGATGCTGCCGTCGGCGTCGCTGGCGGTGGCGCGCAGCGTGACGTTGGTGCCGGCGCCGATGGTGGCGTTGGCCGAGGGCGACGTGATCGCGACCGCGGGCAGCGCGTTGACGATCACCTGCACCGTGGAGGAGGTGGTGACCGCGCCCGCGTTGTCGGTGGCGCGGGCAGCGAAGGTATACGTGCCCGCCGTGAGCGTGGTCTGCCGCTGGTACGAGGGCGGCGTCCCGACGGCGGTGCCCACGCCGACGAGCGTGTTGATGTCGTACACCGGCGCGGCCGGATTGATGCGGAAGAACTCGACCTTGGCCACCGAGCCATCGGCATCGGCGGCGCTGGCCGTGAGCGTGATCGTCGCCGGGTCGTTGGGCTTGAAGTTGTTTGCCGGTGACGTGATCGACACCGTCGGCGCCTGGTTGGCCGGTGGCGGCGGGGGAGGCGGCGCGGGCGGCGAGGGCGCCGCGTTCACCGTCACCGACGTCGAGGACGACACCGCCGTGGCGCCCAGGTTGTCGACGGCACGCGCGGTGATCGTGTGCGCGCCGGCAGTGGCCGTCGTCCACGTGAACTCGAAGGGCGCGGTCGTGTCCTCGCCGAGCTTGGTCGTGCCATCGTAGAACTCGACCCGCGCAACGCTGCCGTCGCTGTCGGCGGCGGTGGCGGTGATGCCGATCGCGGCGCCGACGGTGAAGGTGCTGTTCGCCGCCGGGGTGGCGAGCGCGACGGTCGGGGCCTCATTGGCCGGTGCCGAGGGATCGCCGCCGCCACCACCGCCGCAGGCCACGAGCGCGGCGGCGGCCGTGGCCGTGAGGGCCAGGCGCAATATCAGGCGCGGTGCCGGGTGCGGTGCCGGGCGGGGGGACAGGCTCGCAGCCGGATCGGCTGCAGGGCGAGGGCAGGCGCGCATGGTTTTCATGGAGACCTCGGGCCCGTTGGCGGGCGATTCACAACGACCGGCAGAGGGTGCCATACGGCCCACTCGAGCGGACCCGAGGTCCCCCGCGACCCGGGGGGCCGAATCTGCGGGCTTGCTTCACGCTGCGCCTGCCTTCGATGTGTCCCCACGTACTGGAGGGCGCCTGCGCTCGGCAAGCGCCTTGTCCGAAGCCACCCCGGCCGCATGGCATGTCGGGCCAGAGGCTACTGGCGCCGCGCCACGAAGCCACCGATCAGTGCCGCCGTGGTGCTGTTGTTCGACAGCGCGAACGCGGCGCCGATCTCGGCAGGCCCGGTGCCGCTGCCGCCAGCCCCCACGGGGCCGAACAGGCGGCCGCTAAGGCCACCGTCAAGCGTGCTGCCGCCGGCGGTGCCGTTGAAGTAGTTGGCCTCGCCGCTGGCGCGCAGGGCGGCCGTGCTCGTGAAAGCGATCGCCACGGTCGTGCCGGTGCCGTCGTCGCGCACCAGGCGGTCGATGGTGATGGTGACCGTGCGGGCCGCGAAGTCGACAGTCACGGTGGCGAGGCCGTAGACCGGCATCGGCTCCACGTTCGACGCGGCGGCGTACTGGCCGTGCATCGCGCCGATGTAGGCAACGGTGCCCGTGGCGGGCACCGTCCCGGGCGCGGTGACGTCGCCGTAGGCCACGAAGCCGCGGCGGTTCTTGCTGTGTTCGTCCAGCCCGCCCCACTCGACGATGTTGACGGTGTCCTGGCTGAACCACGAGGCCAGGTTGACGTAGCGATAGCTCCAGTGCCGGATCTCGCGTGCCCCTTTCGAACCCGGCACCGGCACGCCGAAGCCGTTGCCGCCGGGCAGCCAGGTCGGGTTGCCCACCGCGTCGGGCAGGCCGTTGCCGGCATGGACGTCGCCGTCCTCGTGGTAGCGCGTGGCGCTGACATGGTCGGGGTCGGTGCCGCCCGTGCGCCAGTCGCCCGCGGTGTAGCGGGGGCCCGTGGTCTCTGCCGTCGCGCACCAGCCGCCCGGTTCGCAGCGCGCGGGCAAGGCACGGGGAAAGTAGCGGTTGTTGGCGTAGTGGCCTTCGGTGGCGGCGGTGCCGCGCAAGGCGTAGTCGTAGAAGCCGAGGTCGGTGTTGGTGGGCAGAGGGCTGAAGGCCAGGGCGCCGTTGGCGTCGAGCTGCACGCGGCCCGCGGTGGGGTCGAAGGTCTCGATGAGCCGTGGCCTCGCGGTGCGACCGTTCCATGAGATGCCGAAGTGATCGAGCAACACCGCCACCGTGGCCGGCGTGCCTGCCGCGTCGCGGCGCAGGCGCACCTCGGCCACGCCGCCGGTGGTGAGTGCGAAGCCCTTGGCCGTGGGCGGCGTCGGGTTCGTCGGCAGCAGGTCGCTCGTCGAGCGGCCGTAGGCCTGCACGCCCGAGCGCGTGAGGCCGATG
>JAEUPE010000205.1 GCA_016790435.1 Rubrivivax sp. | reverse complement strand
GGCGAGGACGGCTTGTCGATCTGCCGCCGTCTGCGCGCCGCCAATGACCAGACGCCGATCATCATGCTCACGGCCAAGGTCGAGGATGTCGACCGCATCGTCGGCCTGGAAGTCGGTGCCGACGACTACCTGCCCAAGCCGTTCAACCCGCGCGAATTGCTGGCGCGCATCCACGCCGTGCTGCGGCGCCGCCCCGCCCCGGAGGCACCCGGCGCACCGTCGAAAGAGGCGCAGACCGTCACCTTCGGACCCTTCGAGTTCGACCTCTCGCTGCGCCGGCTGTCCAAGAACGGCGAGCAGATCTCGCTGACGACGGGCGAGTTCTCGATGCTGAAGGCACTCGTGCGCCACCCCCGCCAGCCGCTCTCGCGCGACAAGCTGGCGCAGTTGGCCCGTGGCCGCGAATTCGAGCCCTTCGATCGCAGCCTCGATGTGCAGATCTCGCGCTTGCGCAAGATGATCGAGCCCGACCCGGCGCAGCCCCGCTACATCCAGACGGTCTGGGGCGTGGGCTACGTCTTCGTGCCGGATGGCGCCAACTGATGCGCGGCAGGCCCCTGCGGCCTGCCGCGCACTGATCCCCCGCGGCAGCTCTGATTGACCTCCCCGGTGAGCCCGGTGGCCAACCCCTCGGTCGGCTTCAGCCTCTTCTGGCGCACGTTTTTCCTGCTGGCCCTGTTGCTGGCCGGGGGCGTCTACGCCTGGGTGTACACGCTGCACGCGATGGAGCTCGAGCCACGCGCCGTGCAGCAGGCGCAGCAGACGGCCGGCCTCGTGAGCCTGGCACGGGCCGCACTCATCCCGGCGGACGGCATCAACCGAGTCACCCTGCTCAAGAGCATGGCGAGCCCCACCGCCATCCGGGTCACGCCGCGCGAGCCGGGCGACAAGTGGCTGTCGTTCGAGACGGACCGCTTCTCGCGTCGCCTCGCCTCCGAGCTCAAACGCGTGCTCGGCCCCGACACGGTGGTGGCGCGCAGCGTCAACACGCAGGATGGCCTGTGGGTGGGCTTCTCAATCGAACAGGACCAGTACTGGCTGCAGGCCGACGCCACCAATCCGGCGTCGGTGGCGAGCAGCACCTGGTTCGCCTGGATCGGCATTGCGATCCTGTCCACCCTGGTGGGCTCGGTGGCCATCGCCAGCCTCATCAACAGCCCGCTGAAGCAGCTGTCCTTTGCCGCCACCCGCATCCGCGAAGGTGATCTCGACTCACGCCTGGACGAGAACACGCTCACGAGCGAAATCCGCGAGGTGAACCGCGGCTTCAACCGCATGGCGCGCGAACTGGCGCGCGTGGAAGAGGACCGCGCCGTCATGCTCGCCGGCATCAGCCACGACCTGCGCACGCCGCTGGCGCGCCTGCGCCTGGAAGCCGAGATGAGCGTCAGCGACGAGGATGCGCGTCGCAACATGGCCAGCGACATTGACCAACTCGACGCGATCATCGACAAGTTCATGGACTACGCGCGCCCGGGCGAAGCCAAGATGATCCCGGTCAACGTGACCAAGCTCGTCGAGGAGGAGGCCGCGCGCTTCCGCGACCCGACGCAGATCCGCATCCAGTCGCGCATCGGGCCCGACATGCCGGTGCTGGCCGATGAGACGGAGTTGGGCCGTGTCTTCCTCAACCTGTTCGAGAACGCGCGCCGCTATGGCCGCGGCACCTACACCGGCGTGGCCGAGGTGGACGTCTGGCACGTGAAGGCCGGGCCCTGGCTCATCGTGAGCGTGCGCGACCACGGGCCGGGCGTCGCACCCGAGAAGCTCGCCCAGCTCACGACGCCGTTCTTCCGCGGCGACACGGCGCGCACCGCGGCCACCGGCGCCGGCCTCGGCCTGGCCATCGTCGAGAAGGCGGTGGCGCGCATGGGTGGCAGCCTCGAACTGGCCAACGCCCCCGAGGGCGGGCTCATCGCCCACCTCCGCCTGAAGCGCGTCTCCTCCGGGCGCGGCGGTGGCTCGAGCAAGGGTGGCCGCAGCAGCGGCAACGGCGGCACGCCCAGTTCGATCATGAGCGACAGCAATTTCGCCTGGGCCGACACCAAGGCCGGCTCGCCCGCGAGCAAGGTCTGACAGCCGCCGACGACTCGCGCCGCTAGGGCGCAGCCCGCGGCAGCCTGCGAAGCAGGCACACGGCGCGCGCCTCGATGGACCGGCCCTCGCCGACGGGGCCCATCTTCTCGGCCGTCTTGGCCTTGACGTTCACGCGGTCGATGGCGATGCGGAGCACGCCTGAGATGCGCTCGCGCATGGCGGGGATGTGCTGCGCCATCTTCGGCGCCTGCGCCACGATGGTGCTGTCCACATTGACCACCTCCCATCCGGCCGCGCGCACGCGTCCGACCGCATGCGCCAGAAGCAGCGCCGAGTCGGCGCCGGCGTGAGCCGGGTCGGTGTCCGGGAACAGCCGGCCGATGTCGCCCTGGCCCGCAGCGCCGAGCAGTGCGTCGGTGATGGCATGCAGCAACGCGTCGGCATCGGAGTGGCCCAGCAGGCCGTGCGTGTGTGGCACGACGACACCCCCGAGCACGAGCGGGCGGCCGGCGACGAGCGCATGCACATCCCATCCTTCGCCGATGCGCAAGTCGAGCGGGTCGGTCATCGCCGGGTCTCCAGGAGTCGCTCGGCCAGCGCGAAGTCGGCCGGCCAGGTGAGCTTGAGGTTCTCGACATGGCCGGGCACGAGCCGCGGCGCGTGGCCCAGCGCTTCGACGGCGCTCGATTCGTCACTCACGTCGGTGCCGGTGGCCGCGAGTGCGCGCTGCAGCAGGCCGAGCCGGAACATCTGCGGCGTCTGCGCCAGCCACTTGCCAGCACGCGGCACCGTGTGCGCCACGCGATTCGAAGCGTCGCCTGCTGCAGCCTGCTTGAGCGTGTCGGCCAGCGGCAAGGCCAGCAGGCCGCCCACGGCGTCGTCGAGGCATGCCGCCATCAGCGCTTCGACCCACGCCGGCTGAAGCAGGCAGCGCGCCGCATCGTGCACGAGGACCCAGTCGCCTTCGGCCGCCCCGCGACGGGCCAACTCGTCGAGCCCGCGGGCCACCGACGCGGCGCGGGTACTGCCGCCGCAGCGTGCCACCCAGGCGCGCCCGCCTTCGAACGCGGGCGCGTGGCTTTCGAACTCCCGGTCTTCGGGCGCCAGCACGACCAGGATGGCCTCGAGGCCCCGCACCGCGGCGAGGGAGACCAGCGTGTGCGCGACGACGCTGCGTCCGGCGACGCGGGCATATTGCTTGGGCCCCCCGGCCTGCGCACGCTCGCCGACGCCGGCGCAAGGCACCAAGGCAAAGCAGCGTCTGGAAGTCCCGGGCATGGCGGTCGATTCTAGAATCCGCGCTTCCGAGACGAACCGGCCCGGTCGGGCGCCTCGAACTCCTTCGCGAAGCAGGCGTCTGCCGATCGCGAAGGCTCGTGTTGCGCCCCGCCGTGTTCAGCGACGGGGCGGTTGTCTTTTCTGATGCAGCTTCCTCCGCTCGCGCCCGGCCGGCGCTTCACCCTCCCACGCCCCTTTGGCTCGGCCGATGCCCTGCTGCTGGCCGAGTTGGCGCGTTCACGCGCGGCCGCGCGCGCGCAGGGCGGGGCTGCACTCGCGGTCTTCACCGCCGAGGCGGCCGACGCCCAGCGCCTGGCCGACGAGCTGCCCTTCTTCGCCCCAAGCCTCGCCATCGCGCAGTTCCCGGACTGGGAGACGCTGCCCTACGACACCTTCAGCCCGCACCAGGACCTCATCTCCGAGCGGCTGGCCACGTTGTGGCGCATCCAGCAGCGCGAGGTCGACGTGGTGCTGGTGCCAGCCACCACCGCGCTCACGCGTCTGGCGCCGCCGTCCTTCCTGGCCGGTACCACTTTCCACTTCAAGCACAAGAGCCGGCTCGACGAAGCGCGCCTGAAGGCCCAGCTGACGCTGGCGGGCTACGAGCACGTGAGCCAGGTCGTCGGCCCGGGCGAGTACGCCGTGCGCGGCGGCTTGATCGACCTCTTCCCCATGGGCTCGCCGGTACCTTACCGCGTCGACCTCTTCGGCGACGAGGTCGACTCCATCCGCACCTTCGACCCCGACACGCAGCGCAGCCTCTACCCCGTGCCTGAAGTGCGCCTGCTGCCCGGACGCGAGTTCCCGATGGACGAGGCGGCGCGCACCGCCTTCCGCGCCCGCTGGCGCGAGCGCATCGAGGGCGACCCGACCAAGGCGCGCATCTACAAGGACATCGCCAGTGGCATCGCCACCGGCGGCATCGAGTACTACCTGCCGCTGTTCTTCGAGCAGACGGCGACGCTCTTCGACTACATCGGTCCCGAAGCGCCGATCCTGCTGCACGGCGAGATCGACGCCGCGCTGCAGCGCTACTGGACCGATACGCGCGAGCGCCATCGCTTCCTGCAGCACGACCGCGAGCGGCCCCTGCTGCCGCCCGAAGACCTCTTCCTGCGCGTCGAGGACTTCTTTTCCGCCACGCAGCCGCATGCCACGCTGGTCCTGCGTGGCACGGAACCGCTGCCCTGGTGCCGCCCGCTGCCCGACGTCGGCATCGACCGGGGCGCCACCGAACCGCTGGCCGCGCTGGAACGCCATCTCGAACAAACCCCGCACCGCGTGCTGCTGGTGGCGGAGAGCGACGGGCGACGCGAAAGCCTGCTCGAGCTCCTGCGCGACCACCGCATCGACGTGCCGAGCGTGGCCAGCCTCGCCGAGTTCGAGGCCGGCGACGAGAAGGTCGCCATCGTCGCCGCGCCGCTCGCGCAGGGCTTTCACTGGCTCGAGGCGGACGAAGGCAGCACCCCGCGTTCGCTGCAGTTCCTCACCGAGACCGAGCTCTTCGCCAGCACGCCGCAGGCACGCCGGCGGCGCAAGCAGGAACAGGTCTCCAGCGTCGATGCGCTCATCAAGGACCTCTCCGAGCTCAAGGTCGGCGATCCGGTGGTGCATGTCAACCATGGCATCGGCCGCTACCTCGGCCTGAAGAACATCGACCTGGCATCCGAGGATGGTGGGGGCACGAGCGAGTTCCTGCACCTGGAGTACGCCGAGAAGGCCACGCTCTACGTGCCGGTTTCGCAGCTGCACCTGATCAGCCGCTACACCGGCGTCAGTGCCGAAGAAGCCCCGCTGCACAAGCTCGGCTCCGGCCAATGGGAGAAGGCGCGCAAGAAGGCCGCCGAGCAGGTGCGCGACACCGCCGCGGAGTTGCTGAACCTCTACGCCCAGCGCGCGGCGCGCGACGGCTTCGCGCACCGCTTCTCGGGGCACGACTACGAGGCCTTCGCGGCGAGCTTCGGCTTCGAGGAGACGGCCGACCAGCGCGCCGCCATCCACGCCGTCATCCAGGACATGATCAGCCCGAAGCCGATGGACCGCCTCGTGTGCGGCGACGTCGGCTTCGGCAAGACCGAGGTCGCGTTGCGCGCCGCCTTCGTCGCCGTGCACGGCGGCAAGCAGGTGGCTTTCCTGGCGCCAACGACGCTGCTGGCCGAGCAGCACTACCAGACGCTGGTGGACCGCTTCGGCAAGTGGCCGGTGAAGGTGGCCGAGCTGTCGCGCTTTCGCACCGGCAAGGAGGTGAAGGCGGCGCTGGAGGGCATTGCCGCCGGCACCATCGACATCGTCGTCGGCACGCACAAGCTGCTGGCCAGCGACGTGAAGTTCGCGCGGCTGGGCCTGCTCATCGTCGACGAGGAGCACCGCTTCGGCGTGCGCCACAAGGAGGCGATGAAGGCGCTGCGCGCCGAGGTCGACGTGCTCACGCTCACCGCGACGCCGATTCCGCGCACGCTCGGCATGGCGCTCGAAGGCCTGCGCGACCTCTCGGTCATCGCCACCGCGCCGCAGCGGCGGCTGGCCATCAAGACCTTCGTGCAGAACGAGGGCAACAGCATCATCCGCGAGGCCGTGCTGCGCGAGCTCAAGCGCGGCGGCCAGGTCTACTTCCTGCACAACGAGGTCGAGACGATCCAGAATCGGCGCGAACGCTTGGCCGAGCTCGTGCCCGAAGCGCGCATCGCCATCGCGCACGGCCAGATGCCCGAGCGTGAGCTGGAGACGGTGATGCGCGACTTCGTCGCCCAGCGCTACAACGTGCTGCTGTGCTCGACCATCATCGAGACCGGCATCGACGTGCCGACGGCCAACACCATCGTCATCAGCCGCGCCGACAAGTTCGGCCTCGCCCAGCTGCACCAGCTGCGCGGCCGCGTCGGCCGCAGCCACCACCAGGCCTATGCCTATCTGCTCGTCCCCGACAAGGAAGGCCTGACGAAGCAAGCCGCGCAACGCCTGGAGGCCATCCAGCAGATGGAAGAGCTCGGCAGCGGTTTCTACCTCGCCATGCACGACCTCGAGATCCGCGGCGCCGGCGAGGTGCTGGGCGAGCAGCAGAGCGGCAACATGATGGAGGTCGGCTTCCAGCTCTACAACGACATGCTCTCCGAGGCCGTGCGTGCGCTGCGCGCCGGCCACGAGCCCGACCTGCTCTCGCCACTGGGCGGCCTGGCCGGCACCACCGAGGTCAACCTGCATGCACCGGCGCTGCTGCCCGATGCCTACTGCGGCGACGTGCACCAGCGCCTGTCGCTCTACAAGCGCCTGGCCACCGCCGACCACACCGATCGCATCGACGCGTTGCTGGAAGAGATCACCGACCGCTTCGGCCGCCTGCCGGCGCAAGGCCAGACGCTCTTCGACACGCACCGGCTGCGCGTGCTCGCCAAGCCCTACGGCGTGGCCAAGATCGACGCCGGCCCCAAGCTGATGAGCGTGAGCTTCCGCCCCAACCCGCCGATCGATGCCATGCGCATCATCGAGCTCGTGCAGAAGAACCGCGCCATCAAGCTGGCGGGCAACGACAAGCTGCGCATCGAGCGACAGATCGACGCCCCCGCCGAGCGGGCGCAGTTCATGCGCGACCTGCTGCGCTCGCTCGGTGCGCCGCGGACCGCGGCGAAGGCGCCGGCATGACCGGCACGACCCGAGAACGCGAGATCGAGCCCGGGCTCTACGCACGCGGCTTCTCGCTGCCGCTGCGCCTGGCCGACTTCAAGCTCGTCGCCTTCGACATGGACTCGACGCTGATCAGCATCGAGTGCGTGGACGAGATCGCCGACGTCGCCGGCCGCCGGGCCGAGGTGGCCGCCATCACCGAGGCCGCGATGCGCGGCGAGATCACCGACTACAAGCACAGCCTGCGCCGCCGCCTCGCGCTGCTGCGCGACGTGCCGGTGAGCGCGTTGGAGGAGGTCTACACCTGGCGCCTGCGCCTCAACCCGGGCGTCGAGACCTTCGTGAGCGCCTGCCAGGCGGCGGGCCTGAAGACGCTGCTCATCTCGGGTGGCTTCACCTACTTCAGCGAGCGGGTGCGGGCGCGGCTGGGCCTGGACTTCGCGCGCGCCAACATGCTGGAGGTGGTGGACGGCAAGCTCACCGGCCTGCTGCTCGAGCGGCCCTGGGGCGAGATCGTCGACGGCCTGGAGAAGAAGCGCGTGCTGCTCGAGGTGTGCGAGTTGATGGGCATCTCGCCCGCCCAGGCCATCGCCGTTGGCGACGGCGCCAACGACCTGCCGATGATGAGCGTGGCCGGCCTGTCGATCGCCTATCACTCGAAGCCGGCCGTGCGCGACCGGGCGATGTTGTCCATCACCGAGGGTGGCATGGACCGCGCCCTGAGGATCTTCGGGGCCTGACGCGGGGCGAGGCCGGCCTCAGCCGCCGGGCTTGAAGACCATTTGCACGCGGTGCCGCCGGGGCGCGGGCACCGGCGCGAAGCGCCACTGTTCGACCGCCGCCGCGATCACGGGCACGAGTGCTCGCGGCACCGGCGGCTGCACCTGGATGTCGCTCACGCTGCCATCGGAGCGGATGGTCAACTCGACGGCGACCTCCGGCCGGGTGAGCTGGTCGAGGAGGCGAGGCGTCATCTCGGGCTCGACCATGTGCACGAGCCGCGGCGCCTGCAGCACGGCGGACGCCGGTGGCATGAACGCGGGCCTCGGCAACTCCGCCGCCAATGAGGGCATCGACGCGACGCGCAACGGCGCCACCGCCGCAGGTGCCAGTGCATCGCTGCGCGCGGGCGCCGGGGGCAGGGCCTCGGGGGGCAAGGTGCGAAACGAGATGGGCGGAGTGCCTTGATCGGGGGCCGCAGCCGTCGCGTTGACGGCAGTCTGGGTTCGCGCGGCGGTGGCCGCGGGGGGCGGCGCGGCGGCGTATCCGGCGGGTAATGCCGGCTTGACCTTGGCGGCCTCCAGGATGGCACGCAGCGGGCTGTCGGCGGCGCGCTGCGCGCGCTCCATGGCGGTCGCGGCACCGGCGCTACCGCTCGCGGCCAAGGCGGGGCGGCTGCTCGCGGCGGCCGGCGGGCGCGCGGCCTGCGCCCAGCAGATGACGGGAAGCATGCAGGTGGCGAGCGGCAGCCATGCCCGAACCCGTCGATCGCTCGCACCCAACACCGCACTCCCGCAAGGCTGGCAAGAAGCCCTCGCGCGAGAGGCTCCTGCCGCAGCCGGGCAGGCGCACCCGGCGCGCTACGAAATGCCGCGGATTCTAGGTGTCACCCCTCGGCGCTTAGGCGCAGACCGCAGCGCTTGCCCTGCCTCCAGCGGAGGGCACGACCACGAAATGCCCCGCTCCGGCTTACCGAACCCGGCGATGCGACGAGGCCGCGCCGGCCTTCTACTTGAATCCGACGCGATCCAGCATCTGCTGCACCTGCGCCGTGGCCGCGCCTACCTTGGCGATCGGCACCGTCTCGGCCTTGAACTTGCCCATGGCGATCAGGGCCGGGTTGTCTGTCTGCACGCCGGGCACCGCGGGGTACTCGTTGTTGCCGTCGGCCAGCATGCGCTGTGCCTCGTCGCCGCTGAGGTACTCGAGAAACGCCACTGCGGCATCGCGATGCTTCGCATGGCGCGCGACGGCGGCGCCGGAGATGTTGACGTGCGTGCCGGCACCGGCCTGGTCCGGGAAGATCACGCCGACCCGCGCCACGAGGTCGCGGTCGGCGGCCGTCGTGCTGCGCAGCAGGCGCGCGAAGTAGTAGGTGTTGGTCAGCGCCACGGCGCACTCGCCGGCCGCGACCGAGCGGATCTGGTCCGTGTCGCCACCCTTGGGCGCGCGGGCCAGGTTGTCGGCCACGCCCTTGAGCCAGGCCTCGGTCCGGGCCGGTCCCTGCCGCTCAAGGACCGAGCCGAACAGGCTCAGGTTGTAGGGGTGCGATCCCGAGCGGATGCAGATCTTGCCCTTCAGCGCCGGCGCGGCGAGCTTGTCGTAGCTGTCGACATCGGCCGGCTTGACCGCCGCCTTGTCGTACACGATGACGCGGGCGCGCGTCGAGACTGCCACCCACTGCGGGCCCTGGCCGGAGTCGGTGCCTCGCAACTGCGGCGGAATTCGCCGGTCCAGCACGGCCGACTTGACTGGCTGGAAGAGCCCGTCCTGCTCGCCGCGCCACAGCCGGGCTGCGTCGACGAGCAGGATCACGTCGGCCGGGCTGGCCGTGCCCTCTGCCTTCAGGCGGGCGAGGATGCCGGCATCGTCGGCCTCGACGCGGTTGATGCGGATGCCCGTGGCCTTGGTGAAGTTGCCGTACAGCGCCTCGTCGGTCTGGTAGTGACGGGCGGAGTACAGGTTCAGGACCCGCTCCTGTGCGGTGACTGGGAGCGCGGCCAGCACGGAGAGTGCGGCGGCCAGCAGCGCTGGCTTGAGGGTTGCGAGAGCTTTCATGGAGCGATCGGCGCGGCGGCCGGGACTGAGTCAGTGACGGCTCATCGTACCGCAAGTGCGAATCATTGTCATTTGCGATGGATCAACTGGGACCGCGGCGGCGGCTCAACCGTCGATCTGCGACCAGACCTTGTCCAGCCTCTTTGCGCTCACGGGTTGCGGCGTGCGCAGTTCCTGCGCGAAAAGGCTCACCCGCAGCTCTTCGAGGAGCCAGCGGTATTCGGCGAGGCGCGCGTGCGCGGCACCGCGCAGGTCGGACTGACGTCGCAGCCAGCGTTGCTCGAGCGGCCGCAGCTCGGCCATGCGCGCCAGATCGCGCGCCGGATCCCCACGCAGCTTGTCCAGGCGCAGCACGACCGCGCGCAGATAACGCGGCAGGTGCTGCAGCTGCGCCCAGGGCGTTTCGACCAGAAATCGTTTGCCCACCAGCCGCTGCAGCTGCGAGGCCACGTCCTCGGCCACCTCGCGAGGCGGCTTGCTGTCGCGCACCTTGCGCAGCGCGGCGGCGTGCTCGCCGAGCACGGTCGCGGCCTGCCGCGCCACCTCCTGGGCGATGAGGTTCAGCCGCGCGCGGCCCTCCTCCAGGCGCTTTCTGAACCCCACCTCGTCGGTAGGCAGGGGATCGGCCAGGAATGCCCGATCCAGCGCGACGTCGACGATCTGCGCCCGCAACTCCTCGAGCGTGCCGAGGGCCATGTACTGCGCCGCCATCGCGGGCAGATCCGGAATGTTCTTCTCCAGGAACTTCAGCGGTTCGCGCAACTGCAGGGCAAAGAGGCGACGCAACCCGATGCAGTGCCGCCGCCCCGCGACCTCCGGCTCGTCGAACACCTCCACGGCCACGGCATCGCCTTGGTCGACGAGCGCCGGGAACCCGACCATCACCTGGCTCCCGCGGCGCACCTCCATCAGTTCAGGCAGCTCGCCAAACGTCCAGCCCACGTGGCGCTCGGCCTCGCGGGGCGCTTCGGCTGCCGGCGGCGCGCTGGCAGGCGCGATCTCGGCGCGCACGCCACCCGTTGGCCGGACCTCCTCCTTTCCGTGTTCGCGCCGCGGCGAACCCGGCCCCTGCGCCTCGCGCTCCAGCGTGGCAGCGTCGGAACGCAGCGCCGCCAGCGCCTGGAAGGCGCTGCGCGCCTTGGAACCCCACTGCGCCTTGAGTGCCGCCAGGTCGCGCCCCATGCCGAGCTGGCGCCCGTGCTCGTCCACGACCACGAAGTTCATGAACAGGTGCGGGCTCAGCTGCTCGGCCTTGAAGTCGCCGCGCTGGACCGGCAGCTGCGTGCGTTCACGCACCACCTTCAGGAGTGCTTCAACGAGGCTTCCCTGCGCGAACGGCACCTCGTCGCAGAACGCCTGTGCGAACTCGGGCAGTGGCACCAGGCGCGAGCGCGGCCGCTGATGCAGGCTCTTGGCCAATGCCTGCACCTTGGCCGCCAGCATGCCGGGCACCAGCCACTCGCAGCGCTCCTCGCTCACCTGGTTGAGGGCGTAGATCGGCACCGTCACGGTGAGCCCGTCACGCGCATCGCCCGGCTCGTGCAAGTAGGTGGCTGCGCAGTCGATGCCGCCTAGGCGGATCTGCTTCGGATAGGCCTCGGTGGTGATGCCCGCTGCCTCGTGCCGCATCAGCTCCTCGCGCGTCAGCATCAGCAGCCGGGGCTCGCGTTTCAGCCCTTCGCGATACCAGCGCTCGAAGCTCGAGCCGCCGTTCACGTCGGCTGGCAGCTGGGCGTCGTAGTAGGCGTGGATCAGCCCCTCGTCCACGAGCACGTCCTGCCGCCGCGCCTTGTGCTCGAGCTCCTGCACCTCGCGCAGCAAACGGCGGTTGTGGGCCATGAACGGGTGCCTCGCGTCCCAGGCGTCCGGCTCCGAGAGCGAGGCGACAAGCGCCTCGCGGATGAACATCTCGCGCGCGCCGGCCGGGTCCACCAGCGCGTAGTTCACGCGCCGGTTGCTGTAGACCACGATGCCGTAGAGCGTCGCCCGTTCCAGCGCCACCACCTCGCCGGCCTTCTTTTCCCAATGCGGCTCGAGCAGCTGCTTCTTCAGAAGGTGCCCGGCCAGCGGGGGAATCCACTGCGGCTCGATCGCAGCGATGCCGCGACCGAAGAGCCGCGTCGTTTCCACCAGCTCCGCCACGACGATCCAGCGGCCCGGTTTCTTCGCCAGGTTCGCGCCCGGGTGGCGCCAGAACTTGATGCCGCGCGCGCCGAGGTACCAGTCGTCGTCGTCGGCCTTGAGGCCGATGTTGCCCAGCAGGCCGGCCAGCAGCGCCAGGTGCACCTGCTCGTAGGTGGCCGGCGATCCATTGAGGCGCCAGCCGTTCTCGGCCACCACGGTGTGCAGCTGGGCGTGGATGTCGCGCCACTCGCGCACCCGCCGCGGGTTGATGAAGTGCTCGCGCAGCCGCTGCTCCTGCTGCCGGTTGCTGAGCTTGTGCTGGTCGACGCGCTGCGCCTGCTCGCCCACGGCTGCGTGGCCGTGCACGCCGCGTCCGGCTTCGATCCACTTCCACAGGGCCACCGTGCCCATGAACTCGCTCTTCTCGTCGTCGAAGGGCTCGTGCTTCTGGTCGGCGGCCTGCTGCTGCTCGAGCGGCCGGTCGCGCACGTCTTGCACGCTCAGAGCCGAAGCGATAACGAGCACCTCGGCCAGTGACTGCCGCTCGCGCGCCTCGAGGATCATGCGGCCGACGCGCGGGTCGAGCGGCAGGCGCCCGAGCTCGTGGCCGATGGGCGTGAGCTCGTTGTCGTCGTCCACCGCGCCGAGCTCGGCCAGCAAGGCGTAGCCGTCGGCGATGGCCTTGCGCGGCGGCGGCTCGAGGAACGGGAAGTCCTCCACCCGGCCCAGGTGCAGCGCCTTCATGCGCAGGATGACGCCGGCCAGCGAGCTGCGCAGGATCTCGGGGTCGGTGAAACGCGGGCGCCCGGTGAACTCCTTCTCTTCGTAGAGGCGGATGCATACGCCGTCGGCCACGCGCCCGCAGCGCCCGGCGCGCTGGTTGGCCGCCGCCTGGCTGATCGGCTCGACCAGCAGTTGCTCGACCTTGTTGCGGAAGCTGTAGCGCTTGACGCGCGCCAGGCCGCTGTCGATGACGTAGCGGATGCCCGGCACGGTGAGCGAGGTCTCGGCCACGTTCGTCGCCAGCACGATCCGCCTTCCGTTGCCCAGCGTGAAGACGCGGTCCTGCTCGGCCTGCGAGAGCCTGGCGAAAAGCGGCAGCACCTCGGGCACCACGCCCCCGCGGGCGGCTTGCGCCAGATGGCGGCGCAGATGCTCGGCGCAGTCGCGGATCTCGCGCTCGCCGGGCAGGAAGACGAGGATGTCCCCGCGGTCGCCCGGGCCGCGCCAGAGTTCGTCCACGGCGTCGCTCACCGCGTCGTCGAGGCCGAAATCGCGGCTGTCCTCGAACGGCCGCCAGCGTTGCTCGACCGGGAAGAGGCGCCCGCTCACCGTGATCACCGGCGCTGGGCCGCGCGCCGAGGCGAAGTGCTGCGCGAAGCGCTCGGCGTCGATCGTCGCCGATGTCACCACCACCTTCAGGTCGGGCCGGCGCGGCAGGATCTCGCGCAGGTAGCCGAGCAGGAAGTCGATGTTGAGACTGCGCTCGTGCGCCTCGTCGATGATGAGCGTGTCGTAGGCCTTGAGCAGCGGGTCGCCCTGCGTCTCGGCGAGCAGGATGCCGTCGGTCATCACCTTGACGCTGGCGCCGGGCTGCAGGCGGTCCTGGAAGCGGACCTTGAAGCCGACGATCTCTCCGAGCGGCGTCTTGAGCTCTTCGGCGATGCGCTTGGCCACGCTGCTGGCGGCGATGCGGCGCGGCTGCGTGTGGCCGATGAGGCCGCGGCCACCCGCGCCGCGACCGCGCCCGAGTTCGAGCGCGATCTTCGGCAACTGTGTCGTCTTGCCCGAGCCCGTCTCGCCGCTGACGATGATGACCGGATGCTCGCGCATCGCCTGCGCGATCTCGGCGCGGCGCGCGCTGACCGGCAGCGCTTCGGGATAGGTGATGGGCGGCAGCGGCGTGGCCGCCGCGACGGGCCGTGCCGGTGGGTCGGCCCGCGCCGCTCGGCCGCCGGCGGGCCGGGGGTTCGTCATGGGGCGCGCATTATCTGCGCGCCCGCGGCGGGCGCCGGTACCCTTGCCGGCCGGGCGTCAGTTGGCCGGTGGCGAATACGCCATGACGTTGAACACCGCGCCCTGTGGGTCCTGCAACACGGCGAAACGGCCAACATTGGGCACGTCCATCGGGCCGGCGCACACCTTGCCTCCGAGCGACTTGCACTTCTCGACCGCCGCGTCGGCATCGGCCACCGTCACGTAGGCGCTCCAGGCTGTCGGCATGCCCTGGGATTCGGGGGGAATGCCCATGATGCCACCCACCGCCGTGCCATCGGTCTTGACGACGTGATAGTCGCCCTGGCCCATGTTCATCGTGTCGAACTTCCAGCCGAACAGGCGGCCGTAGAACTCCTGGGCGGCTTTTGGGTCCGCCGTCATCAGCTCGGTCCAGCTGAACGCACCCGCGGTCTTGTACACATCCTCGTAGCTCTTCATCGCGAACCTCCTGCTTGTGGGTCTGGGGCCGCGATCCTGGAATGCGCTCACGGCGGCGTCAAGGGCCATTCAAACGCCACTTCGGCGCAACCTGCCCGCGCTCGACCTGCTCGGCACGGGGCCGCCGGACACCCCTGCGGCACAATGAGCGGGCACTCGAGAATGCGCCTCAGCGGGGTTTCCCCGTGCGCCCCAGACCGCCCCGCCGATGAGCCTCGTCTTCCCGCACACCTTCGTTCCGTGGTTCCGCGCCGTCGCGCCGTACATCCACATGTACCGCGGCAAGACCTTCGTGGTCGCGCTGGCGGGCGAGGCCATCGCGGCGGGCAAGCTGAACGTGTTCGTGCAGGACCTCGCCATCCTTCATGCGATGGGGCTGAAGATCGTGCTCGTGCACGGCTTTCGTCCGCAGGTGAGCGAGCAGCTCGCGGCCAAAGGGCAGGTCTCCCGCTACCACAAGGGCGTGCGCATCACCGACCCGGTGGCACTCGACGCAGCACAGGAGGCGGCCGGCCAGCTGCGCTTCGAGATCGAGGCTGCCTTCTCCCAGGGCCTGCCGAACACGCCGATGGCCAACGCCACTGTGCGCGTGGTCTCCGGCAACTTCCTGACCGCCCGCCCGGTGGGCATCGTCGACGGTGTCGACATGATCCACAGCGGCCTCGTGCGCCGCGTCGACCATGCGGCCATCCAGCGCGCCATCGAGACCGGGGCCATCGTGCTGTTGTCGCCGTTCGGTTTCTCGCCCACGGGGGAGGCCTTCAACCTGACGATGGAAGACGTGGCCACGGCCACCGCCGTCGCGCTGCAGGCCGACAAGCTGCTCTTCCTGACGGAAGTGCCCGGCATCCGCGAACGGCTGGACGACCCCGAGAGCCCGATCGACACCGAGCTGGCGCTGGCCGACGCCCGCCGCCTGCTCGCGCAGCTGCCGGCGCCGACCGCCCCCACGGACCTGGCCCACTACCTGCGCTACTGCGTGCGGGCCTGCGAGGGCGGCGTCGAGCGCTCGCACATCCTGCCCTACGCCACCGACGGCGCCGTGCTGCTCGAGGTCTTCACGCACGACGGCGTCGGCACCATGGTCGTCGACGAAAAGCTCGAGAGCCTGCGCGAGGCCAGCAGCGACGACGTCGGCGGCATCCTGCAGCTCATCGAACCGTTCGAGCGTGACGGCACGCTCGTGCGGCGCGAGCGCACGGAGATCGAACGCGACATCGCCAACTACACGGTCATCGAGCACGACGGCATCATCTTCGGCTGCGCTGCGCTGCACCCCTACCCGGAGGCCCGAACCGCCGAGATGGCGGCGCTGACGGTGAGCCCGCTGTCGCAGGGCCAGGGCGACGGAGAGCGGTTGCTCAAGCGCGTCGAGCAGCGCGCCCGCGCCGCCGGCCTCGAGACCCTGTTCGTGCTGACCACGCGCACCATGCACTGGTTCATCAAACGCGGCTTCACGCAGGTGGATCCCGACTGGCTGCCCGAGGCGCGCAAGCGAAAATACAACTGGGACCGGCGCTCGCAGGTGCTGGTCAAGAAGCTCGTCTAGACCCCGCGTCTGAGACCCCGACATCGCGAAAACGAGGTGCCCAATGGCCCGCATGGTGAACTGCATCTACCTGAAGAAGGAGGCCGAAGGCCTGTCCTTCGCCCCCTACCCTGGCGACCTGGGCAAGCGCATCTACGACAACGTCAGCAAGGAGGCGTTCGAGATGTGGAAGAAGCACCAGACCATGCTCGTCAACGAGAACCGCCTGAACCTTGCTGATGCGCGGGCGCGGCAGTACCTGGCGCGGCAGATGGAGCAGTATTTCTTCGGCGAGGGCGCCGAGCGTCCCGCGGGTTACGTGCCGCCCGGCGCCTGACCGGCGAACGAACGCCAACCCGAAAGACTCTTGGCCAACGCACCGCAACGCAACGGCGCGCGCGAGCGCACGCTGGCCTGGGTGTCAGGCACGCTGATGCCGCTGCGCTGGGTGACGGTGGCGCTGGCCGCGGTGGCCCTGGCCTATGCCGGCGCGCTGGCCTGGCCGCCGGCCGAGCCCTGGACCTGGGTCGCGCTGCCCGCCGGGCTGGCGTTGGCCATGGTGCTTCGCTTCGGCTGGCCGATGCTTGCGGCGGCGGTGGCCGGCCTGGTGGCCGCCCTCGCCAGCGGCGCACACGGGCTGTGGCTGGGCGGCTATGCGGTGCTCGCCCTGACGGCCACCGTCATCTTCGCGGTGCGACTCCTGCGCCTGGTGGCATTCGACGCACGCCTGGAGCGGGCGCGGGACGTCGGCGCGCTCGTGCTCGTCGTGCCGCTGGCGGCGGCCGCGCCATCGCTGGTGCTGAGCGCCTGGGTGGCAGCCGCGCAGGCGGAACTCTGGTGGCCGAGCGGCGTGGCCGGCTGGGGCATCCTCGTGCTCGGCATGCTGCTCGCCGCCGCCGCCGGGCTGGCCACCGACAGGCGCGTCCTGCAGGCCCTGCAGCCGCAGGCCGACTGGCGCGAGACCCTGCTCGCCCTGCTGGCCGTCGTGGGCGCGTTGGCCGCGCTCTGGGCCCTGCCGCAGATGGGCCCCGCGCTGCAGCTGCTCACGGCACTCAGCGTGCCCCTTCTCGCCGCCGCGTTGGGCCTGCGCGGGCACTTCACCCTCGCCGCCGGCGCCACGCTGCTGGGCATGCTGGTGGCTGCCACGGCGCTGCGCGACCTGCCACTGACGGAGTCGCTGCGCACCGAGTTCGGCGCCGCACTCGTCGTCTGGGGCGCCGCTTGCGTGGCCGCGCTGCTGGGTGCACACGCCGCCGCCGTGGCCTGGGCCGGCAAGGCGCAGCGCTGGGAGTGGGCCCTGGACGGATCCCGGCTCGGCGTGGCCGATTGGGACCTGGCCACTGGAGCCGGATTCGCCTCCGCCGCCTGGCGCGCCCTCACGCACTTCCGTGCCCGGCGCTGGGAGCCTTCCGCCTGGATGGCGCAACTGCATCGCGACGACCAGCCGCAACTCGCCGCCGCCGTCGAGGCCGTGAAAACCGGCGCCAGCGGCCGCCGCCTGGTGGAGTTGCGCCTGCCAGAGGCCGGCGGCTGGCGCTGGTTCGAAGCCACGTTGCTCGTCACCGAACGCAACGCCGCCGACAAGCCGACGCGCGTGCTCGTGACCTTGGCCGACATCCACGAGCGGCACGAGGCGCTGGAGCGCCAGCGCATGTCGCTCAACCTCTTCCAGCATCTGCATGAGGGCCTGCTCGTCACCGACGCGGAGATGCGCACGCTCGACGTCAACCCCGCCTACGGCGACATCCTCGGCACCACGCGCGAGGCGATGCTCGGCCGCGTGCCCTCGCTGCTGCGTCCGGACCCGGCCGACCCGCTGGCGCGCGCGCAACGCGCGGCGATGTGGGCGTCGTTGCGCGAGCAGGGCCGTTGGCGCGGCGAGCTCTTCGAGAAGCGCGGCGACGGCCAACCGCTGACGCTGCAGACCACCATCTCCACGGTGCCCGGCAATTCCGACGACAAGGGTCGCCCCGACTACCACGTCGTCGTCATCGCCGACATCACCGAGCAGCGTGCGCAGCGCGAGCAGCTCGAGCGCCAGGCGCACTTCGACGAGCTGACGCGGCTGCCTAACCGCGCCCGGCTGTCGCAGCTGCTGATCGAGGCAATGCACAGCACCGACCGCGACGGCTACCTGCTCGTCGTGTGTTATCTCGACATCGACCACTTCAAACCCGTGAACGACCGCCACGGGCATGCCGCCGGCGACCGCCTGCTCGTCGAGCTCGCCGGGCGCCTGCGCAGCGCGTTGCGCAGCCGCGAGAACTGGGCCGACGCCGCGGCGCGCCTGGGCGGGGACGAATTCGTGCTGCTCCTGCGCGCCGGCACCATCGAAGAAGCCCGCCTGGCCGTCGAACGCGTGCTGCGCGTCGTGGCGCAGCCGTATGTCATCGACCCCGGCGCCGAGCCGGTGCAGGTGAGCGCGAGCATGGGCGCCACCATCTACCCCGTCGACCGCAGCGACGCCGACACGCTGCTGCGTCACGCCGACCACGCCATGTACGGCGCCAAGCAGGCCGGTCGCAACGGCTACCTCTTCTTCGACCCCGAGAACCGCCGCCGCACCGAAGAGCGCGTGATGGCCATCGGGCGCGTGCAGGAAGCGCTGGACCTGCACGAGTTCGTGCTCTTCTACCAACCCAAGGTCGACATGCGCACCGGCCGCGTGCTCGGGCTGGAGGCGTTGCTGCGCTGGGACCACCCGCAGCAGGGCCTGATCGCGCCGATGCAGTTCCTGCCGCTCATCGAGAACACGGGCCTGTCGGCGCGCGTGGGCGACTGGGTGCTCTCACAGGCACTGGACCATCTCGTGCAGTGGCAGCGCGCCGGGCTGGACATCTCCGTCAGTGTCAACATCTCGGCGCGACACCTGCAGGAGCCCGACTTCGCGATGCGCCTCGCGGCCCTGCTCGCGCGGCGCTCGGAGCCGCTCGCCGAACGGCTTGAGCTCGAGATGCTTGAGACGGCGGCGCACGCCGACATCGAGGCCACGTCGGCGCTGATGGCACGCTGCCAGGCCCTCGGCGTGCGCTTCGCGCTCGACGACTTCGGCACCGGCTACTCCACCCTCACCTACCTGAAGCGCCTGCCGGTGGACGTGCTCAAGATCGACCGCAGTTTCGTGCACCACATGCTCGACGATGCGCACGACCGCGCCATCGTCGAGGGCGTCATCGGTCTGGCGCGCACCTTCAACTGCACCGTGGTCGCCGAGGGCGTGGAATCGCCAGCCCAGGCCCGCGCCCTGCTGGAACTGGGCTGCGACATCGGCCAGGGCAACGGCATCGCCGCGCCGATGCGCGCCGACCGCGTCGGGCACTGGGTGCGCGATTACCGCGGCATCTTCGCGCTGGCGCCGGCCACGGGGCAAGCTGCGTCCTAGCGCGGCGCCAAGCCCTAGACTCCCGCGGTGATACCGCAAGGCTTCATCGACGACCTGCTCGCGCGCACCGACATCGGTGTCGTGATCGGCCGCCATGTCGAGCTGAAGAAGAGCGGCGGCAACCTGATGGGGCTGTGCCCCTTCCACGCCGAGAAGAGCCCGAGCTTCTCCGTCACGCCCGGCAAGGGCTTCTACTACTGCTTCGGTTGCGGCGCCGGCGGAAACGCCATCCGCTTCCTCACCGAACACCTCGGGTTGTCATTTGTGGAAGCGGTGCGCGACCTGGCGCAGGCGGCCAGCATGACGGTGCCCGAGGAGCACGTCACCCCGGAGGAGCGCGAGCGCCAGACCACGCTTCGCCAGCGCCGGCAATCGCTGGGCGAACTGCTGGCCAAGGCCGCCGAGTTCTACCGCGCGCAGCTCAAGGCGAGCCCGCGGGCCATCGAATACCTCAAGGGGCGCGGCCTCTCCGGCGCCATCGCGGCGCGCTTTGGCCTCGGTTTCGCGCCACCCGGCTCACGCTCGCTGGCCGGCGTCTTCGGCGAGTACGACGATCCACGGCTCGAGGAAGCAGGGCTCGTGAGGGTTCGCGACGACGATGACGCAGGCCACGGCGGCGAAGGCAGTGATCGGGGCCGCTACGACTGGTTCCGCAACCGCGTGATGTTCCCCATCCGCGGAGTCGGCGGTGAAGTCATCGGCTTCGGTGGGCGCGTGCTCGACGACAGCAAGCCGAAGTACATGAACTCACCGGAGACACCGCTGTTCAGCAAAGGGCGCGAGCTCTACGGCCTGTTCGAGGCGCGGCAGGCGTTGCGCGAAGCAGGCTACGCGCTCGTCGTCGAAGGCTACATGGATGTGGTCGCGCTCGCGCAGCACGGCTTCGCCAACGCCGTGGCCACGCTCGGCACCGCCTGCACGGCCGACCACGTGATGAAGCTCTTTCGCTTCTCCGATTCCGTGGTCTTCAGCTTCGACGGCGATGCCGCTGGCCGGCGAGCCGCCGCGCGCGCGCTGGAGGCCGCGCTGCCGCACGCCACCGACCTGCGCAGCGTCAAGTTCCTCTTCCTGCCCACCGAGCACGACCCCGACAGCTTCGTGCGGGAGCTCGGCGCCGAGGCGTTCAGTGCCGCGGTGGCAGCGGCCGTGCCGTTGTCGCGCCAGCTCATCGAGCAGGCCGCCGAGGGGCAGGACCTGGACACCGCCGAAGGGCGCGCGCGCATGCTCGGGCAGGCTCGGCCGTTGTGGTCGGCCCTGCCTGATGGCGCCCTGCGGCAACAGCTGTTCGCCGAGATCGCCGCGGCCGCCCGGCTGGCGACGGAGGACCTGGCGATGCTGTGGAACCTGCGGCGACCCGGGGCACCGCGCTCGAGCCGGCCCGCGCCCTCGGCGGGACCCCCAGCAGGCGTGCTTGGCCGTGGCCGCCGCGCTCCAGCCGCCCCAGCGGAACTCGCGGTCAGGCTCCTGCTCCTGCACAGCGACTGGTGGGAGCGCCTGCCGGCCGCTGATCACCAGCTCCTGCACGAAGTGGGCGGCCGGGCGGCCGAGGTGGTCTCCTGGCTCGACAGGCAAGTCACCGAGCATGGCGCCCAGACCTGGGCGGCCCTGGCGCAGGCCGCCGCCGCCGAGCCCTGGGCAGCGGAGGCGACGGCTTGGGTCGAGGCCGCGGCGGCAGAAGACCAACAGCAGCCCTTCGCCGATCTCGAACGGGTGCTTCACCGCTTGTGGATCGAACGCCTCGAGGCCGAGTCGCGGCAACTGATCGCCACGAGCACGGCTGGGCCGGAAGGGGGCATCGGCCGCGAGCCGCTGGAGCGCTTGCGCGGCGTGCACCAACGCATTGCCGAGCACAAGGCGGCGCTTCGCGCCGATGCGGCGCCGCCGGCCACCAGCTCCGGCGGATCCGCCGGCTGAGCCGCGCGGCGCGGGCTCGCCGCCTCGGCATCGACCGCCATCCGCCCATCGACGGCTGGGCAGCGATAGGTATAATCCGCTGTTCTTCGCAGCGGCAAGAGTGACATCAGCACCTCCGGGCCCCGACCACCCTCGACAAGGGTCAAACCGGTCAACCCCCCACCCGCAAGGGCTGCATTCCCAACAGTCACGCGAGCTTGCCGGCTCGGGTCTCATGCGTAAACCGATGTCCAGGGTTGGCGTGCATCGCGCCGACCCTCGGCGTGGGCGAGCGCTCGGCAGGCACCTTCGCAGTTGCTTGCCTGTGGCCTGGGCCCGCCCCACGATGTCGAACGAGCTGACCGATCCGCCTGAAGCTCCGCCCGAAGGAATCGCATGACCACTCCCAAGAAGCCCGCCGCCCAGCCTGCCAAGCCCGCCGCCAAGTCCAAGGACGCGAAGGACCATCAGGCCAAGTACCATGCCAAGGACGGCAAGGCCAAGCCCGCGGCACAGCCGGCAAAACCGGCCGCCAAGCCTGCCCCTGCGGCCAAGACGCCGGCCAAGCCCGCCGAGAAGGCCCCGGCCAAGGCGCAGAAGCCCGAGGCCAAGGCACCCGCCAAGCCCGGGAAGGCGGCTGCCGCCAAGCCCGAGGCCAAGGGCAAGGGCGCCAAGAAGGGCCCCGAGGCCAAGGCCGCCGGCGACGACGTGGACCTGGCCGACATCGAGGCCGACATCGAAGGCGAAGCGGAGGTCGAACCAGAGGCCGTGGTCGAGGTCGCGGAAGCCGAGAAGGCCAAGCCGCTGCGCATGAAGGTCAGCCGCGCCAAGGAGCGCGCGCTGATGCGCGAGTTCGGGCTCGAGGAGACGACCCTCACCGAAGAAGAAGCCAGCAAGCGCCGCCAGGAGCTGAAGACGCTCATCAAGATGGGCAAGACGCGCGGCTTCCTCACGCACCAGGAAATCAACGACCACCTGCCCGAGCGCCTGATCAACGAGGAAATCCTCGAGGCCATCGTCTCGATGCTGAACGACATGGGCATCGCGGTGTACGAGCAGGCCCCGGACGCGGCCACGCTGCTGGTGGCCGGTGGCACCACCGCCACCGCCACCGACGAAGAAGCCGAAGAAGCCGCCGAGGCGGCCCTGTCCACGGTGGACAGCGAGTTCGGCCGCACCACCGACCCGGTGCGCATGTACATGCGCGAGATGGGCACGGTCGAG
>JAEUPE010000202.1 GCA_016790435.1 Rubrivivax sp. | reverse complement strand
GGATTCGAGTTCGTCGAATTCGCCTCGCCCGCGCCCAACGTGCTCGAGCCGCTCTTCGAGAAGATGGGCTTCAGCCTCGTCGCCCGCCACCGCAGCAAGGACGTGCTGCTGTACCGCCAGGGCGACATCAACTTCATCGTCAACCGCGAGCCGCGCAGCCTGGCGGGCTACTTCGCCGCCGAGCACGGGCCGAGCGCCTGTGCGCTCGCCTTCCGCGTGCGGGATTCGCACAAGGCCTATGCGCGCGCGCTCGAGCTCGGCGCGCAGCCCATCGAGGTGCCCACCGGGCCGATGGAGCTGCGCCTGCCGGCCATCAAGGGCATCGGCGGGGCGGCGCTGTACCTCATCGACCGCTACGAAGACGGCAAGAGCATCTACGACATCGACTTCGAGTTCCTGCCCGCGTACGCCGACCCGGCCTCGCGCCATCCGCGCGGGCACGGCCTGAAGATCATCGACCACCTCACGCACAACGTCTACCGCGGCCGCATGGCCTTCTGGGGTGCGTTCTACGAGCGGTTGTTCAACTTCCGCGAGATCCGCTACTTCGACATCAAGGGCGAGTACACCGGCCTCACGAGCCGCGCCATGACGGCGCCCGACGGCCTCATCCGCATCCCCCTCAACGAGGAGTCGGGCAAGGGCGGCACCGGGCAGATCGAGGAGTTCCTGATGAAGTTCAGCGGCGAGGGCATCCAGCACATCGCGCTTCTCACCGACGACCTCATCGGCACCGTCGACTCGCTGCAGATGGCCGGCATCCCGTTGATGACGGCGCCCAACGACGTCTACTACGAGATGCTCGAGGAGCGCGTGCCCGGCCACGGCGAGCCGGTGAAGGATTTGCAGACGCGCGGCATCCTGCTCGACGGCTCCACCGCAGGCGGGCAGAAGAAGCTGCTGCTGCAGATCTTCAGCGAGACGCTGCTCGGCCCCGTCTTCTTCGAGTTCATCCAGCGCAAGGCCGACGAGGGCTTCGGCGAGGGCAACTTCAAGGCCCTGTTCGAGAGCCTCGAGCGCGACCAGATCCGCCGCGGGGCGCTCAAGGTCGAGGCCTGACTGCGGCCGCCGCCTCGGCGGCCGGGCTTGCTACGCCGCGCGAGGGTCGCGGCGGCGAGGCTTCGCGGGCCGGTTTCGCATGGAGGCCAACGGGGCGCACGGGGCCGACGGGGCCACGAGGCCAACGGGTCAATGGGCTAGCGGGTCAACGGCAACGGGCCTGACGGCGCCAACGCAAAGCGCGTGACCCGGCTCGCGGCCCGGTCAAGGCCGCGCGCCCTACCATCGCAAAGCCATGACACCCGACCCGCTGACCCCGGTGTTGACCGACTCGCCGCTGCGCGCCGCCATCACGGCGCTCACGCGCACGCCCGAGCCCGAGTTGGTGCCCGGCCTGCTTCGCCGGGCCGAGCTGACGCCCGTCCAGGCGGCCCACGCCCAGGCGCTGGCCTTGCGCATTGCGCGCGGCGTGCGCGAGCGTTCGCGCGAGGGCGGCCGCGCCGGGCTCGTTCAGGGGCTGCTGCAGGAGTTCGCGCTCAGCTCGGCCGAGGGCGTGGCGCTGATGTGCCTGGCCGAGGCGCTGCTGCGCATCCCCGATGCGGCCACTCGCGACGCGCTCATCCGCGACAAGATCGCCGCCGGCAACTGGCAGCAGCACCTCGGGCAGAGTCCGTCGCTCTTCGTCAATGCTGCCGCCTGGGGCCTGCTGCTGACCGGCAAGCTCGTGGCCACGCACAGCGACACGGGCCTCACCTCGACGCTGCGGCGGGTGGTGACGCGCGGCGGCGAGCCGCTCATCCGCAAGGGCGTGGACATGGCGATGCGCCTCATGGGCGAGCAGTTCGTCACCGGCGAGACCATCGAGCAGGCGCTCGCCAACGCGCGCGAGCGCGAGGCGCAGGGCTTCCGCTTCAGCTACGACATGCTCGGCGAGGCCGCGATGACCGCCGCCGACGCTGAACGCTATTTCGCCGCCTACGAGGCAGCGATCCACGCCATCGGCCAGGCTGCGGTGGCGCAAGCGGCGCAACGCACGGCGGCCGGGCCGGCCTGGAACGGCGTCGTCGACGGCCCGGGCATCTCGATCAAGCTCTCGGCGCTGCATCCGCGCTATGCGCGCGTGCAGGTGGCGCGCGTGCTGGCCGAGCTTTACCCGCGCCTCGTGCAGCTGGCGCGGCTGGCGCGGCGGCACGACATCGGCCTCAACATCGACGCCGAGGAGAGCGACCGCCTCGAGCTCTCGCTCGAACTGCTCGAGCGCCTGTGCTTCGAGCCCGAGCTCGCGGGCTGGCACGGCATCGGCTTCGTCATCCAGGCTTACCAGAAGCGCTGCCCGGCGGTGGTGGACTGGCTCGTCGACCTGGCGCGCCGCAGCGGCCACCGCCTCATGATCCGGCTCGTCAAGGGCGCCTACTGGGACAGCGAGATCAAGCGCGCCCAGATCGATGGCCAGGCCGGCTATCCCGTCTACACCCGCAAGCCGCACACCGACGTGGCCTACGTCGCCTGCGCGAAGAAGCTGCTCGCGGCGCCCGATGCCGTGTACCCGCAGTTCGCCACGCACAACGCGATGAGCCTGGCCGCCATCCACGAACTGGCCGGGCCCGACCGGTACAAGCCGGGCCAGTACGAATTCCAGTGCCTGCACGGCATGGGCGAGCCGCTGTACGAGCAGGTGGTGGGCTCGCCCGCCGAGGGCAAGCTGGGCCGGCCGTGCCGCATCTATGCCCCGGTGGGCACGCACGACACGCTGCTCGCCTACCTCGTGCGGCGCCTGCTCGAGAACGGCGCCAACACCTCGTTCGTCAACCGCATTGCCGACGAGAACATCGTGCTGGAGGACCTCGTGCAAGACCCGGTCGCCGTGGTGCGGGCTGCGGCCGAACGCGAAGGCGTGACGGGGGCACCGCACCCGGCTATCTCGCTGCCGGCGCAGCTTTACGGTGACGAACGCGCCAACTCGCGCGGTCTCGACCTCGCCGATGAGAGAACGTTGGCGGCACTGGCGCGGGCCTTCGCCGACGACGCGGCGCGTGGCGATGCGGGCTGGCGGGCCGAGCCGCTGCTGGGTGCAGCGCATGGCGCAGAAGGCCGAGGTGTGCAGCGTGGCGGGCAGGCCGCCGCGCGGCGAGACGAACGCACGGGCGATCGTCCGGGCGGCCCGCAAGAAGCGCCGGGCTCTGCCCACTGGCAGCCCGTGCGCAACCCAGCCGACCGCGCCGACATCGTCGGCCAAGTGCGCGAAGCCACCACCGACGATGTGCTCGCGGCGCTCGACGCGGCGGCCGCGGCGGCTGCGGCCTGGGCTGAGGTTGCACCGGCCGAACGCGCGGCGTGCCTGCGTGGCGCGGCGGACGCGCTGGAGGGCCAGACGATGGCGCTCATCCCGCTGCTCGTGCGCGAGGCCGGCAAGACCTGTGCGAACGCAATCGCCGAGGTGCGCGAGGCCGTCGACTTCCTGCGCTACTACGCCGCCGAGGTGGCGCGCGACTTCGACAACGCCACGCACAAGCCGCTCGGGCCGGTGGTGTGCATCAGCCCGTGGAACTTTCCGCTCGCCATCTTCACCGGCCAGGTGGCGGCGGCGCTGGCGGCGGGCAACGTCGTGCTCGCCAAACCCGCGGAGCAGACGCCGCTCGTGGCCGCGGCGGCCGTGCGTGCGCTGCACGAGGCGGGCGTGCCGCGCCGCGCGCTGCAATTGCTTCCCGGCCGCGGCGAAACCGTCGGTGCGCCGCTCGTGGCCGATGCGCGCGTGCACGCCGTGCTCTTCACCGGCAGCACCGAGGTGGCCCGACTGATCCAGCGCACGCTGGCCGGCCGCCTCACCGACGATGGCCGGCCGGTGCCGTTGATCGCCGAGACAGGCGGCCAGAACGCGATGGTGGTGGACAGCTCGGCGCTGGCCGAGCAGGCGGTGGCCGACATCGTCAGCTCGGCCTTCGACAGCGCCGGCCAGCGCTGCTCAGCGCTGCGCCTGCTGTGTGTGCAGGACGACGTGGCCGATCGCGTGCTCGGCATGCTGCAGGGGGCGGTACAGGAGCTTCGTCTTGGGGACCCGCGCTCTCTTGCCACCGACGTCGGGCCAGTCATCGACGATGAGGCGCGCCAGGGCATCGAGCGGCATGTGCAGGCGATGTCGGCGCGCGGGCGCCGTGTGTGGCGCCTGCCGCTGGATGATGCGGCCCACGGGCGATGCGAGGCGGGCCACTTCGTCGCGCCCACCGTCATCGAGCTCGACCGCGTGGCCGACCTCGAGCGCGAGGTATTCGGCCCCGTGCTGCACGTACTGCGCTACGCGCGAGAACAGCTGCCGCAGACGCTCGAGGCCATCAACGGCACCGGCTACGGCCTGACGCAGGGCGTGCACACGCGCATCGACGAGACGGTGGCGCAGGTGCTCGACGCCGCGCGCGCCGGCAACGTCTACGTCAACCGCAACGTCGTCGGCGCGGTGGTGGGTGTGCAGCCCTTCGGCGGCGAGGGCCTGAGCGGCACCGGCCCCAAGGCGGGTGGCCCGCTGTACCTGCTGCGTCTGCTGGCCGAGCGGCCGGTGCAGGCTGCGCGCCTGGCGGTGGCCCAGTCCGGCCGGGCGAGCCTTCCGCCGGTGCGTGGCGTCGGCGTCGAGGCCATGCAAGACGCCGGCGCCGCCGAGGCGCTCGACGCGCTGCGCGGTTGGGCGGTGGCGCAGGGCCACGCCGTGCTGGCTGCGCAATGCGACCAGGCGGCGGCCGAGTCGCCGGCGGGTATCTGGCACGCGCTGCCCGGGCCGACAGGCGAGGCCAACCTCTACGTCGTGCTGCCGCGCGAAGCCGTGCTGTGCCTCGCGCCCGAGGGCCCCGTCGGCGAGGCGGACCGGTTGGCGCAACTCGCCGCCGTGCTCGCCGTCGGCAGCCGGGCACTCTGGCCGGCGAGTGCGCAGGCGCTGCGCGAGCGGCTGCCGGCCGACGTGCGCGAGCGCATCGCGCTGGCGCAGGACTGGACCTCGGCCAGTACCCACTTCGACGCCGTGCTGCAGCACGGCGAAGCCGCAGCGCTGCGCGCCACGGCGGCGGCGCTGGCGCGCCGCGATGGCCCCATCGTCGGCCTCACCGGGCTCGCGCGTGGGGAGGCGCGCGTGCCGTTGGAGCGCCTCGTCATCGAACGCTCGTTGAGCATCAACACGGCCGCCGCAGGCGGCAACGCGAGCCTGATGACACTCGGCTGAGCCGCAGCGCTGTGCGAGTGCGCCGGGCGCGGCGAGGGCGCGCGCGCCACGGAGCCCTCGGGCAGAATCGCTCGCTCCAACGACGAGGCGGGGCGGGGCATGGCATTCGAGTACAGCACCCAGGGTGCGACGTTCGACTTTCCGAACCCGTACCGCATCGAGAACCAGTTTCTCGCTGCACGCGGCGTGGTGCTGCTGGTCGCCGGCATCCTGCTGCTGGTGCTGGCGCGCGGCGCAGGTGCCGAGGTGCAGGTGCAGCGCGCGAACGCCGCGCAAGGCGCCTTCGTGCTGCTGGTGGTGGGTGGCGCGGTGCTCGTGCTGCTGGGCATCCTGGAGCTCGCCCGGGCGGCGCGCCAGTTGCGCGTCTTCTTCGGGCGCGGCCAGCCGCCTTCGCTGGCCGCCGAGGTGGCGCGCGAGACGAGCGGCACCGGCGCCGGCGCGCAGGCGCTCGTCGAGCAGCTGCGCCATGGCGCCATCGCGCTGGTGGAGCCGCAGGGCGCGCTGAACGGCATCCTCTACTCGATCTCGCGCCACCTCGTCACTGCGCCGCGCATGCTGCGCGACTACGTGCAGGTGCGCTTCGCCAACCTGCTGGCCTCGGGCGGGCTGCTGGTGCTGTTCATGATCACGCTGTTGATCACGCCGAACCCGGCCGCGCAATCGCTGGCCGCTCTGGTGTACCTGGTGCTCGGCAGCGTGATGATCCTGCGCACCTACATCGCCGGCCCGCGCGGCACCGTGGCACTGGGGCCGGTGGGGCTGGCGGTGCTGTTGGTGTTCGGCCTCGTCGGCACCGTGCTCATCGGCCGCGTGGCGGCCTCGCTGCCGCAACCGGCTTGGTTGGTGGCGCTGGCGCTGCCGCGCATCGCGCTCGTGCTGCTGCTCGCGAGCGTCGTCATCGAGGCGCTCGGCCTCGTCGCCGGCCAGGCGCATGTCGACGAGCCGCCGCCGGCCAGCACCGCCAACGACCAGGCGGCCGTCAGCTTCAACGCCGACCCCAACCTGCTGATGCAGGAGGTGGACCGCGAGCTCCAGCGCCGCTGGACGCAGAACATCCCCAACCGCCGCTACATCTGGCAGCCGCCAGTGGTGGAGCCGACGCGCGAAGCCGGCAACTTCGCCGGCGTCGCGCTCGAAGAGACGCAGCCGATGCCGCCGCAGGCCGTGCGCAAGATGGACTGGAGCACCTGCCTCGCCTTCCCGCGCTTCTACTGGCTGGCTGCGCTCGACGCGCTGGGCGTGCTGCTCACGGTCGTCGGCGCGGGGCTGTGGCTCTACATGGGCCGGCAGTTGAGCACCGGCCTGCCGGAGAGCTGGTCGCCGGCCTCCATCGGCTTCATCTTCATCGTCGTCGGCGGTTACGGCCTGCGCGTGGCGCACCTGCTGTGGGGGCGGCTCGACTTCGAGAGCACGCTCACCTGGCTCGACTTCAGCGGCTCGTTCGCGCGCGCCCAGGTGGGCCTGGGTGCGCAGTTCACCGACCGCGTGCGCAGCGAACGCAGCGTCATCAACGTCGAGTCGATGACGCTGCGCGCCTGGGTCGTGCGCACGCGTTCGGTCATCTTCAGCTACCGCGACCAGGCGATCGGTGCCCGCACGCTGGTGGGC
>JAEUPE010000186.1 GCA_016790435.1 Rubrivivax sp. | reverse complement strand
GCGATGCGCGCGTCGGACTTCAGCCGCGTGATGTCCTGGTAGGGCGGGTCCATGACGAGGTCGATCTCGCCCGAGGCGAGCGCCGCCAGGCGCGTGGCGTCGCTGCGGATGGGCACGAAGCTCACCTCGGTGAGGTTGCCGTGGCGCGGCTTGCCGTCGGCGCCTTTCTCGGCCCAGCCCCACCAGGCGTCGTGGCGCTTCAACAGCACGCGCACGTCGGGCTGGAAGCTCTCCAGCCGGAACGGCCCGGTGCCGTTGGCGTTGCGCACCGTGTAGGTCTCCTGCTTGGCATTGAAGTCCTGCGCCTTGACCACGCCGTGCTTTTCGGCCCAGGCCTTGCTCATCATGGAGATGAACTGCAGCTTTTCGGGCAGCACCGCGTCGGGCGCCTCGAGCTGGAACTCGATGGTCAGCTCGTCGACCTTCTTCACCGCCTTCACGCCCTTGAGCTGGAAGGCGCGCTGCGAGGGCGGCGCCATCGTGCGCTCGAGCGAGAACACGGCGTCGTCGGCGGTGAAGGCGCTGCCGTCGTGGAACTTGACGCCCGGGCGCAGCCTGAAGCGCCAGGTGGTGGGGCTCGTCATCTGCCACGCGGTGGCCAGCGCCGGCTCGGTCTTGAACTTCTCGTCGCGGCCGACCAGGCTCTCGTGCACCTGGAAAGCGATGCGCGAGTGGTACAGCAGCGCCAGCGCATGCGGGTCCATCGTCTGCGGGTCGAAGGCGCTGGCGATGCGCAGCGAGGTGGCCTGCGCGGGAGAAGCAGCGACGATCGCCGCCACGCCGAGTGCCGACAAGGTCGACAGGGCCGAGCGGGCATGAAGGGCCGCGAGCGCCACGAGCGCTCCGAGCGCCTTCAGCGGCGTTTCGACCGACCGCTGCGCGGCGCCGCGCAGCGAGCGTCCCACCCATCGATCCCGTTGGAGGAGGAAATTGCCTGCGTGGATGGCGTGCATGGCCTGCGATGCGTGGATGCCGGCGGCGGCGGGTGCACGGCAGTTTAGCCAGCGCCGGCGTTATGCTGGCTCCATGCTGCCCACCGCCGAAACCCTGCGCATCGATGCCGACCGGCTGTGGTCCTCGCTGATGGCGCTGGCGCGCATCGGCGCCACCGAGAAAGGCGGCGTGTGCCGCCTTGCCCTCACCGACACCGACCGCGAAGGCCGCGACCTCGTCGTGCAGTGGGCGCGCGAGGCCGGCCTGGCGGTGCAGGTGGACGCCATCGGCAACGTCTTCATGCGCCGCGCCGGCCGCAACCCGTCGCTCGCGCCCGTCGTCTCGGGCAGCCACATCGACACGCAGCCCACGGGCGGCAAGTTCGACGGCAACTACGGCGTGCTCGCGGCGCTGGAGGTGGTGCGCACGCTCAACGACCATGGCATCGAGACCGAGGCGCCCATCGAGGTGGTGTTCTGGACGAACGAAGAAGGCTCGCGCTTCGTGCCGGTGATGATGGGCTCGGGCGTCTTCGCCGGCGCCGTGCCGCTGGCGCACGCCCACGCCGCCGCCGACCTTGAAGGCCGCAGCGTGCGCGACGAGTTGCAGCGCATCGGCTACCTCGGCGCGGCCGTGCCCGGTGCCGACCATCCCATCGGCGCGTACTTCGAAGCCCACATCGAGCAGGGCCCGGTGCTGGAAGACGCCGGCATCACCATCGGCGCCGTCATCGGCGTGCTCGGCATCCGCTGGTACGACTGCGTCGTCACCGGCATGGAGGCGCACGCCGGTCCCACGCCCATGGCGCTGCGGCGCGACGCGCTGCAGGTGGCCATCGGCCTGATGCACGAGGTGGTGGCCATCGCGCACCGACACCCGCCGCAGGGCCGGGGCACCGTGGGGCAGGTGCTCGTGCACCCCAACAGCCGCAACGTCATCCCGGGGCGCGTGCGCTTCTCGGTCGACCTGCGCAATGCCAGCGACGCGCTCTGCGACGAGATGGACGCCGAACTGCACGCCTGCGCGCGGCGCCTGTCGGGGCAGACGGGGTTGTCGATCACGCTGCAGCCGGTGTCGGGTTATCCGGCGCAACCCTTCGATGCCGGGTGCGTCGCGGCGGTGGAGCAGGCGGCCGCGCGCCTTGGCCATTCGTGCATGCGCATCGTTTCCGGCGCCGGGCACGACGCCGTGCACATGGCCCGCCTGGCACCCACCGGCATGATCTTCGTGCCCTGCAAGGACGGCATCAGCCACAACGAGATCGAGGACGCGAAAGCCGAGCACCTGGCCGCCGGCTGCGACGTGCTGCTGCAGGTGATGCTCGGGCGCGCCGGCGTGGCCGCCGGGCGCTGAGCCGCCAGACGCTCTGCCGTTGGCGCCGGCGGGCGCTGCGCCGGGCAGGGCACTTCGGCAATCCTGCCGTGACGGCGGTCACGGCACCCTGTGGCGCCGCCGCCCGCGTGGCACCGGTCGCGGGGCGCTTTGGCATCGTCGCGGCTTCGCTGTCATCGCTCGAGGTTCTTCATGCCCTCTCCTGGTTCCGCCCGCCGTTCCGCTCACCGTTCTACCGTCCGCCGTGCCCTTCGCCATGCGCTGCCGTCCGCCCTGCTGGCCGCCTGTGCCGTCTCCGCGCAGGCCGGCGAGGTGTACGTGCTGATCGGCCTGCCGGGCGTGGGCCTGGGCTACGCCCAACCGATCAACGACTGGCTCGGCGTGCGCGGCGACTTCGTCACCCTCGGCTCGCGCAGCGAGACCACCACCGAAGAGGGCATTGCCTACCAGGCCAAGCTCAAGGCCAACCGCGGCGCCGTGCTCGTCGACCTGTACCCCTTCGCCGGCGGCTTCCGCGTCACGCTCGGCGCCACTTCCAACCAGTACAAGCTGACGCTCGACGCCTCGGGTGCCGGCACCACCATCAACGTCGGCGGCACGAATTACGTGCTCGGTCCGGGCGACGGGCTCGGCGTCGAGGTCAAGTTCCCGAGTACCACGCCCTATGTCGGCTTCGGCTGGGGGCACCAGGCGGCCAGCGGCCTGCGCTTCTCGCTGGACATCGGCGCCTCCATCGGCAAGGCCAAGGTGGCCGTCACGCCGCGCGGCCAGCTGGCGCAGCCTGCCGCGCAGGCCGACGTCGACCGCGAGACGGCCGAGCTGCGCGACGGCGTGGGCAAGGTGAAGGCGCTGCCGCAACTCAGCTTCGCCATCGGCTACAGCTTCTGATCGACCCGGGCCGCCTCCGCCCGGCCGACGTGCCGCGGCAGTGAGGGCAAGCCACGAGAAGCGGCGGGCGTTCGAGCCCCTAGACTGGACGGTACCCCTGGCCCTGGCCGCCGTGCCGGCGCCAAGGGTGCGAGGGTGGCGTGCATTGCACGACTCGCCCCGCCCCATCCGGCTCGAACGAAGGAGACAGCCCATGTTCCGTTCCCTCCCCGTCACCGCGGCGGCGATTGCCACGCTGGCCCTGCTGCCCCTGGCCGCCACCGCGCAGCAGGCAACGTTCATGACCGGCCCGCAGGGCGGCTCGTGGGTGCCGCTGGGCGGCGCGCTCAAGGGCTTGTGGGAGAAAGCGGTGCCGGGCCTGGCACTGACCGTCACGCCCGGCGCCGGCATCGCCAACGTGCGCGGCATCGACGAAGGCAAGGCGCACATCGGATTCGCCAACAGCAGCACCACGGTCGACGGCCTGGCCGGCCGGGCGCCTTACCCGAAGGCGGTGACCAAGGTCTGCCAGGTGGCCAACCTCTACCCGCAGTACTTCCAGGTCGTGGCCTTGACCGACGCCAAGGTGGCGAGCTTCGCCGACTTCAAGGGCAAGACGCTGGTCACGCAGCCCAAGGGCAACACGGCCGAGATCCTCACCGCGATGGTGCTCGACGCCAACGGCATGAACTACCAGTCGCTGGCCAAGGTCAACTTCCAGGCCGCCTACACCGATGCCGTCTCGTTGCTCAAGGACGGCCACGCGCAGGTGTTCACCCTCGGCACCACGGCCCCCGCCTCGGCGGTGATGGACCTGGCCAGTGCGCGCGACGTGACACTGGTGCCGGTGGACGACAAGACGATGGCGGCGCTGAAGAAGGTCAACCCCGGCTACAACCGGCTCATCATCAAGGCCGGCACCTACCCGAAGCAGACGCAGGACGTGCCGGCCATCGGCTACTCCACGCACATCGTCGCCGCCTGCGACATGGCGGAGGAGACCGTGTACCGCATGACCAAGGCCATGGCCGAGAACATCGACGCCATGAGTGCCGTGGTCAAGCCGATCACCGGCCTGACGCCCAAGGACATGGCCGTCGACATCGGCGTGCCTTTGCACAAGGGCGCGGCGCGCTACTACAAGGAAAAGGGCGCGATCTGAGCTGACGCCCGGGCTACTCGCTCGCGCGTCACCGCTTCGTGGCCCAGGAAGAGAACGCCGCCACCACCCCCACGCGCCAGGCCTTGCGCTGGGTGGTGGGCGGCATCGCCGTGGCGATGTCGCTCTACCACATGGGGGTCGCCGCCTTCGGCCCGCCCGAGGCGATGATCTTTCGCGGCACGCACCTGCTGTTCGCGGTCACGCTCGTCTTCCTGCTCTACCCGCTGCGCGCGTCCGGCGCCGCAGGCGGCGCTCGTGCCTGGGCGGCGCGCGCATGGGACCTCACGCTGCTGGCCCTGGGCTGGGGCGCGGTGCTGCACATCTTCTTCACCTACCAGGCGCTCACCAACCGCATCATCTACATCGACGACCTGACACCGTGGACCACGGCGTTCGCCATCATCTGCGTGGCCGTGGTGCTCGAGGGCACGCGGCGCGTCATCGGCTGGGCATTGCCGCTCACGGCGATGGTGTTCCTCGTCTACGCGGGCGCCTTCACGCAGGTGAAGTTCCCGGTGCTGCTGGAGCAGCTGTACTACTCCACCGAAGGCATCTTCGGCTCGACGCTCGGTGTCTCGGCGTCCTACGTCATGCTCTTCGTCGTCTTCGGCGCCTTCATGGAGCGCAGCGGCACCGGGCAGCTGTTCATGGACTTCGCCATGTCCATCACCGGCCACCAGGCCGGCGGGCCGGGCAAGGTGGCGGTGGTGAGCTCGTCGCTGTTCGGCACCGTCTCGGGCAGCGCGGTGGCCAACGTCATGGTCGACGGGCCCATCACCATCCCGCTGATGAAGCGCACCGGCTTCCGGCCGCCGTTCGCGGCCGCGGTGGAGGCGGTCGCCTCCACCGGGGGGCAGTTGATGCCGCCCATCATGGGCGCGGCAGCGTTCGTGATGGCCGAGTTCCTGGCCGTGCCGTACGCGCAGGTGGCGCTGTGGGCGGCCATTCCGGCGCTGCTGTACTACGTGGCCGTGTTCTTCGCCGTGCACTTCGAGGCCAAGCGGTACAAGCTGGCCGGCGTGCCGCGCAGCGAGCTGCCGCGCTTTGGCGACGTGATGCTGCAGCGCGGGCACCTGTTCATCCCCATCCTCGTCATCCTGGGCGGCCTCTTCCTCGGCTACTCGGCGCCCCTGTGCGCGCTGGTGGCGGCGCTCACCTGCCTGCCGGTGGCCCTGCTGCGCGCCAGCACACGCGGCGGCATCGGCTGGAAGAGCGTGCTTGGCGCGCTCGAGGAGGGGGCGCGCAACACGCTCGCGGTGGCCATGGCCTGCGCCTGCGCCGGCATCGTCATCGGCTGCGTCACCATCACGGGCCTGGGCATCGTCTTCACGCAGGTCGTCATCGCGATGGCGCAGAACTCGCTGCTGCTGGCGCTCGTGCTCACGGCGATGGCCGGCATCGTGCTCGGCATGGGCATGCCGACGACGCCTGCCTACATCGTGATGGTGTCGCTGCTCGTGCCGGCCCTCATCAAGCTCGGCGCCGCAACGCCGGCGGCGCACATGTTCGCGTTCTACTTCGCCATCCTCTCGGCGATCACGCCGCCGGTGGCGCTGGCGGTGTTTGCCGCCGCAGGCCTGGCCAAGGCCAACATGTGGGCGACCGGCTTCGCCGCCATGCGCGCCGGGGCGCCGGCGTACATCGTGCCCTTCATGTTCATCTACGAGCCGGCGTTGCTCACGATCGGCGGCGACTGGCTGGCCATCGGCCACGCCACGGCCACGGCCATCGCCGGCGTCGTGCTGCTCGCCGCCGGCCTGTTCGGCTACCTGCTGCGCTCGGCGACGATGCTCGAGCGCGCGCTGCTGGTGGCCGCGGCGCTGCTGCTCATCAAGCCCGGCTGGATCACCGACCTGGCCGGGGCTGCGCTGGCGGGGTTGGTCGCGACGATGCAGGTCATGGCCGCGCGCCGCGAGGCGCGGTCCGCGGCGGCTTCGGCCGCCGGGTGAGTCAGGGCCGGACGGGGTCGGCAACGGCCTGCGGCGTTTCGCGGCTGAGCTCCGCCCGCTGGCGCGGCAGGAGTCGAGGGTGCTCGCGCTGCATGAAGTCCAGCAGCTGTTCGCGCACGTGGCAGCGCAGGTCCCAAGCCCGCGCCGCGTCGGCCGCGGTGACCAGGCAGCGCAACTGCACCGCATGGTCCCCGGCCTCGACCACCTGCAGCAGGCAGAACCGGCGGTCCCAGTGCGGCGTGCTCTCGCAGGCCCTCTGCAGCGCTTCGCGCAGCGGTGCCAGCGGCATGCGGTAGTCCACCCACAGGAAGACCGTGCCGATCAACTCCGAGCTGGCGCGGGTCCAGTTCTGGAACGGCTTCTCCACCCAATAGGTGAGCGGCACGACGAGCCGGCGCTGGTCCCAGATGCGCACCACCACATAGCTGCTGGTGATCTCTTCGATGACCCCCCACTCGTTCTCGACGATCACGACATCGTCGATGCGGATCGGCTGCGCCAGCCCGATCTGCAGGCCGGCGATCATGTTGCCCAGCACCGGGCGGGCGGCGAAGCCGGCCACGATGCCCACCAGGCCGGCCGATGCCAGCAGGCTGGCCCCCAGCTGGCGCACGCCGGGCAGCAACATCAGCATCAGCGAAGTGCCCAGCAGCACGACGATGCCGACGACCGTGCGCGAAAGCACGCGCGCCTGCGTGTGGATGCGGCGTGCGCCCAGGTTGTCGGCCACCGAGATCGGGTGGGCGTCGATGACGGCCTGCGCGAAGCCGTTGATGCAGGAAGCGACCAGCCAGGTCACCGAGGCGATGAGGGCCATGCCCACCAGGCGCTGCAGCGTCACCAGGCCGGCCAGCTCGGCTGGCGCGCCCTGCAGCACGAGGTTCAGGGTTACCAGCGGAACCACGCAGCGGGCGGCGCGCCGCGCCGCGCCGACCACCGTGCCCGCGGTGACCGAGCCGGCGACCGCCCGCCGCACGAGGCGGTGGCCGATGCGATAGGTGATGTCCGCCACCACCAGTGCCGTCGCGGCGGCCAACAGCACGGGCAGCCAGGCCGCCACGGGTCCGGGGATCCAGCCAGGGAGCACATCAGGCATCCTGATGCAGAGCCTGCGCAGCCCGGTTCGGTTCCGTCGCTGGCGGAGAAGCCGGGCCCGGGCACAGGCGGGGCGCGCCGCTCGCCGCGGCCAGGATGCTGCTACCGCCGCGGCTGGGCGCTCGGTGCCCCTTGCGCGGCGGTGCCGTAGATCACGACCGCCTCGACCCACTCGAGGTCGGTGCGCGCCTTCATGCGGTTGAACAGCGCGAGGAACTCGCCCGGTGTCGAAGCGACGACGATCCACGTGTTCGGGTTCGTGAGCTTCGCGAGCCCCGGGTAGCTCGCGGCATCGAAACCCGCCGGTGGGCCGTCGCCCTTGGGCTTGAAGGCGATCTCGCCCGTCAGGAACCCCTGTACCTGCAACGCATGGTTGAAGACGACGCCCAGGTGGCCCGGGCCGATCGGCGTGCCCTCGCCGGCCACGGAGAGCTTGTGCTGCACGGCAGGCTTCCCCGACACCGAGGTCGGCGTGGCGCGAAGCGTCGGAAAGACCTCGAGCCGCTGGCCGCGGTCTTCGAAGACCATCGTCGAGTCGACGACCGCTGGCTTGTGGCGGATGGATGGGACGATCTGTGCGTCAGTGGGCATGGTGCAGCCCAGCAGGGCTAGCGTCACGATGACGAGTGCGGTTTTCATGGTTGGCTCCTTCAGCGGCCGTAGAACTGGATGCCCTGCCCCTGCGTGGCCGACAGCAGCGTGCGCCCGGCGCAGAAGTTGAGGAACTTGAATTTCCAGGTTCCCTTGACCGGCTCACCGTAAAAGGCGTTGGTCAGCAAGGCCGTGCCGGCCACGGAGGTCTGCTCGTAGCCACTGGCCGCATGCAGGAGGATCGACTTGGTACCGGCCGGCGATGTCACCTCGACCTGGTTGCACCACAGACTCGGTGTTTCGTCGAAGTGAAAGCTGATGACGACCTGCTCGACCGTCTCGAATGTGAAGCTGTTGGTCTGCAGCGAGAACTCGAGGCCGGCGGCGGAGTCGGCAGGCACCACGGCGCCCGCCCGGGGTGTCGATCTCAACATCGGCGAGGCCTGCTGGGCCGGCAGGGTGCTCGTGTAGCCCTTGGCCATGGCGACCGCCGCCGCGGCGTCGACGCCGCCGAATCCATAGGCGTTCGAGAACCAGAACCCGGCGGCATTGCGAACCCAGCCCTGCTCCAGCGTGATCGTGGCGGCCGGTGCGAGATCGGTCGAGGTCACGGGCGCAAGCGACGGGTCCACGCGCCTGGCCGTCTTCGCAAGAATGTCCTTCACGTCCCGCGCACTGAGCCTCGGGTTGGCCTCCAGCATCAGCGCCACGGTGGCCGAGACATTGGGCGCTGCCGAGCTCGTGCCATTCATGGTGGCGGTGTACTGGCAGTTGCGCGCCACCGGGTGGCTGCCACTCGTGAGCCCATTCGCGAATCCCGGGGCGTACTTGCGGTGGTCGCAGCTCTCGCGCGCGGTGGTCACGATGGCCGGCTTGACCAGGTTGGCCGCGTTGGCACTGCCGGAGACGTCACGCTGGGTCGAGTCGACTCCGTATTCGCCTCCCGGTGCCGCCACCCACAGCGCCGAGCCGGTGTTCGAGTAGCTGGCGCGCTTGCCCTCGGCGTTGAGGGCGCCGACGACGATGGGCGTGGGCGCACCGATCGTCGGTGACTGGGCCGGGTTGCCGCAGCTGACACCATGCTTCTTCGCTAGGTCGCAGAGCGTCGGGTCTGCATCCTCGTCATCGAAATCCAAGAAGCTGTTGCCCGCGGACTTCACCAGAACCGCACCGAGACCGTCGCGCAGCCTGGCGAGGTTGCGGTCGACATCGATGAACGCCTGCGACGGTGGGAAGAGCTTCGGCGCGATGGTCCCGAAACTCTGGTTGAAGACGGCGTTGTCCGACGACATCGGCTTGCCGCCCATCGCGTCGCCGTAGTTCACCACCGTCTGGCCGCTCGCCAGGTAGTTGTAGCCGCGCAAGCGCGCGTTGTAGGCCACGCCGCGCCCACCCTTGCCGTTGAATGCCGCCGCGCCGATGATTCCCGCGACCATCGTGCCGTGGTCGCCGCCGGCCACGGCGGCGTCCAACGTCGGGTCGTTGCGGCCAGTCAGGAAGTTGAACGAGCTCGCGGCGTCCACGTTGGCGGCGAGGTCCTCATGGGAGATCTGCAGCCCGGTGTCCAGCACGCCCACCTTGATGCCCTTGCCGGAGTACCCCGCCGCCCAGGCGCCGGCCACGTTCATGTCGTTACCGGCCACGGGCAGCACGGTCGAGAACGCCGAGGCGCCGGTATTGCGGATGTGCCACTGGTTCACCAGCAGCGGGTCGGACTTCAACTGAACCGTGACGACCGCGCTGACCGCTGCCGCCTGGCCGTTGGACACCGCCACGGTGAAGGAGTCCTGGCTTTCGGCCGGCTGCCCGGCGACCGTGTAGCTGAAGCTGCCGCTGCGCGCATCGACCGTGACCGTGCCGGCACTCGGCGCGTTGGTCACGGTGTAGGTCAGCGCCAGGCCCTGCGGGTCCGACGCGCTGACTTTGCCGGTGACGGTGGAGGGTGCCGCCCCCAGCACGTCGAGCGAAACCGAGCCGGCCTGCGCGGTCGGTGGCTTCGCGGGAGCCGGAGCCGGTCCGCTGTCGCCACCGCCGCCCCCGCCGCAGCCGTGCAGCACGAAGGCGCCGGCCACGAGCGTGAACACGTGCGTCCAGCGGGCGCGGCGTCGTTCGGTGGGGGCCCGCGTCGGGCGCGGGCACTCGGGTTCCGGGCTGGGCTCGATGCCGGACCCCTCACCGCCCTGCGGCGTGAGCGACCCGCTTGGGAAGGGCCAGGCCGGACGGGATGCCGTGCCCCGGCGCCGCGGCCGCGGCACCTCCGACGGCGCCGCGTCGTCATCGTGTTGCTTCATTGCCATCTCCTCGCCTGCCGGCGATCCACCGCGGATCGCCTGGAGCGGGAGACTGCGGCCCGACCGTTAGGCAAGCGCTAGCGACACCGCCTCGCCCAGCGTCAGGGCGGCACCCTGGCGCCACAACGCTTCCACCTGCTGCGGCCTCACCTGGCCCGCGGCCAGGCGCCGGATGCGCAGCAGGTCGCGCCGGTCGGAGTCGTTGAGGGCGCCGAAGCGCGTGGCCCAGTTCACCTCGGCGAAGGCGGCCAGCGGCAGCCCCTGCTCCGGGCGGCGCAGGTGCAGCAGGGCCCGCGGCAGGTTCCACAGGCCGTAGGCGAGGTCGTAGTCGGACATGCCGCGCCAGGCGATGCGGATGCACTCGCGGTAGTCGTTCGCCGCCTCGGCCCAGCGGCGCAGCCCGCTGCCGGCGTTGCCACGCACGTTCAGCGACTGGCTGAGCCGGTGCCAGTCGCCGAGCGCCTGGGCGCTCGCGATCACCGGGGCGAGCCGCTCCAGCGCGTCGGCATGGCGGCGCGCGTTCTGCGCGCACACGGCCAGGTTGTAGCGGCCGCTGTTGATCGCGTGCAGGTTGCCGGTGCGTTCCCACAGCGCCAGTGCCTGCGCGTGCAACCGCTCTCCTTCTTCATGGCGGCGGTGCTCGCGGATGGTCACGAAAGCCTTGAGCGCCGCCACGCTCGCGCGCAGCTCGAATCCGAAGGGGTCCGACGTGCCACTCGCCGCGGCCGGGGAGGCGGACGGCGCCTGCGGCGTGTTTGGGGCTGGGCCCATCAGGCGCGCCGCTTCGTCCAGCATCGGTTCCACCCGGTCCATGCCCTCGCGACTGCGCCAGCGCACACGGGCCGCCGCGTACAGCGCGCGGGCCCGCTGGTGCGCTTCGAGTGGCGCACAGGCCAATGCGCGGTCGGCGTGCGACAGCGCCGCTTCGAGCTGTCCGGCCGCGTGCAGCATCGGGCCGAGCAGGCCATGCCCCTGCCCGGCCAGCACGGGGTCCGCCGTGGCGTCGACGGCGCGGCACGCATGGGCCAGTCCCTCGGCGGGCAGCGCCACGTCATCGAGGCAACGGCGCAGCACGAGCAGCAACTCGATCGCCTCGTGCGGCACCCCGTCATCGACGGCACTGGCCAGCGCCGCCACGAGGTTGGGCATCTCCTCGCGCACGTGCTGCAGCGGTGGCGTGCTGGGCAGCGTCGAGGCCCATTGCCGAGCCCAGCGTCGCAGCCCCGCGCGTGCCAGCTGCTTCTGCGGCGCGGCCAGCTCGAGCGCCGCGAACTCGCGGATCGGCTCGTACATGCCGAAGCGTGTCGGCGCGTCGACATCCGCATGCGCACGCGCCGTGAGCAGCGACTGCGCGACGAGGTCGTCCAGCTGCAACGCGGCATCGCCGTCGTGTTCGTGCGGCTGCCGGCCTTCCAGCAGACCGGCCAACTCCCCGGCCGCCCGCGCCGTGAAGCCGTCCGGAAACACGGTCAGCGCGGCCAGCAGTTGCGCCTGCGCCGGGGCCAGCTGGCCCCAGCTCCAGGCGATGACCCGCTGCATCGAGGCGTGCCTCGCGTCCAGCGCGCCGCGCGGCCCGCCGCGTGCCAAGAGCTCCAGCCGCGGCGCGCCCGGGCCGCGCAGCCGCTCCACCATCTCGGCCGGCGAGATGCTGCGCACGCGCGAGGCGGCCAGCTCGATCGCCAGCGGCATGCCCTCCAGCGCGTGCACCAGCGCCGCGATCACGGGCGCGTTGCGCGCGCTCAGGTGGTAGTCGGCACGCGCCGCGCGCGCCCGTTCGATGAACAGGGCCACCGACGGGTTCTCCGCGGCCTCGTCCAGGGTGGCCTGCGGCGGAGGCAGTGCAAGCGTGGCGGCGGGCACTTCGTGCTCGCCGTCCAGCGCCAGCGGCCGGCGCGAGGTGGCCAGCACGTGCAGCTCGGGCAGTTCGGCCAGCCAGCGCGCCACGACGTCGCGCACCGCCTCCACGAGCTGCTCCAGGTTGTCCAGCACCAGCAGGGCGCGGCGCCCGCTCAGTGCATCGCGCACGGTGTCGGCGGCGTCGCCGCCGGCCGAGGCCAGGCGCAGCGCACCCGACATGGCGTCGAGGGCCTGTTCGCGCGTGATGCAGCTGGCCAGCGGCACGAAGGCCACCAGGTCGAAGCGCGAGGGCAGGCCGGCCAGGCCGTGCGCCGCCTCCACCGCCAGCCGCGTCTTGCCACTGCCGCCAGGGCCGATGACGGTGACGAGCCGGTGCGCCAGCACCTGCTCTCGCAGTCGGGCCAGCGACAGCTCCGCGCCGAACATGCGCGTGAGGTAGTGGGGCAGCTGCGTGCGCGTTGCAAGCGGTGCCGCGCGCAGGCCCTGCGCGGCGGCGGGTGGCGCCTGGTCCGGGCCAGGTGCCGCGTGGATGTCGGCCGGGGCCGGCGCCCGGGCCACCCGGGCCGCCATGCGCTCGTCCACGGCGGCGAGCTCCATGCGCGTCTCATCGACCCACTCATCGTAGAAGCCGGGCATGAACTCGCCGCGGTACAGCGCCCGTGCCTCGGCAGCGCGGCCGGCCCGCGCCAGTTGCTCGAAGGCCTGCACGTCGCTGGCCAGCGCACCGGGCGCCACGCGCACGTGCGAGCGGTCGGCCAGCAGCACTGCCGCGCCGGGCCCACCCGGCCCCTCGAGCAGGCTCTTCAGCGTCGACAGCGCCTGCCGCAGGCGGTTGCGACCGACGGCCGCCTCGACGCCGGGCCACAGCAGCTCGACCAGCTCTTCGCGCGCGTGTGCACGCTCCGGTGCGATGGCCAGGCGCGCCAGCAGCGCGGCAACGGCGCGCGACGGGAAGCGCTGCAAGGTCTGCGTGCCGTCACGCGCCTCGACCGCGCCCAGCAGCCGCACCTGCCAGCGCGCGGCGTGCACGGCGCGCGGGCCGTCCGGCGACGCGGCGCGGTCGTCGGGGGTGGTGCTTCCCGTGGAGGCCTGGGCCAAGTCGAATCCGTGGCGATGCCGGGCCGCGAGGGAAAGGCCCACGCGGCGTGCGCCGGGATTCTAGGTTTCCAGGTCCGCGTGGCGTCCACTTGCGCGGGCCTGATTCCGTGACCGGCCCTTGAGCGCGAACAAACGGCCTGCAGGGGCACCGGCCTAGACTGAATTGGCCGTTCGACCCGCGGCCCCTCAACCGTCAACCCAAGGCGCAGCCCCGGCTGCGAGGCTTGCCATGCCGCTCATCCAGACCCGCATCGATGGTGCCGTCGGCATCGTCACGCTCGACCACGCACGGCGGCGCAACGCGCTCAGCCACGCCATGGTGCAGGAGATCGTCGGCGCGCTCGACGATTTCGGCGCACGCAAGCTGCGCGCCATCATGCTGCGCGCGGCCGCCGGCAGCGCCGTCTGGTCGGCCGGCCACGACGTCGACGAACTGCCCGAGTCGGGCCGCGACCCGCTCGGCTGGGACGACCCGCTGCGCGCGCTCATCCGTGCCATCGAGACGGCGCCGGCGCCGGTGATCGCGCTCGTGCAGGGCAGTGTCTGGGGCGGTGCCTGCGAGACCGTGTTCGCCTGCGATCTCGTGCTGGCCACGCCCGATGCCACCTTCGCGCTCACGCCGGCGCGGCTGGGCGTGCCCTACAACGTCGGCGGCATGCTCACCGTGCTCAACGCGTCGAACATGCGCATCGCCAAGGAGATGGCGTTCACCGCCGCGCCCATCGGCGCTGAGCGTGCCGAGCGGCTGGGCATGATCAACCAGGTCGTGCCGCCCGAGGCGCTGGAAAGCACCGGCATGACGCTGGCTCGGCAGATCGCCGCCAACGCGCCGCTCAGCGTCTCGGTGATGAAGGAGCAACTGCGCATCCTGGCCGGTGCGCACCCGATGTCGCCGCAGGGCTTCGAGCGCATCCAGGGGCTGCGCCGGCTGGTCTACGACAGTGCCGACTACCGCGAGGGCATCCGCGCCTTCAAGGAGCGGCGCCCGCCGGTGTTTCGCGGCGAGTGAGGCCGTGGGCCGGGCGGGACGCACCGAGCGCCGGCCCCACGTGCCGCCGCCGGGCAGCGCTGCTTGCGGGCTCTGGGGCGGGCGGTCCCCCAGCCGAGAGCCGTCGTCCAAGGAAAGCCCGCGTGCGGATTCGCGGCTTTGTCGGTAGCGTCCATCGAGAAGAACGACCACGCGCCGGATGCCGGCGCGTCCGGCCGTCGCGGGGGAAGCACATGGAGGCCACTCGAACCGGGGCAGTGCTCGCGCTGCTGGCGCTGTGCTGCGCCGTGGCGTCGTCGCAGCCGGGCGGCGAGCAGCCTTCCCGGCAAGCGTTGATCTCCGCGGCGCGCGACCGCGTCACGGTCGAGGCGCACGTGCAGATCGATGTCGGCAGCCACGGTGCCGCGGTGCGGCGGCTTGCGGTGGACGTGGCGCGCGACTGGGTGGTGAGCGCTTCCGACGACAAGTCGGCGCGTGTCTGGCGCCTCGGGTCCGGCGAAGCCCTGCACACGCTGCGCGTGCCCGTGGGCCCGGGCGAGCAGGGTCGGCTCTATGGCGCGGCCATCCACCCGCAACGCGCCGAGGTGGTGGTGGCCGGCACCGGCCTCGCGCCGCTGCCGGGCGCCGCGACCGAAGCTACCGCGCATGTCTTCGCGCTCGCCAGCGGCCAGTGGCAGGCCTCGTTCAGGTTGTGCCGTTGCGAGGTCAAGCGCCTCGCGTGGTCGCCCGATGGCCGATGGCTCATCGCCGCCGCCGCCGGGGCCGAGCGCGGTGTGCACGCCTTCGATGCGCAGGGGCGCCCGGCCGGCCACTTCGCGACGCAGGGCGACGTCTTCGGGCTCTCGGTGCGCGAGGCGCAGCTCGTGGCGACCGACCTGTCCGGGCGCCTGCTCGTCTTCCCGCTCGGCGAAGGCGGTCTGGGCACGCCGCGTGTCCTCGCCAGCCCCGGCCCCTTGCCGGTGAGCGTGGGCCACTCGCCCGATGGGCGCCTCGCCGTCGTCGGCCATCTTTCGGCGCAAGCGCCGTCGATCGTCGAGCTCGCCACCGGCCGCACCGGGCGCACGCTCGAGCCGCGCGAGCGCGACCTCGACGCCGGGCAGCTGATGACGGTGGCCTGGTCCGCGGATGCCGCAAGGGTGTGGGTGGGCGGGCGCAAGGCGCGCGGCCGCGACTACCTGCTGTGGGCCTTCGACGCGGCCACGGGCGAGTCGCTGGCCACCGCGCCCGTGGCCACCGACTCCATCCTCGACCTCGTGCCGCTGCCCGGCGGTCGCGTGGCCTTTGCGGCGTTCGATGGCAGCTGGGGCGTGTTCGACAGCCAGGCCGGCCACGGCGGCCAGGCCGGCGCGCCGATCGGCCCCCACCGCAAGAGCGCCTTGGCCGGCGCGCAGCGCACATCGGCCATGCTCACCGGCCCCGACGGCGCGCTCGTCTCCTGGCAACTCGCCGGCGGCGAGCGCCTGCAGTTCGACCTGCGGCTGCGCCGGCTCGCCCTGGTCGAGACCGGGGTCGGCCACGGTGCGCGCATGCGCCGCGGCGGCGCCTTCAGCCCCGAAGTGCAGGTGGCCGACGCACGCGGCTTCTTCACCGGCTTCTACCGTCTGGCGGGCCGCGAGATCCGGCTCGAGCCGGGCGAGACGGCCCGTGCCGCGACCTTCATGCCTGGCAGCGCCGATGCGTTCGTGGGCACGTCGCGGGCGCTGCTGCGCGTGGACGAATCGGGGCAGGTGCGGTGGCGCCGGGCGCCCGGCGCCGAAGTGAATGCGATCGTGTACGCCAACGCCAGCGAGCGGATCATCACCGCGCTCAGCGACGGCACGTTGCGCTGGTGGCACGCAGCCAGTGGCGAGCAGCTGCTGGCCGTGCTCGCGCTGCCCACGGGCCAGTGGCTGGCCTGGACGCCGGACGGCTACTTCGACGCCAGCGCCGGCGGTGACACGCTCGCCGGCTGGCTCGTGCGGCCACCGGGGAGCGAGCGCGTTGAGCACCACCTGCTCACGCGCTTCCGCGCGGCCTTCCGCCGGCCCGACCTGGTCGACGCGGCGCTGGGCATCACACGGGTGCCGCGCGCCGCAGGCGCCCCACCCGCGGCCCCACCCGCGGCCCCACCCGCGGCCCTACTCGCAACGCCCGTCCCGTTGCCCCTCCTGCTGCCGCCGCAGCTGGTGGCCCATGCCGGCAAGACGGCGAAGTCCGCCGGCGGCCCCGTGTCGCTTCCGTTTGCATTGCGCGCGGCCGAGGCCGGCGAGGCGCGCGTGAACGTGCGCCTGAACGGCCGCCCCTGGCCTTCGGCGCGCGTCGAGATGCCGGCGCGCCTCGACGGCGCGGCACCCGGCCGCGTCGAGGTGGCGCTGCCGGCAGGCAGGCATCTCGTGCAGCTCATCGCCGTCGATGCCCAAGGCACTTCGGCCCCGTTGGATTTCGACGTGCAGGTCGACGCGCCGGCCGCGCCGCGCGAACCCGGGGCGCGGCCGCGCCTGCTCGTGCTCGCCGTCGGCGTGAGCGAATACGCCGAGCGCAGCCTCAACCTGGGGCTTGCGGCCAAGGACGCCACGGACCTCCGGGCGACGCTCGCCCGGCTCGGCGGCAAGCGCTACGGCGCGGTGACCACGCGCCTCGTGGTCGACGCCGAGGCGACGCGGCAGGCCGTGCTGCGGCACCTCGAGTGGCTCGCCACCGAGGCCACGAGCGACGACGTGGTCATCGTCTTCCTGGCCGGGCACGGCGCGCACGATGACGAGGGCCGCTACCACTTCATCACCCACGACGGCGACATCGCCCGCCTGGCGCAGACGGCCGTCTCCGAGGGCGAGCTGCGCGGCGCGCTGGCGGCCATCCGCGGCCGCATCGTGCTCTTCGCCGACACCTGCCACGCCGGCAGCGTCACGACCACGCATGCGGCCGCGCTCAGCCGCGACCACGCCCGCCTCGCCGACGAGCTGCGCGCGCCCGAGAACGGCGTCATCGTGCTCGCCTCCAGCGCGCGCAGCGAGGAGTCGCTCGAGGTGCGCTCGCTCGGCAACGGCGTCTTCACCAAGGCGCTGGTCGAGGGCCTCTCGGGCCGCGCCGACCTGCTGCGCCGCGGCGAGATCACGGTGAAGGGCCTCGACTACTACGTCGCCTCGCAGGTGGCCGCGATGACGAAGGCAGCGCAGAACCCGGTGAGCCTGATCCCGCCGGGCATGCCGGACTTTCGCCTGATCGAGTTGCCTTGATGGGCGACGAACGCCGGGCCACCGATCCCCCCTGCAGGGGAGGCGCGGGTGCCCGGGCCTCGGACAATGGCCGGGCGGTGTGCAACAGAGGTCAAGAGGAGGAGCGCGTCATGCATGCGTCGTCTGCAGGTCCTTCCGGCATCGGCCGGTTCGTACGCCGTGGCGGGGCCGCGTCGCCTCTCACGTCGCTTCTCTCGGCGTGTCCCTCGTCGCGTCTCAGGTCGCGTCTCATGTCGTCGGTCGCGGCGCTGTGGCTCGCCGCCTGCGGCGGCGGTGGCGGGGGTGCGCCCGAAGACCTGACGCAAGGCGAGTTCTCGGGCACGGCGGCCCTCGGTGCCCCGGTCGCCAACGGCACGCTCGAGCTGCGCTGCGCCAGCGGCACGCGCACCGCCACCACCGGCCCAGACGGCCGCTACCGCGTCGAGCTGGAAAGGACGCTGCAGCTGCCGTGCGTGATGCTCGTTCGCGACGGCACCGTGGCCGGCCAGCCCAACCGCGAGAGCCTGGCCGGCGTGCTGCTGCGCCTGGGCGGCGTGGCCAACGTGACGCCGTGGACGCACCTCATCACCGCGCGGCTGCTGGGTGGCGAGCCCAACAATGCCATCCGCACGCTCTCTGCGAGCGAGCTGACGCGCCTGCTCGCCGACGACAAGGTGGCCACGGCCCGCACCTTCGTGCGCGAGCAACTGGCCAAGGTGCTGGGCAACGCACCCTCCGCGGACATCGACCCCCTCGGCACCGCGTTCGAGGCCGTGCCGGGCAACGGCATGGACGATCTGGTCAGCGCCATCTACCGCGGCCTGGGCGAAGGCGGCAAGACGCTGGGCCTGGCGGCGCAGGAGATGTCGCTGAACGGGCTCGAGATGTACTTCGTGCCCAAGACCTGCCGCGCCGGCGTGCTCACCGCCTTCACCGGCAGCTTCAACGACGTGATGGTGCAGACGCCCTACCGCCCGCCGCCCAGCGGCGCGCTCGGTGGCGCCGACAGCTTCGGCGGCACGGCCGACGCCGACAGCGGCGGTGGTGGCGACGGCGCCGGCGTGGGCGGCTCGCTCGGGCAGTTCCTGCGCACGAAGGTGGAGGTGCGGCGCGCCGATGGCAGCCTGCTCGGTACGGCCACGACCGACAACGACCGCGGCATGGTGACGCTGGTCACCTGCGATTACCAGGGACCGCTGCGCATCACCCTGCGCGGCGAGCGCGACGACGCCACCTATTACGACGAGTCGCGCAAGCTCAACGTGCCGTTCGTGGGCCGCAGCATGTGCGCGGTGCTGCCCGGGCGCTCCAAGAACATCGGCGTCACGCCGCTCACCAACGCGGCCTGCGCCTACCTCGACGAGCTGGTGAAGACGCGCGCCACGGCGCCGGGCCGGGCGGCCTGGGCCGACGAGGCGCTGATCGACCAGGCCAACGCGGCGGCACTCAAAGCCTACAACGACCATGCGGGACCGAACTTCCGCCTCGACGACATCACGCGGCTGCCGGTGGTCATCGGCGCTTCGCTCGACCAGCAGCAGGACGTGCTCGGCTTCGACCAGAACGGCATCTACGCGGCGGTTCTGGCCGGGCTGGTGCAGTCGGCGGCGCGCTACGACCCGACCTCGGCCTCTCCGGCGCTCGCGTTCACCGACCAGATCGCGCGTGACCTGACCGATGGCGTGCTCGACCACCGCACATCCGACGGACAGTCCGCATTCGGCGGTGCCTCGCCTTCGTACCTCGTCGACCAGATGGCCATGCAGACGCGCTCCGACGCCAGCGGCAACGCGCTTCGGCTGGGCGACGGGGCCATGCGCAGCGCGGGCACCGCGGTGGTGAAGAGCATCTACGTGCCCTCGTACCACTTCACCCAGAACCAGACGCCGTTCTATCCCATCACCTACTCCGCTGCGGTGCTGCTGCGCGGCGACGGCGTGGTGGTGGCGAAGATCGTGCGCAACGCCACCACCGGCTTCCTCGAGCGCCTCGAGTACCCCGAGCTCGCCACGCCCGCGGGCGTGCGTGTCGTCGACTTCCGCTTCGTCGCGCACAGCACGGCGCAGCGCGTGACATCGACGCCGGCCAAGGTCTTCGCCTTCACCGACAAGGGCGAGATCTACACGCTCAGCGGCCTGGACTTCGCATGGGTCAAGGCCCCGCCGGCGCAAGGCAAGGTCATCGACGTGACTTCCGCGCCGGCCCGCCAGGGGTTCGTCGAGCCCGTCAGCCTCACCTCCGACGGGCGCGTCACCGGCGACGAGGTCGAGACGCAGTTGCCCGCCGGCGTGCGCTTCGAGGCCATCGGTGCCATGGGCTTCGACAGCTTCGTGCTCATCGACGCCGACCGGTCTCTTGGCGTCTTCTATGCGTACCCGAGCCGGTTCGACCCCGCCGGCCGCCGCGGCCGCTTTGCCGTGATGCCGCCGTTCCGCGGCGTGCGGGCGAAGATGGTGGGGGGCAACGGCGACATCACCGGCGCCTTCCAGTTCAGCGCCCCGCCGCTCGAGGTGGGCACGATGCTGGTGCTGGACATGCGCGGCCAGGTCTGGACCGGACCGGCCAGCGTGCAAGAGGCCAACGCCGGCACCGCGCGGCGCCTGCCCGAGCTCGACGACACCTGCTTCCTGCACGTGTGGTACGTGGTCGGCTGCAACGGCACCCTGCGGGCGCTGCACGACGCGGCCCGGCCGCCCCTGCGCGTGGAGGCGCCGCTCTTCCCCGGCCTGGCGCGCACGTGGCGGGTCTTCAGCGGCAAGCAGGAGGTGGGCGCCGACGAGGTGACGCGCGCCGTGTCGTACGAGGGCTGCATCTACGAGATCCGCTACGCCGCCGCCACCGGCTGGACGGTGACCCCCGACGCGGGCAGCCGGGCGCGCAGCGAGTGCGTGAGCCCGCAGTGGAACGGGACCCCGGTGGTGTTCGCGCCCTAGCGCGAACCGGGAGCAGGGAGCACCGCTGCGGCTGCGTGACCTCCCGGAACGGCGTCCCTTCGGCGGCACCGGGCCCGATCACCGCGCTCGGGCCCTGACGGCGCTACTTGACCGGTGGCCCGCGGCGTCCGTCTTGTAGCTCTGCAACTGGAACGCGAGAAGGCCTCCGTGGCGGCGCAGGCCGCGCGCCGATGATCCACGCCGGTGCCGCGGTGCGCCAGCGGCGGGCGCCGGCACATCGTGTCGCTGGGGGACGCAGGCCGTTGCGTCAGGGGCCCTCGCGCACGCCGGCCTGAAACCTCTGCGCCTGCGCCCGCATGCCCGACGCGATGGTCTCCCACGTCCGGCCCGGGAAGCGGCCTGGCAGCCGCTGTTCGACAGCGGCCAAGGCCTCGGTGACCCGGCCTGCCAGCTCGAACATCGCCTGCCACACTGGCTCGCCGCCGTTCTTCATCGCCAAAGCGGCCCAGTGCCGCGCCTGGATGGTCTGCAGGGCGTAGTGCGCGTTCTTCGAGCGCACGGCCATCGCGAGGCCCGCGGTGCGCCAGCGGAACTGGTTCGGCGCGTCGCCGACATAGGGCCACACCGAGATGACGTCGTACAGCGGCGTCATGCGGTACACGTCGCCCCGGCCCAGGAAGACGGAGTAGTTCTTGGCATGCCCGTCCGTCGCGGCCAAGAGCCAGAACGCCAGCTGGGCGAGCAGGAAGGTCGTGCGGTCGGCTTGCGCATCGGCGCTGCCTGCCAGCAGCTGCAGGCACGCGGCCATGCCGGGCCCGCCGTCCTTCTCGTACTTCATCGCCGGCGCCACGCCCAGCGCCTGGCAGAAGTCCTCCTGCGGCAGGCGCGCGATCCACTCGTGGCCCGCCTTGCCCCCCGCTTTGCCCCCCGCCTTGGCCCCCGTCTCGCCGGGCGGCATCCTCTGGCGGTCGAAGCGCTCCACGACGAGCACCTTCTGCCCCGCGAACTCCGCCATCTCGCTGCGCGCCACCGGCAGCCCCAGTTCGCGCAGGATCTGCGCGCACAGCCATTCGTTCTCGATGGAGTCGGACAGGTCCACGCGCCGCGACCCGCCCACAAGCCCGAGCGGCAACTTGAAGATGTGCGTCGTGGGCGTGGCGCCGCGGGGCCGGCACCACCGCCGGCCCACCTTCGTCAGCGCCGTCTTCTCCTGCGCGCCGGCCAGGGAGATGCGGAAAGGCTCGTCGTCAGCGCCGATGCCGAGCGCCCTCTCGGCGGGCACGGCGGCGAGAACCTGGGCCACCTGCGCCGCGGTCAGCGGTTCGGCCTCGATGCGGTCCCAGCCGGCCGGCGCCATGCCCTCGGGCAGCAGCTGCACGGCGCCGACGCAGTCGCGCCCGATGGCCTCGAGCAGGGTGAAGGCCTGGGCGTCCTTCGTCCTGAAGCGGCGGGCCAGGCGCTCGCGGATGCGTTCGTTGTCGGGCAGCAGGTTGTCGAAGAAGTTCGTGACGACCGGCCCGCGGATCTCGCGCGAGGCGGTGATCGGCAGCGAGAGCGAGAGCGAGCGCACCTTGTCCGACTGCAGCCAGCTGCTGGCGTAGGTGAGGGTGCTCGCGCCCCGGTCGACCCGCCAGTGGCCGACGAGCTCGCCGTTCATCCACAGGCCCAGGGTCGAGCTCACCAGGCGCCCTTGCCGTGCTTGCTCGGGGCCTTGCTCGACGGTTTCTTCGGCCCCTTGCTCGCGGGCTTGGCAGCCTCTTCAGCGCCGGCAGCCTCGTCCCGCAACACCATCGTGGCGCCCAGTGCCGAGAGAATCCTGATCAGCTGCTCGACGCTCACCAGGCCGGGGTCGGCCTCGATCTCGGCGATGCGCACCTGGCCAAGGCCGAGGCGCTGGCCCAGCTGGGCCTGCGTCAGGCTGCTCCGCTTGCGCAGCGCCCGCAGGTGCTCGCGCAGCTGGCCGGCCAGTCGAAGCGGGTAGTCCATGGGGTGTTGGCATCGCTCGTGGGCGATGTGGTGAATATATCGTCTTTAGGCGATGTGTGCAGCTCATCGCTTCAAGACGATATCTTCCTGAATGGGGCTTGATGGGGGCTTGATGGGGGCTGGTCGGGCCCGCCCCGCGGGCCGCTACCCAGCGGCCGGCGGGTGGCCCGCCCGCTCGCGCCACGCCAGGTGCGCCTGCACCGCCGGCGAGGCGCGAAAACCCTCGGCGTAGCGCTTGAGCAGCTTCACCACCCGCTCGCCGGCGTAACCCAGCTGCACGAAGGCCATGCCGCGGTCGAAGACCTCGTCGTAGTCGGCGATCAGCAGCGCACCGTCTGGTCCGGCCTCACGCCCGCCTGCCGGCGCGGCTTCGAGAAGGAACCGCGCCATGCCCTCGAACACCACGATCTGCCCGGCGCTCTCCGGCTCCTTCGAGACGTAGCTGAAGCAGTAGCGCGCGTAGCCGATCCGCTCGTTGCCCACCGGCTCCAGGAACTGCCACGCGAAGCGCTCGCCGCCGACGTGGAAGCGCTCGAGCATCGCCGCGATGGCCTCGCGCCCCTGGTGCATGCCGAAGAAGCCGTCGTGGTAGCGGCCTTCAGGGGTGAACAGCGCAGCGAAGCGCCGCACGTCGCGCGTGGCGGCCGCCTGTTCGAAGGCGGTGAGCAGGGTCTCGAAGGACATGGCGAGCCTCGGGGGAGGAAAGAGGGCAGTATGCGGGTGGCGGATGCTGCACGCCGGGCGGCACGCCGAGCCGCACCGGGCCGCACGCCCGTTCCTCTCCACCCCCGGCATCGAAAGGCACCGATGAGCACCACCTCCTCGCGCACCCCTTCCCGCACCACCCAGGGCCAAGGGCGCCTGTACGACAGCATCGTCGACACCATCGGCAACACGCCGTGCATCCGGCTCAACCGCATCGCACCGGCGCACGTGCGCGTGTACGTGAAGGCGGAGTACTTCAACCCCGCCGCCTCGGTGAAGGACCGCCTGGCCGTCAGCATCATCGAAGAGGCCGAGCGCAGCGGCCAGCTCAAGCCCGGGCAGACGGTGGTGGAGGCCACCAGCGGCAACACGGGCATCGGTCTCGCCATGGTGTGCGCGGCGAAGGGCTACCCGCTGGTGGTGACGATGGCCGACTCGTTCTCCATCGAGCGGCGGCGGCTGATGCGCTTTCTCGGCGCGCGCGTGGTGCTCACGCCGCGCGCCGCCAAGGGCCTGGGCATGTACAATAAGGCCAAGGAGCTGGCGGAGGCCAACGGCTGGTTCCTGGCGCGCCAGTTCGAGACCTCGGCCAACGCGCTGATCCACGAGAACACCACGGCGCGCGAGCTATTGGCCGACTTCAAGGGCGAGCGACTCGACTACTGGGTGACGGGCTACGGCACCGGCGGCACCGTCACGGGCGTTGCCCGCGTGCTGCGCCGTGAGCGGCCAGACACCAAGATCATCCTCAGCGAGCCCGCCATCGCCGCGCTGGTGGGCAGCGGCGTGGCGCAGCAGCGCACGGCCGACCAGTCGCCGGCCGTCAGCCACTCGGCCTTCACGCCGCACCCCATCCAGGGCTGGACGCCCGACTTCATCCCTTACGTGCTGCAAGAGGCGGTGGACGGCAAGTACTACGACGAGCTGATTCCCGTCACCGGCCCCGACGCCATCGCCTGGAGCCGCCGCCTGGCGGCCGAGGAGGGCATCTTCACCGGCATCTCGGGCGGCGCCTCGCTGGCCGTGACCATGCAGGTGGCCGCGCGCGCGCCCGCCGGCTCGGTGCTGTGCTGCATGCTGCCCGACACCGGCGAGCGCTATCTCTCGACGCCGCTGTTCGAGGGCGTGGCCACCGAGATGACCGACGACGAGGTGGCGCTGTCGAAGTCGACGCCGGGGTATCAGATGCCAGCGTGAGCTGTCAGGCTGCCAACTGATGCGGCAGCTTCATGTCCACAATGATCTCCGTCCAAGGGACGGAGACACGCCCGTCCTCTTCACGCTGCACCGCCAGCCACTCGGACAAGGCTGCCACGTCGGCATGCACGTTGCGGTAGTCGCGTTCAAGCGCGCGCGCGAGATGTGCCGTGGTCACCGGGCCGATCTCGCGCAACTTGGCGATGAGTTCCCAACGCTTGGGCGTGAAGACGGCGAGCATCTGCCCCACCTGCGCAAAGCCCACGGCGAAGTGCGGCTTGGGGCGCTTGCCCTGCTGCAACGCCTCCATCGCC
>JAEUPE010000118.1 GCA_016790435.1 Rubrivivax sp. | reverse complement strand
CACGTGCGCGAACTGCTTGTACAGCGGCAGCAGGATGTCGTCGACGATCAGGAAGCGGTCTTCGGCGTCACCGGCGATGGCCCCGATCTCGCCCGGCGCAAGCCGCAGGTTGAGCGTGTGCATGACGCCGCCGGCGGCCGGGATGCCGAAGTAGCACTCGAGGTGCGCATGGTGGTTCCAGGCGAGCGTGGCGACACGATCGCCCTTCTTCAGGCCCAGAGCCTGCAGCGCCGCGCCGAGCGCGCGCGTGCGCCGGTACCACTGCGCATAGCTGTGCCGCACGAGGCTCTTGTCCGGCCGACGCGAGACGATCTGGCTGGCCGCGAAGTACCGCCCGGCCCGGTCGAGCAGGTGGTTCAGCGACAGCGGCACATCCATCATCGTGGTCTTCATCGACGGGCACTCCAGAGGCGACGGCGGGACGGACCCATTCTTTGCACCGCCTGCGCGGAAACACCAGCGGTGAAACCCGGCGGCCAGGATGCATCGGCGGCCGCTGCGGCACACTTGCCGCATGACGACGCTCGCCGACCTCGACACCCCCGCCGCGCTGCTCGACGAGCCGCGCATGAACCGCGCCATTGCACGCATGCAGCAGCGCATGGACACGCTCGGCGTGGCGCTGCGCCCGCACGTGAAGACGGCCAAGTGCGTGGAAGTGGCCCGGCGCCAACGCGAAGCCGGCGCACGCGGCATCACCGTTTCGACGCTGAAGGAGGCGAGCGAGTTCTTCGCCGCCGGCTTCGACGACATCACCTACGCCATCGGGCTGGCGCCGCACCGCATCGGCGCGGCCCTCGACCTCGTGCGCCGCGGCTGCCGCCTGAAAGTCGTGGTCGATTCGCTGGCGGCAGCGTCGGCCCTGGCCGCAGCCACGCGGCGTGGGGATACGGGTGCCGCTTCCGGTGTCAGTGCGGCCGCGCGTGCGGATGCGGGCGGCCGTCTCGACGTGCTGGTCGAGATCGACACCGACGGCCATCGCGCCGGCATCTCGCCCGAGGCACCGCTGCTGCTCGAGGTTGGCACTGTGCTGCACGCCGCCGGACTGCTCGCCGGCGTGCTGACCCATTGCGGCGCGAGCTACGGCTGCCGCAGCGCCGCCACTCTGGAGGCGATGGCCGAGCAGGAACGCTCGCGCTGCGTGCGTGCCGCCGAGCGGCTGCGCGCGGCGGGCCTGCCCTGCCCCATCGTCAGCGTCGGCTCCACGCCGACGGCGCTCTTCGCCCGCGCGCTGCCCGGCGTGACCGAGGTGCGCGCCGGCGTCTACGTGTTCTACGACCTGGTGATGGCCGGGCTCGGCGTGTGTGCCCCCGACGACATCGCCCTGTCCGTCCTCACCACCGTCATCGGCCACCAGCCCGACAAGGGCTGGGTGCTCACCGACGGCGGCTGGATGGCGATGAGCCGCGACCGCGGCACGCAGGCGCAACCGGAGGACCAGGGCTACGGCCTCGTCTGCGACGAAGCTGGCGCCGTGCTCGAAGGCTGGATCGTCAACCAGGCGAACCAGGAGCATGGCATCGTCGAGCACCGCGGCGGCGCCAAGGCCGGCGCCGACGTGCAAGGGCGATTCCCCATCGGCACTCGGCTGCGCGTGCTGCCCAACCACGCCTGCGCCACGGCCGCGCAGCACCAGGGCTATGCGGTGGTCGACGGCGCCGCGGTCAAGGCTCGCTGGCCGCGCTTCAGTGGCTGGTGAGCGGCGCGTGATCGGAAGGCAAGCAGCGGGCGAGATGCGATGAATGAGGCCATGACGAACCACCACGGAGACGCGCCATGAACCCGATGCTGAGCAATCCCGAGGGCTCGCCCACGCCGGCCGGCCACTACAGCCATGCCGCCGCGGGCGCCGGGCTCGTCTTCGTTGCCGGGCAACTGCCCATCGCGCCGGACGGCCGGCGACTGAGCGGCGAGCCCTTCGAGGCGCAGGCCCGGCAGGTGCTCGCCAACGTTCAGGCGGCGCTCGAAGGCGCCGGCTCCGCCGTGCACCAACTGCTGCAGGTGCGCGTGTACCTGACCGACATCGGGCACTGGGGTGCCTTCAACACCCTCTATGCCGAGTGGGCCGGCACACACCGGCCGGCGCGCGCCGTCGTGCCCGTGCCTGCGTTGCACCACGGCCTGCTGATCGAGGTGGAAGCGGTGGCCCTGGCCGGCCGCTGACGGCCACGCGGCGGCCGCAGGGCGCGGGCCGCAGGCCACCGGGCGCCGGCGACGGCACCGGCGCCGGCCGGGCAGCCGACAAACCCTGCCCCCTAGCCCGAAGGACAGCGGCGCGCGGGCCTGCTGCCTACCATCGCCCCGGCGAGCCCCACCCCCTTCGGGCTCGAAGGAGCCACCGATGGCCGACGAACCCACCCCGCTGCCGCCGCTGGAGATTCCCTGGAAGCTCGCGTCGACAACGCAGCCGCTGGCCACCGGCGAGCCGGCGCAGACGGCGCTGTCGCTCTTCTTCTTCGAGCCCGACGACGCGGCGCTCATCGGCGCCTTCCCTGACGAGCGCATCGTCTTCGTCAAGTTCACGGCGTCGGTGTCGCCGGCCTCCATCCCGCCCACGCTCTCGCCAGTGGCGGCGGCCTTTCTCGGAGAGGGCGTGCCTTGCATGCACCTCTTGCTCGACCTGAAGGTGAGCGCACCCGACCACGCGCCGGGCACGGTGCGCCCGTACTTCCACGCCGCCGCGCCGCTCAACCGCCGCATGGTGCAGACCGGCATCGTCGGCGGCGACGCCTACGAGGGCGAATCCGAGTCGCTGGCCATCGGCAAGAGCGGCACGCAGATGCGCGAGTCGCTGCGCAGCCACGCCAGCACGACCACGGCCAGCGCATCGGCCGGCGTCGGCTTCGGCATCGGGCCGTTTTCGGTCGGCGTCAGTGGCGGTGTCAGCAACACCACCACCGACCTCGCCAGCAACCGCGCCGTCTCGCAGGTGGTGGACACCACGCAGCGCCAGGCGGCCGAGGAGCGGCGCGAGCTCATCAGCCACACGACGAACGTCGAGAACATCATCTCTCTGCTGCGCGCCAAGTACGTGGGCACGCCGCACCTGAGCTTCTCGCTCTCGCCGCAGCCGCTGACGCAGCTGTCCGTCGACCCCGGCGACCCGAACCTGTGGTTCCAGCAGCTGCTGGCGCGGCGCTCGTCGGGCATCGAGGGCATCCAGGAGTTCACCGCCGTGATCGTGGTACCGCGCGGCACGGGCTTCTGCCTCAACGCGCGCCTGCGGCGTGTGTGCCTGCTCGACAGCCCACCCGGGCCCTTCGAGGTGCGCGAACGGTTCGACTCGAACCTCAACCTGCTGCAGCTACTGCGCATGGTGCAGTACCTGAACCGCACCTTCCCGCCCGGCACGCCGCTGGAGGAGCTCGACATCGACATCCTCGCCGGCCTTGCCAACTCGGGCCAGTTCCGCCGCCCGGTGGTCGAGCTCTGGGGTCTGCGCCTGGGGCAGCAACTGGTGATCGCCTCGGTCGTCTCGCCCTCGGGCACCAGCGATGCGCTGGCCGCCGGGCGTGCCAGCTACAAGCACTTTCTCGAGGTGTGGGTCGACACGCTGCGCGACGAGTACGAACGCGAAGTGGCGCGTTCGCCGCTCGAGCGCGGGCTGCTTTTCGGCGAGAACCGCTTCCTCGACACCTGCTTCGGCTTCGCCGAAGGCGGCGAGGGTGAGGACCAGCCCTTCGTCGTCACCAGCAGCACGGCCAGCGTGAGCCCGCTCATCCGCGTGCCGCTGCCGCGCGGCGTGTTCGACATCGGCGGCAGCGCCGTGCTCTCGCGCAGCGGCAACGGCAGCTCGGCCCGCAGCCATGCGCTGGAAACGACGGCACGCTGGAATGCCATCGACCAGCGCGTCGCCGGCCTGCTCTCCAACGGCCTCATCGCCACCGCCGCGGCCGAGATCCCGCTCAAGGCCAACGACCCGGCCCTCGTCTCGGTGCTGCTCGATCATTGGCGCAAGCTGCCCGAGGAAGACCCGCGCAACCTCGGCTTCGAGCAGGCCGCGGCCCTGCTCAAGCTCGGCGAAGCGCAGCGCAAGGCGCTCGGTGGCACCGGTGCGCGCAACCTCGCGGCGATGGCCACGGCACTCGTCGGCGCGGCACGCATGGAGGAGCACAACGCCGACGTCGAGCGCGCGCGCGAGCTGTTCAAGAAGCGGCGCCTCACCGGGCCGCCCGATGCGTTGAAGACCTCGCTCGGCTCGCGCGATGCGGCGTCCATCGTGCGCGGCATCGGCGACGTGCTGGTGTCGGGTTCTGCCAAGTCGCTGGTCGACGCGGTGCTCGGCGCGCCACGCCCTGGCGACGCCGACGCGCCGGAGCCCGGCGCTGGCGGCATCCGCTCGGGCGCGCGCAAGAGCACGGGACGGGGCGGCGGCAAGGGCAGCGGCAAGGGCCGGGGCTGAGTCGCGGCTCAGCCGCATCTGGCAGCCGGCGCGATGCCTTCCTCCAAGCGGCCGGGCGGTCGCCCGCGCCTCGTGCTCGGGCCGGTGCTCGGGCACACCGACCATCGCTCGACGCGCATCTGGATCCAGGTGCGCGACGACCCGCGCGACTACGCGGTGCGCGTGGACGGCGCCGGCCTGTTCCCGTTCGAGAGCACCGAGACTGGCGGCGCCATCGAGTTCGGCACCGCCATCGCCGAGGTGCGCGGGCTCGAACCCGACCGCCGCTACACCTACCGCATCTTGCGCGCCGGCCGCTACCTGAGCGGCGTGTCCGGAGGACGGGGGTCGGTGCGCACGCTGCCGCCGCCCGAATCGATGACGCCGCTGCTCTTCAACGCCATCTCGTGCAACGGCGCCTCGCAGCTCGGCGCCTGGCAGCAGTTCGCCGACCACGTGGACAAGGCGCAGCCCTCGTTCATCGTCATGATGGGCGACCAGGTCTACCTGGACGAGGACCCGCCCGACATCTTCGAGCAGCACTTCGACAGCGACCGCGCGACCCGCCGCCGCGCCATGGCCGAGAAGTACCGCTTCAACTGGATACGGGAGCCGGTGGCGCGGCTGCTCGCCAACACGCCCTGCTACATGGTGTGGGACGACCACGACATCCGCGACGGCTGGGGCTCGCTGGCCAGCGACAGCCCGACGATGGCCGCCAGGCACGCGCGCGGCGCCGAGATCTTCCGCAAGTGCAGCGTCTTCTTCGAGGACGCGCGCGACGTCTACTGGCACTTCCAGGGCTGCCGCAACCCGCGCCCGGGCGACCACCTCGACGCGCTGAACCAGCCCGACCCGGCCTTCCCGAACTACGTCGACGGCCCGCTGCCCAGCGGCCAGCGCATCGGCATGCCGTTCGTCTTCCGCTGCGGGCGGCTGATGGTGATGGTGCTCGACAGCCGCGGCGCGCGCGACGTGTTCCGCGCCGACAAGCCCATCCTCGGCACCACGCAGTGGGCCTTCGTCGACCAGGTGCTGGCGCTCGTGCCCGCCGATGTCGATGCGCTCGCGGTGGTGACCGCCACCCCGGTGGCCTCGCAGGACCCGGACGGCCAGACGCAGAAGCTGATGGGCGGGCGCACCGACGATGTCGAGGCCTTCCGGCGCGGCGACGAGCAGACGCTCTTCCACCCGCCCTCGAAGGACTCCAAGCCCGTGGGCATCGTCAAGGCCATCGTCAGCGCCAAGATCGAGCGCCTCGTCGGCCGCAACCCGAACCTCGGCGACTTCCAGATCAGCAACCTCGACGAGGCGCGCGACCAGTGGTCGCACCGCTTCTCGCGCCCCGAGCAGCGCGCGCTGATGCAGAAGGCCTTCGCGGCGCGGCTGGCCAACCGGCCACCCAATGCCCGCGGACGAGAACTCATCTTCCTGGGCGGCGACATCCACATCGGCGCCACCTTCGAGATCAGCGCCACGCGGCCGGTGAAGGCCAAGGCACCGTTGCTGGTTTCATCCGGCATCAGCCAGATCGAGAACCGGCAGCCCTTCGTTGGCGTCTATGTCGACCAGGATTTCGCCGTGGCGCCGGGCATCCGCTCGGAGCTGAAGACGGTGGTGACGCAGTTCAACTTCGGCGTCATCACGGTCGTGCCTACCGGGCACGGTGCGCAGATCCAGGCGGCGCTGGCGCACGAGGGCAACAGCGTGGCGTTCGCGCTGGATATCAAGGATCTGATTTGATGCTGCTATGCGGCGGCGGCCGCGGCGTGAAGTGCAGGTCTTCCGCGGGTGGTTGACGTCGGGGGACTCGACGCAGGCCGGGTCTCGCCCCGGCGGGCGACCTACTTTCTTCTTGATTAGCAAGCACCCTCAGCCAACCGAATGGAGCGGTTTGTTCGAGGCTGGGTGTGGCTGCAGGCGCGCAGCAGCCGGCTCAGCAGTTCGTGCAAGGCG
>JAEUPE010000094.1 GCA_016790435.1 Rubrivivax sp. | reverse complement strand
CAGCACCGAGAAGGTGGCCAAGGACTTCCCGAAGCTCAGCTTCGCGATCATCGACTCGGTGGTGCCGCTGCCCAACGTGCAGAGCATCGTCTTCAAGGAGCACGAGGGCAGCTTCCTCGTCGGCATGATGGCCGCGATGGCGAGCAAGACGGGCAAGGTCGGCTTCGTCGGCGGCATGGACATCCCGCTCATCCGCAAGTTCCAGTGCGGCTTCGAGCAGGGCGCGAAGTTCGTGAACCCGGGCATCCAGGTGACGGCGAACATGACCGGCACGACGCCGACGGCGTGGAACGACCCGGCGCGCGGCGCCGAGCTGGCCAAGAGCCAGTTCGCCGGCGGCGTGGACGTCGTCTTCGCCGCGGCCGGCGGCACCGGCGTGGGCGTATACCAGGCGGCCAAGGACGCGGGCAAGCTCGCCATCGGCGTCGACAGCAACCAGAACCACCTGCACCCGGGCACCATGCTCACGAGCATGGTCAAGCGCGTCGATGTCGCCGTCTACAACGCCTTCAAGGGCGTGAAGCCGGGCGTCACGGCACTCGGGCTGGCCGAAGGCGGTGTCGACTATGCGCTCGACGAGCACAACGCCAAGCTCGTCTCGGCGGACATGAAGAAGAAGGTGGACCTGGCGAAGGCCGACATCATTGCGGGCAAGATCAAGGTGATCGACTACATGGTGGGCAACGCCTGCAAGTGAGTTCGGACCCTTCGCCCTGACGGCCGTGCTTTGTGGTGAGCGATTGCTGACTCGCACCTGGCCGGGTCTCGGCCCGGCAGCCGACCTACTTTCTTTGCTGGTGCAAAGAAAGTAGGCAAAGAAAGCACCTGGATGTCCTGCGGCGCTCGTGCGCTTCGGAGGCGGGCCTCCATTTGGCCGGCGCGCTCCGGCCCCAAACACCATCGATCGAGTTCCCCGCCTCGGCCTGCGCTCGAGAGTTCGGGAACGCCGATGCGCGCGCGCCGGGTGGTGGCGGTGGCGGTCCCGCACTCCCGAGCGCACGTCGCAGCGCACGGCTGCGTCGTTGGTGTTTGGGGCCGGAGCGCGCCGGCCAGACTGAGGCCCGCATCCGTAGCGAGCCCATCGCATCCGAGCATCAAGGTGCTTTCTTTGCCTACTTTCTTTGCACCAGCAAAGAAAGTAGGTCGCCCGCCGGGGCGAGACCCGGCCGGGTGAAGGTCAACCACATGACCACGGAGCCAACACAAGCGCCGGCACGGGCACCGGCCGTAGCGATGCGCCACATCGAAAAGCGCTTCGGCCCAGTGCACGCCAACCGCGACGTCGCCCTCACGGTACAGCGCGCCACCGTGCACGGCATCGTCGGAGAGAACGGTGCCGGCAAGAGCACGCTGATGTCGATCCTCTACGGCTTCTACCAGGCCGACGGCGGCAGCATCGAGCTCGAAGGCCAGCCCGTGCGCATCGCCGGCTCGCGCGAGGCCATCGCGCTGGGCGTGGGCATGGTGCACCAGCACTTCATGCTGGTGGACACGCTGTCGGCGCTCGACAACGTGATGCTCGGCGCCGAGCCCGGCTGGCGGCTCACGCCGGCGCGCGCCACCGTACGCGCCAAGCTCGAAGTGCTGATGCGCGAGACCGGCCTCGCCGTGGACCTCGACGCGCTCGTGCAGGACCTGCCGGTGGGCGAGCGGCAGCGGCTCGAGATACTGAAGGCGCTGTACCGCGGCGCGCGCATCCTCATCCTCGACGAGCCCACGGCCGTGCTCACGCCGCACGAGACCGAGCAGCTCTTCGAGACGCTGCGCTCGCTGCGCGCACAGGGCACGACGATCCTGCTCATCACGCACAAGCTCAAGGAGATCATGGCCCTGGCCGACCACGTGACGGTGATGCGCCAAGGCCAGGTGGTGCTCGACGCCGCCATCGCCGACGTGAGCCTGGACGGCCTCGCCGAGGCCATGGTGGGCCGCCGCGTGCACCTCGGGCGGGCGGAAGGCAGCGCGCCCGAGCCCGGCGCCGTGCTCGTGCAAGCCAGCGGCCTCACCTGGCGCGATGCGCTGGGCGTCACGCGGCTGGCCGATGTCTCGCTCACGCTGCGCGAGCGCGAGATCGTCGGCATCGCGGGCGTCTCCGGCAACGGGCAGAGCGAGCTGCTCGACGCGCTGTCGGGGCTGCTCGTGCCGAACCAGGGCAGCCTGCGCGTCGGCGAGCGCGAGTTCACGCCGGCCGGCGGCTGGCTCGACCCCGCCACGGCGCGCGCGTTGCGCATCGCGCATGTGCCCGAAGACCGGCACAAGCGCGGCCTCGTACTGCCGTTCGCGGCCTGGGAGTCGGCCACGCTCGGCTACCAGAAGAAGCCGCGCTACGACCGCCATGGCTGGCTGCAGGGCGCGGCTATGCGCGAGGACTGCGCCGCGATGATGGAGCGCTACGACGTGCGCCCGCGCAACGCGGCGCTGCGCAGCAGCAAGTTCAGCGGCGGCAACCAGCAGAAGCTGGTGCTCGCGCGCGAGGCCTTCGGCCGCCCCGAGGGGCCGCGTGTCCTGCTGGTCGGCCAGCCGACGCGTGGCGTCGACATCGGCGCCATCGAGTTCATTCACGGCCGCCTGCGCGCCATGCGCGACGCTGGCGGCGCCGTGCTCGTGGTCTCCTCCGAGCTCGACGAGATCCTGGCGCTCGCCGACCGCGTGGTGGTGATGAACGCCGGCCGCGTGGCCGGCGAGCTGCCCATCGCGGACTGCAACGAACAGACGCTCGGCCGCCTCATGGGCGGCGGCGGCTTGCATTGAGGGCGGCGCGCCGATGAGCCAGCCTGTCGAGCTGCCGCGCTGGGTGGACGTGGCCGTGCTGCCGGCGGTCAACCTGGCGCTCGCGCTCGCGGTGGCGGCCATCGTCGTGCTCATCGTCGGCTTCCAGCCGGCGCAGGTGCTGGCGCTGCTCGTCAAGGGCGCCTTCGGCTCGAAGGCGGGCCTGAGCTACACGCTGTACTACGCGACCACCTTCGTCTTCACCGGGCTCGCCGTGGCCGTGGCGTTGCACGGGGGCCTGTTCAACATCGGCGCCGAAGGGCAGGCGATGCTCGGCGGCCTCGGCGTCGGCCTGGCGGCGCTCGGGCTCGGGCCGCACCTGCCGATGGCGCTGATGCTGCCCATCACCGTGCTCTCGGCCGCGCTCTTCGGCATGGCCTGGGCGGCGGTGCCGGCGGCGCTGCAGGCCTGGCGCGGCAGCCACGTCGTCATCACGACGATCATGTTCAACTTCATCGCCGCAGCACTGCTCGGCTACCTGCTCGTCAATGTGCTCAAGGAGCCGGGCAACATGGCCGCCGAGACGGCCGCCTTCGCCGCGAGCGCGCGCGTGCCCGGCATGCACGAGGTGATGGAGAAGCTCGGCATCGAGTGGCCGCGCACGCCGCTCAACCTGAGCGTGCTGCTGGCGCTCGCGGCGGCCGTGGCGGTGTACCTCACGGTGTGGAAGTCGCAGCCCGGCTACGCGCTGCGCGCCGTGGGGTTCGCGCCCGAGGCCTCCCTCTATGCGGGCATCCGGCCGCCGCGGCTCATCCTGCTGTCGATGGCGATCTCGGGCGCGCTTGCAGGGCTCGTCGGCGTCAACGAGATCGCCGGCGTGCACGGCCGGCTGCTCGGCGATTTCGTCGCCGGCGCCGGCTTCACCGGCATCGCCGTCAGCCTCATCGGCCGCAACCACCCGGTGGGCATCGTGCTCGCCGCCGTCCTCTTCGGCGCGCTCTACCAGGGCGGCGCCGAGCTGGCCTTCGAGATCAAGGGCTTCAGCCGCGACATGGTGTTCCTGCTGCAGGGGCTGATCGTGCTCTTCGCCGGCGCCATGGCGCAGGTGGCGGCGCCATGGCTGGCGCGGCTCGTCGGGCTCTTCGCGCGCCGCACGTCGGCCGCGGCGGCACCGGCCCGCCTGGGGTGAGTTGATGGACGACGTCCTCATCGGCACCCTCGTCGCGAGCACGCTGCGCGTGAGCGTGCCGCTCATCCTGTGCGCGCTGGCCGGCGTGCTCTGCGAGCGCAGCGGTGTCATCGACCTCGGGCTCGAGGGCAAGATGCTGCTCACGGCCTTCGCCACCGCCAGCGTCGGCGCGGCCACCGGCTCGATGGCGCTGGCATTGCTCGCCGCCGTTGCGGTGGGCGTGGCGCTGTCGATGCTGCACGGTTATGCCTGCGTCACGCACGGCGGCGACCAGGTGGTGCTCGGCGTGGCCATCACGATGATGGCCGCCGGCCTGACGGTGGTGCTCGGCATCGCCTGGTTCAGCCTCGGCGGGCAGACGCCGCCGCTGGCCGAGGCCGTACGGCTGCATCCGCTCTTCGCCGGCCTCGCGGCCTGGGTGCGCGAGATTCCCGGCGTCGGCCCCACGCTCGCGCTGGCGCTCTTCGGCCACAACGCCTTCGTCTACGGAGCGCTCGTCGCCGTGGCCGCCGTGTGGTGGCTGCTCTACCGCACGCGCTTCGGCCTGCGCCTGCGCGCCACGGGCGAGAACCCGAACATGGTCGACGCCGCGGGCGTTTCGGTGAAGGGGCTGCGCTACCAGGCGCTGGCGCTGAACGGCGTGCTGTGCTCGCTGGCCGGCAGCTACCTCGTGCTGGCGATGAACCCGAGCTTCATCCCGAACATGACGGCCGGGCGCGGCTACATGGCCCTGGCGGCGATGATCTTCGGCAAGTGGCACCCGGTGGGCGCACTGTGGGCCTGCCTGCTGTTCGGCTTCCTCGACGCGGTGAGCATCCGTCTGCAGGGCGTCACACTGCCCGCCACCTGGGGCGGCGGGCAGGTGCCGGTGCAGGCGATCCAGGCGCTGCCCTATGTGCTGACGGTGGTGCTGCTGGCCGGGTTCATCGGCCAGGCAGTGGCGCCCAAGGCGCTCGGGCGGCCGTACGTCAAGGAACGTTGAGCGCCACGCGCGCAGCGAACGAACTCAGCCGACGCTCCTGCACGACCATAGAAGCGACCACCAAATCGACCACGGCTATGCCGAAAGCCCCACCCGCACCCTCCCCCGCGCAGTTGCAGGCGCTGTTCCGCGCCGCGCGCGCGGCGCGACCGCGTGCGCATGCGCCATATTCGAACTTCCTCGTCGGCGCGGCGGTGCTCGACGAGCGCGGCCGCGTGCATGGCGGCTGCAATGTCGAGAACGCCGCCTACCCGCAGGGCCTGTGCGCCGAGGCGTCGGCGCTCGCGGCCATGGTGCTGGCCGGCGGCAGGCGCGCTCGCGCCGTGGCAGTGGTGGCCGCCTCGCCGCTGCTCACCACGCCTTGCGGTGGCTGCCGGCAGAAGATCGCCGAGTTCGCCGGCCCCGACTGCGACATCTACGTGCTCGGGCCGCGCGGCGTGCGGCGTGCCTTCACGCTGGGCGAACTGCTGCCCTTCGGCTTTGGCGAAGGGCACCTGCCGGCGGACCGGCGCCGCTGAGACCGGCCCGCCGACAGACGCCTATGCCTTACGGCGCCCGGCCATCAGCAGCACGACGCCGACGAGGATGACGCCGGTGGCCATCCACTCGCCGCCGCTGACCGCCTCACCGCCGAGCGTGATGCCGAGCACCATCGCGATCACCGGGTTGACGAAGGTGTAGCTGGTCGCGACCGCGGCGCTGGCGCGCGCCAGCAGCACCATGTAGGCGTTGAAGGCGATGAGCGAGCCGAAGACGACGAGGAACAGCCAGGCGAGCGAAGCGCCCACCGTGGGCGGCCACTGCGGCGTCTCGCCCACCGCGAGCGACATTGCCATCAGCAGCGCGCCGCCGGCGAGCATCTCGCTGGCGAAGCCCATTGCGCCCGGTGCCAGCGGCGTGCGGTGCAGGCTCAGCACGCTGCCGAGCGACCAGCAGGTCGTCGCCACCAGCTGCGCCGCCAGCCCCGCGGGCGAGGCCGAGAAGCCGGCCCCGCGCACGAGCAGGAGCACGCCGACGAGCCCCACCAGCATCCCGGCCACCTCGATGGCGCGCGGCCTGACGCCGAAGGCCAGGTTGAACGTGGCGATGACCATCGGCCCCACGGCGATGAAGGCCACCACCAAGCCCGAGGCCACGGTCGTCTCGGCCACCGCGGTGAAGCCCATGCCGCCGCCGAGCATCAGCGCGCCGACGATGGCGGCGTTGCGCCACTGCCGCGCGTCGGGCCACGGTGTGCCGCGCCAGCGCAGCCACGCCGCCAGCAGCGCGCCGGCCACGAGGAAGCGCGTGCCCATCTGGAAGAAGGGCGGGAAGCTGACGAGCGCGAACTTGATGGCGAGGTAAGTCGAGCCCCAGACGAGCCAGGTGGCCGCGAGGCAGGCCAGCACGAGAGGTGGCAGCCCCGGCAGGCGCAGACCGGCGCCGACGCTGCGGACGAGCGAGTTCATGCGCAGCATGTTGCCCGTGCCGGCGCACGGAATCCATGCACGTTTGAAGGCATCATGGCCCCTTCGCTTGCGAGAATGACGATTCGACGCGCCTCTCGCCTTCAGATGTGAAGGAATGGGTGCGCCTGGAGATCTGCATGGCCCGCACCGCACCCGCCGCCACTGCCGCGGCACTCGACGCCTACGACACGCGCATCCTGGCCGAGCTGCAGGCCGATGCCCGCCTGACCATGGCCGAGCTCGGGCGACGTGTGCATCTGAGCCAGCCCGCCGTGACCGAGCGCGTGCGCCGGCTCGAGGCGGCCGGTGTCATCACCGGCTACCGCGCCATGGTCGACCTGAAGGCGCTTGGTTACGGCATCCGCGCCTTGATGCGTGTCGGTCGCGCCGAGTACCCGCGCGTGGTGAAGGCGGTCCAGTCCACGCCCGAGGCGCTGTCGGCCTACAACGTGACGGGCGACGACAGCTGGGTGATCGAGATCGCCGTCATCGACGTCGCCCACCTCGACGCCGTGGTGAGCAAGTTCTGCCTCATCGCCGAGACCTCCACGGCCATCGTGCTCAACGTCGTGCGCGAGCGGCTGCCGGCGCGCCCGGCACGCGCCGAGGACGTGAAGGCGCCGGTGCGCGCGAGGACACGCGCCGATTGAGTGCGCCGCGGTGGCCATTGAGGGGTTCCTCGGCGCACCCTCTCGGTCCCTGAGCGCGCTTGGTCCGCAGCCGGCCCCATCGGTTGCCGCGATCACTGCACTACGATGCACGGCGGCACGTGAGTTGCTCGCAACCCCAGGACCACGCTCGTTCCCACTGCCCGCCCCCACACGATGACCGCCCCCTCCGACGCCCAGGCGGCGAAGCAAGCCATCGAGACCAGCGCAGCCCGCCTGCTCGCCACCGGCCGGCGGCCTTCGATCGCGGTGCTGCTCGGCTCCGGCTGGGGGCCGTTTGCCGATGCCGTGCAGGACCCGCTCGCCATCCCCTACGACGAACTGCCCGCCTTCCCGGTGCTTCGGGTGGGTGGACACAGCGGCCGCGTGGTGCTGGGCCGCATCGGCGCCCACGAGGTCGCGGTGCTCGCCGGTCGCAAGCATGCCTACGAGACCGGCTCGGCCGATGGCATGAAGAGCACGGTGCGCGCGCTCGCCCACGCCGGCGTGCAGGTGCTTGTGCAAACCAACGCGGCGGGCAGCCTCACGCATGCGCTGCCTCCCGGCTCGACGATGTTGATCTCCGACCACATCAACCTGGCGCAGCAGTCGCCGCTGTTCGGCGAGCCGGGCGACGACCGCTTCGTCTCGATGGTCGATGCCTACGATCCGGCGCTGCGCGAGGCCGCGCGCGCCGCCGTGGCGGGGCTCGGCGAGGGTCGCGACACGATCGGCGAGGGCGTCTATGCGTGGTTCATGGGCCCACAGTTCGAAACCCCGGCCGAGATCCGCATGTTCCAGCTGCTGGGCGCGCAGGCGGTGGGCATGAGCACGGTGCCGGAGACGATCGTCGCCCGGCACGCCGGCATGCGCGTGCTCGCCGTCTCGCTGCTCACCAACATGGCCGCCGGTCTCTCGGCCGAGAAGCTGAGCCACGCCCACACGCTGGCCTCGGCGGCGGCGGCGAGCCAGCGCGCCGTGGCACAACTCACCGCCGTCGTGCGCGGCATGGTGCCCTGAAGGGCGCCGAAAGGGGTCAAGAGAATGGGCACTGGATCGATGTCGCGGGCCACTCCTTTCGCGGACGAGGTGGCGACGGCGAGGCTGGCCCTGGCCTGCCTCGACCTGACGAGCCTCAATGACGGCGATACCGCCGCCGACGTGCAACGGCTTTGCGAGCGCGCCGTGGGACCGGCCGGCCGGGGTGCGGTCGCGGCCGTGTGCGTGTGGCCGCACCTCGCGGCGCTGGCTCGGCGCCAACTGCCAGCTGGCATCGCGGTGGCCGCGGTGGCCAACTTCCCGGACGGAGGCAGTGACGTCGACCGCGCCGTGCATGACACGCACGAGATCGTCGCCGCTGGCGCGCAGGAAGTCGACGTGGTGCTCCCCTGGCGCGACCTCGGGGCGGCACCGGCGCTGCTGAAGGCGGTGCGGCGTGCCTGCACGGGGCTGCGTCTGAAGGTGATTCTCGAGACCGGGGAACTGGGCGACGACGATGCCATCGCCCGCGCCTGCCGAATCGCGCTGGGCGCCGGCGCGGACTTCCTCAAGACGAGCACCGGCAAGGTCAAGGTGAACGCCACGCCGCATGCGGCCCGTCTGCTGCTGCAGGCCATTGCCGCCGACCGGCGCAGCGCGTCACACGTGGGCTTCAAGCCGGCCGGCGGCATCCGCACCGTGGCCGACGCAGGCGAGTACATGGCCCTCGTCGCCGAGGTGCTCGGGCGCGACGCGTTGGGCCCGGCGCGCTTCCGCATCGGCGCGAGCGGCCTGCTCAACGACATCGAGGCCGTGCTGGCCGGCCGGGCCGCGGGTTCCGCCGATGCCGCCGGTTCCGCATCCACCAGCAGCTACTGACAGACCCCTGGGAGGACCCCGTTCATGTTCCGCACCCCGCCGACCCGCGCAGCGCGCGCCGCAACCGCGGCGCCGCTGGCCGCCCTGAGCCTGCTGGCGCTGTTCGCCGGTTGCGCGATCGAGCCGCCCCGGGCCACCGAACCGGTCTCGGTCAAGGTACTCGCCATCAACGACTTCCACGGCAACCTGAGGCCGAGTGCCGGCGGCATCCGCATCAAGGACCCGGCCGACCCGACGAAGACGGTGATCGTGCCCGCCGGCGGCAGCGAGCACCTGGCCACGGCCGTGGCGCAGCTGCGGGCCAAGAACCCGAATCACATCTTCGTCGCCGCCGGCGACCTGATCGGCGCCACGCCGCTGCTGTCGGCCCTCTTCCGCGACGAGCCGACGATCGAGTCGCTGAGCCTGATGGGGCTCGAAGCGAGCGCGGTGGGCAACCACGAGTTCGACAAGGGCACCGACGAGCTGGTGCGCATGCAGCGCGGCGGCTGCAGCAACGCGCCGGGTGCCGGCAGCGGCGAGGCCTGCAAGGGCCCGCAGCCCTTCAAGGGCGCCGGCTTCCGGTACCTTGCCGCCAGCACGGTGGTCACGGCGAGCGGGCAGACGCTGTTCCCGGCCTATCACGTCAAGCGCTTCCAAGGCATCCCGGTGGCCTTCATCGGCCTCACGCTGAAGGACACGCCGACCATCGTCGTGCCCGACGGCGTGCGCGGCCTCAGCTTCCGCGACGAGGCCGAGACGGTGAACGCGCTCGTACCCGAGCTGCGCCGGCAGGGCATCGAGGCCATCGTGCTGCTCATCCACGAAGGCGGCGCGGCCACCGGCGACTACAACGAGTGCCCGGGCATCAGCGGGCCCATCGTCAACATCGTGGGCAAGCTCGACCGGGCGGTGGACGTGGTGGTGAGCGGCCACACGCACCGCGCCTACAACTGCCGCATCGACGGGCGCCTCGTCACCAGCGCCGACAAGTACGGCACCGTGGTGAGCGAGATCGACCTCGTGCTCGACCCGAAAACCGGCGACGTGACGAGCGCGCGCGCCGACAACCTGATCGTGCGCACCACGTTCGCCAAGGACCCGCGGCAGACCGCCCTCATCGAGACCTACGAGCGCCTGGTGGCGCCACTGGCCAAGCGCGTGGTCGGCCGCATCGGCGCACCGCTGTCGCGCAGCGGGGCGCCGAGCGGCGAGAGCGCACTCGGCCAGGTGATCGCCGATGCGCAGCTCGCGGCCACGGCGCGCGAGTTCGGCGCCCAGGTGGCGCTGATGAACCCGGGCGGCATCCGTGCCGACCTCGGCGCCAAGCCGGGCGACGACGGGCAGGTGCGCTACGAGGATCTCTTCGCCGTGCAACCGTTCTACAACAACCTCGTGACGATGACGCTCACCGGCGCGCAGTTGCAGCAGGTGCTGGAGCAGCAGTGGGTGAACCAGCCCACCGCCGCCGGGCGCGTGCTCAGCGTCTCGCGCGGCTTCTCCTATGGCTGGGACGCGAGCAGGCCGCCCGGCCAGCGCATCGTGGCCGGCAGCCTCAAGCTGAACGGCGCGCCCATCGCCGCCGACGCGAAGGTGCGCGTCACGGTCAACAGCTTCCTCGCCGGTGGTGGCGACAACATCACCATGCTGCGCCAGGGCACCGACCGGCGCACCGGCATGATGGACGTCGATGCCTTCGAGGCGCACATCAAGGCCAACCCGTCGCTCGCGCCCGGCGCGCTCGATCGCATCGCCCGCCTGAATTGAGGGCCGGTAGGCCGCCGGGACCATCCGCCGGGATACGCGCTGCCATGCTGCCGCAGCAGGTGATTGCCACCAAGCGCGACGGCTGCACGCTGTCGCCGGCGCAGATCGCCGAGTTCGTCGGCGGGCTCGTGGCGGGGCCCGAGCGCGGCTGGAGCGACGCGCAGGCGGCGGCACTGGCGATGGCGGTCCTGTGCCGCGGCATGAATGCCGGCGAGACCGTGGCGCTGACGCACGCGATGGCCAGTTCGGGGCGCGTGCTCGACTGGAGGGCCGAGGGCTTCGACGGCCCGGCATTGGACAAGCACAGCACTGGCGGCGTCGGCGACAAGGTGAGCCTGATGCTGGCACCGCTGCTGGCGGAGGCCGGGGCGGATGCCGGCGTCATCGTGCCGATGGTGAGCGGGCGCGGCCTCGGCCACACCGGCGGCACGCTCGACAAGCTCGAGGCCCTGCCAGGCTACGCGACCACGCCGCCGCACGACGTGCTGAGGCGCGCTCTGCGCGTCGCAGGCTGCGCCATCGTCGGCGCCTCGGCCGATGTCGCGCCGGCCGACCGTCGGCTCTACGCCATCCGCGATGTGACGGCGACGGTCGAAAGCGTGCCGCTCATCACTGCCAGCATCCTGAGCAAGAAGCTCGCCGCCGGCCTGCACGGGCTCGTGCTCGATGTGAAGGTGGGCAGCGGCGCGATGATGCGCAGCCTGCCCGAGGCACGCCTGCTGGCACGCAGCCTCGTGGACGTGGCCGCGGGTGCCGGCCTGCCGGCGCGGGCGCTGATCACGGACATGGACCGGGTGCTCGGCCTCACGGCCGGCAACGCGCTCGAGGTGCAGGAGGCCATCGATTTCCTCTCCGGCGACGCGCGCGAGCCGAGGCTGCTGGAGCTCACGCTGACGCTCGCGGCGCATGCGTTGCACGTCGGCGGCGTTGCCGCCGACCTCCAGCGCGCAAGGCAGCGGGCCGAGGCGGCCTTGGCGGGTGGCGGTGCGGCGGAGCGCTTTGCGCGCATGGTGGCAGCGCTCGGGGGGCCGGCGGACGTGCTGCGCGCACCGCGCTTGGCCACGGCGCCGGTGCGGCGCGACGTGGTGGCGTCGCGTGCCGGGTGGGTTCGGCGCGTGGACGTGCGCGCGCTGGGGTTGGTGGTCGTGGCTTTGGGCGGCGGACGGCGGCACGGCGGCGAACCCGTCGATCCGCGCGTCGGGCTCACCCAGCTGGCCGTGCCCGGCCAGCGCCTGGCCTCGGGCGAGCCGCTCGCGCGGGTGCACGCGGCCGATGCCTCGGCCGCCGAAAGCGTGGCCGACGCCGTGGCCGGCGCGTTCGAGCTCGACGAGACAGCACCAGAGGCGCCGACGCCGGTGGTGCACGAGGTCGTTCCGGGGCGGGGTACCGAACGAGCGACCTCCGCGCCACAATCCCGCCCATGAAGCATCTGAGTCTCCTGGCCGTCACGCTGATGCTCTGCGCGACCGCTGCACAGGGGCAATCGGCCTCCGGCAGCACTGGGAGCACGACGGGCAACGCCGTTGAGCACGCCGGCCAGAGGGCGGCCCAGGGCGCGCGGCGCGCCGGCGCTTCGGCGGCGGGTGGCGTGCAACGGGCCGCCTCGGCGGCCGCCAGCGGCGTGCAGCGCGCCGCGTCCGCCACCACCCGAGGCGCCACGCGCGCCCAGGAAGCCGCGGCCAGCGGCGTGCGTCGCGCCAGCAGCGCGGTGGAACGCGGCGCACGCCGCGCTGGCGCGGCCGTGGACCAGACGGCGCGCAAGCTCGGCGTGCCCGGCGCCGGCACGCCGCCCGTGCGTGACCCACAGCCGGGCAGCACCGGCACGGGCAGCTGAACGCTGGCGCATTCACGCGCGACTGGATGCGGCCGCATGGCGTGACCCTGCGCCCCTCGACCGCGGCGCTGCGGTGCTCCAGATCTACCAGGCCTGACCGGTGAGGTGGCCTCCGGTCAGCCAGTAGACGTTGTCGCCGAGCAGCACGCTGCGTTGCAGCGCCAGCGAGCCCGCGGTCCCGCCCGCAGGAGGCACGATGGGTGCCTTGGCGCTGAGCGTGCCGGCCGCGAGGTCCACCTCCAGCCGCTGCAGCCGGTCGCGCGGATTCGTGAATCCGGCATCGAGCAGGTAGAGCGGCATCGACAGCCGCATCGTGTTGCCCACCGGCAGCATGGCCAGGCCCTGGCGTGAGGCGTCGAGCCCGCTCTGGCTGCCGGCATTGCCGAAGACCTGGCTCGCCAGCTCGCGCGGACGCGCGGCATCGGCGACGTCGAAGAGCGAGACCTTGACACCGGCGGCGCGCCCGGTCGTGTCGGCCTCCTTGCCGACGCCGAGCAGCAGCGTTTCCGACAGCGGCACCAGATGGTCCGAGAAGCCCGGCGCCTCGAGCGCGCCGGCGATGCGCGGGTCGGAGGCGTCGGCGAGGTCGAGCACGTACAGCGGGTCGACCTGGCGGAAGGTGACCACATACCCGCGCGCGCCGGCGAAGCGCACGCCGTGCACCTGTTCGCCTGGCTTGCCGAGCGGCTGCGGGCGCCGCGCATTGGGCAGGGTCGCCACCGCTTCGAGCGTGCCGCCCTGCGTGCCCAGGCCCTCGCGCAGCACGGTGAGCGTGGCCGGTGACGGCGCCGTCGTGGTGGCGTCAGTGGCGTTGAGCCAGCCGACATTGCCGGTGAAGCTGAGCACGCGCAGCAGGCCTTCGTGCTCGCCGAGGCGGTAGGACTTGCGCTGCGCATCCCAGCCCAGGTGGCCCTCGACCTCACCGCTCGCGCGGTAGCTCAGGCGTCCGGTGTCGAAGCCGAACTTGTGGATGTCCGTGCGCATGGTCGAGGGGTAGCGCCAGACACCGCCCGTGGTCGTGTAGAGCCAGCGTGTGCTTGCGAGGTACAGCGACTGCGGCGTCATGTACAAGGCCTCGGTGCCGCCGATGAAGCAGCGGCTGGCAGGCGCCAGCCCGGGCGCGCGCAGGTCGACGACGGTGATCGTCGTCACGGAAAGCGCGAGCGAGGCGTTCGCAGGCTGCACCCAGCAGTCCGTCTCGCCGAGCAGCGGGCGCGTGTCGCCGGAGGCGAGGCGCTGGCGTGGCAGCACGTCGGCGCCGCGCGTCGCCACGATGGCGGCCTCGCGATCGGTGGGCGAGGCATTCGACGGCAGCTGGTCGGCCGCCAGCAAGGGCTGGTACTCGCTCACCAGCACGAGGTGGTCGCCGACACGGCGCGCATCGACGAGCCGCCCGTCGAACTCGATGTGCGCGGTGGCCGCGGGCTGCGCCGGTTCGGCGACGTTGAAGCGCTCGACCGTCACGAGGTTGCGCACCCACACGGGGCCTGGCAGGAGGAGGGTCGGCGGGCAGACGTCGACGCAGGGATCGCCGACGATGCCGGCCCAGCCCTCGCTCGCCACGGTGAGGGATTGCCCGTCGGTCCCCATGACGAGGCCGCGCGGCGAGAGCGCGGTGGCACTGCCGAGCGTCAGAGGCACGACGGCCCTCTCCTCCAGCGCCCCCGAGGCAAGGCGGCGCGTGCTGCGCAGCAGCGGCTTTGCGCTGTCCTGCAGGTCCAGGCTGTAGAGATGCGTGCCGTCGGTCTTCAGCAGGTCCGGCTCGTCGACCTCCCGCTCTTGCGTCAACGACCGTGAGAACACCGGGCTGGTGCTCGGCGCGGCGGCGCCTGCGGGCAGCGGCGCCACGGTGGCGGTGGTGTCGGACGGGACCTGGCCTGCCTGCCGCTGCGCGGCGCGTTCACGCAGCACGCGCTGCACGTAAGTGGTGAGGTCGCCGGGCGCGCTCACCTTGAGCGCCGGCGAGCCCTCGCCGCCTTTGGGCGGCGCCTCGCCGTCGCCCCCGCCGCAGGCGGAGAGCAGGCCGATCAGCAAGGCCGTGGCGGCGAGGCGTCGCGGAGCGGCGGTCTTCGGTCGATGGCAGGAACGCATACCAGACTCCTCGGGAGCGAAACGTCGCCCTTGCGGGCAGATCGATGATGTGGGAAAATATCCCACATGCAGCCCAGCTGTCAATCACCCGTTCGGCCGCCCGGGCCGGGCGGCCGGCGCACAGCGACATGAAGGCGCCGGGCGAAGCGGGCTCGGCGCTGGGGCGCGTGCTGCAGGCGCTGCGCCCGGTCGTGCGGCTGCTCGTGCACCACGGCATCACCTACCCCACCCTCGCGGCGGCGCTGAAGCGAGTGTTCCTCGACGAAGCGCGGCGCGAGCTGCAGCGGCGCGGCATGCCCGCCACGGACAGCGCGCTCACGCTGCTGTCGGGCGTGCACCGCCGCGACGTGCGCATGCTCACGCGCGAGGCCCCTTCAGGCGCGGGCACAAGGGCCGCGGCAGCGAACGCCGAAGCGCCGAAGAGCCTGGCCGCCGAGGTCGTGGGCCGCTGGATGCACGAACGCCGCTTTCTCGCTCGCGGCGGCCACCCGCGCGTGTTGGCCCGCGGTGCCGGCGAGCGGGACAGCTTCGACCAACTCGTCGAAAGCGTCAGCCGCGACGTGCGCCCACGCGCCGTGCTCGACGAACTGCTGCGCCTGGGCGTGGCCGAAGAGGCGCCGGAGGGCGTGCGCCTGCTCGCCGAGGGCTTTGCACCGAAGCGCGGCTTCGACGAGATGGCCGCGCTCTTTGCCGAAAACGTGCACGACCACGCCGCCGCCGCCGTGGCCAACCTGCGCGGCGAAGCCAACTTCCTCGAGCAGGCCGTCTTCGTCGACGAGATCAGTGAGGACTCGGCAAGGCAGTTGTCCCAGGTGGGCGTAGCCGCCTGGAAAGTGGCGATGCGCGAAGTGATGGACGCCGCCCAGCAACGATTCGACGCCGACCAGGCGTTGCCAGCCGCCGAACGCCGCCAGCGCGCGCGCTTCGGCGTCTACTTCTACAGCGAAGCGCAGGAGTGAACGTGGACGACAAGCGCGCACGAGTGGGGCGGGCCATCACTGGGTCCATCACTGGGCCCATCACCGGGCCCGTCACCTGGGCCGGCATCCTGGCCGGCATCCTGGCCAGCATCCGGGCCATCGCCCGGCTCGCGACCCGGCCAGCGACCCGCGACTGGGCGGCCGGCGCCGCCGGCCTCCTTCGCCACCGGCGCGGCGCGGCACGGCGGCGCCCGAGGGCGATGCGCGGGTGGCCGGCCGTGCTTGGCGCCTTCTGCGTCGCTGTCCTGGTCGGCTGCGGCCCGGGCCTCGGCGGCACCGGTACCGGCGCCACGGACGATGCCCTCGCCGCCCAGGGCGCGCGCGAGGTGCCGGTGTGCGAATCGGCGCTTGCCGACCTGCTCGGTTGCGTGGCGCCGAGCGCGGGCGCCGCGCCCTTGCCCGCCACCGGCGCCCGCTTCTTTGCCGAGGCCACGCCGGCCAGCCGTACGCTGCTCGAACTCGACGGCCAGGAAGCGCAGCTTCGCCTGCGCTGCCTCGACCTGGTGTTCATCGGCAGCTTCGCGCAGGCAGGGTCGCAGGCGCCGCGCTACTACGGCAACGCCATCGAGGGCGGCAGCCGCGTGCGCCTGGCGTCCCTGCACGTCGAGCGCGTGAGCGGCGGGCTCAGCATCACCCTCGTCGACTCCCTGGGCCAGACGCTTGCCGGCCCGCAGGTGCTGGCACCGGTGTCGGGCACGACCACCGCCGCGTCCTGCAGCTGACAGCGGCAACGACGGTACACAGGCCGTGGCACTCGGCTGAACGCGCCCCGGCCCGCGAGGCGTCTTCGGCCGTCGTCTCCGCGCTTTGCGCTACCGTGCGGCCCATGGGTTCGAACTGCCTCAATTGCGCCGCACCGCTGCCCGACCCCCGGCCGCGGTTCTGCGGCGCCTGCGGGCAGGAGACGAACGTCAAGCCGCCGACGGTGGGTGAATTCATCCAGCAGTTCGGCGGCGCCTACTTCTCCACCGAGGGCGCGCTGTGGCGCACGCTCGGCCTGCTGCTGTTCAAGCCGGGCGAGTTGACGCGCCGCTACCTGGCGGGCCGCCGCAAGCACTACGTGCTGCCGCTCCGGCTGTACCTCACCATCAGCCTGCTGGTGCTTCTGGTGTTGCGGGTGGCCTCGCCCACCTTCAACATGAAGATCGGTGACGAGCCGCTCACCGGGCTGGCCGGCACCGACCGCAAACCCAACGTCGTCGTCCTCGAGTTCGGCGATGGCCGGGGCGCCGGCCTCAAGGACGGCAAGTTCTTCTGCGAGGGCCTGCCCGCGTGGATGTGCGACCGCTTCCGCGCCCGGCTCGACCTCGACCCCAAGGGCCTGAAGCGCGAGATCGCGCAGTGGCCCGAGCGCTTCATGAGCCGCTGGGGCACGGCGATGTTCCTGCTCGTGCCCATCTTCGCGCTGCTGACGCAGCTCACCTACTTCCGCCGTGGCCTGCGCTACACCGAGCACCTCGTCTATGCGCTGCACGTGCACAGCTTCTGGTTCGCGGCGCTGGCGGTCACGCTGCTGCCCATGCCGGGCGCCGAGGCCGCCTTCCTCGCGATGCCGGTCTACGCCCTGATCGCGGCGCGGCGCGTGTACGGCGGCGGCTGGTTCGGGACGGCCTGGCGCGCGATGCTCGTCGCGATGCTCTATGGCATCGTGCTCGGCGTGGCGCTGGGCATCGTCGGGCTCTGGGCGTTCTTCTTCAACTGACCCCGGCCGTTGGCGGACCGATACGGGGCCGGCCGCGGGCGGCCCCCGGCCGATCAGCCTGCCACCGCGCGAGCGATGGCCTCGCCCATCTGCGTCGTGCTCGCCTGGCCGCCGAGGTCGCGCGTGACCGGGCCCTTCGCGCCCTCGGCCAGCACACCCTCGATCGCCTGGACGACGGCGTCGTGCGCGGCGCGCTCGCCGAGGAAGTCGAGCATCATGGCCGCCGACCAGATCATCGCCACCGGGTTGGCGATGTTCTGGCCGTAGATGTCGGGCGCCGAGCCGTGCACGGGCTCGAAGAGCGAGGGGAAGTTGCGCTCCGGGTTCAGGTTGGCCGAGGGCGCGATGCCGATGGTGCCGGTGCAGGCCGGGCCCAGGTCGGACAGGATGTCGCCGAAGAGGTTGCTCGCCACCACGACGTCGAAGCGGTCAGGTTGCAGCACGAAGCGCGCGGTGAGGATGTCGATGTGCTGCTTGTCCACCGCCACCTGCGGGTAGCCGGCGTGCATGGCCTCCGCGCGTGAATCCCACCACGGCATGCTGATGGCGATGCCGTTGCTCTTGGTGGCCACGGTGAGCTTCTTGCGCGGGCGCGACGCGGCGAGCTCGAAGGCGTACTTCAGCACGCGGTCGGTGCCGAAGCGCGAGTACACCGACTCCTGGATGACGATCTCGCGCTCGGTGCCGGCGTACATGGTGCCGCCGAGGTTGGTGTACTCGCCCTCGGTGTTCTCGCGCACGATGAGGAAGTCGATCTCGCCGGGCTGGCGCGGCCGGCCCTTGGCGTCCATCAGCGGTCCGGGCACGCCCTTGAACAGGCGCGCCGGACGCAGGTTGATGTACTGGTCGAACTCGCGCCGGAACTTGAGCAGGCTGCCCCACAGCGACACGTGATCGGGCACCGTCGCCGGCCAGCCGACGGCGCCGAAGAGGATGGCCTCGCGGCCGGCGAGCTGCTGCTTCCAGTCGTCCGGCATCATCTGGCCATGCGCGGCGTGATAGTCGCAGCTGGCCCACTCGATGGGCTGGATGTCGAGGCGGAAGCCGAAGCGGCGGGAGGCCGCCTCCAGCGTGCGCAACCCTTCGGGCATCACTTCCTTGCCGATGCCATCGCCAGGAATGGCGGCGATGCGATAGGTCTTGGTCATGGGGAACAGTCTCCGTGGTGGTGGGGTCCGGCGCGCGAGGGCGGCCGCGGCATCAGCCGCCCAGTTGCCGCGCCAGGTCGAGGAAGTCGTCGGCGGTGAAGTCGAACTCGCCCGCGCGGCTCGGCTCGAGCGCGCCGCCGGGGCCTTTCTCGTTCGGGCGCTTCACGTAGGCCGTGCGCAGGCCGCAGGCAGCGGCGGCGCGCAGGTCGCTCGGGTGCGCCGCGACCATCATCACCTGGGCCGGTGCCAAGTCCAGCAGCCGCGCTGCCCCGAGGTAGACCTCGGGATCGGGCTTGTAGTGATTGAAGAGCTCGGCCGAGAAGACCGTGTCGAAGGGCAGCCGGCCGTGCCGCACCAAGTCGACGAGCAATGACACGTTGCCGTTCGAGAGCGTCGCCAGCACGTAGCGCTCCTTCAGCCGCGCCAAGCCGGCGGCACTGTCGGGCCAGGGGTCGAGACGATGCCAGACGCGGTTGAACGAGGCCATGTCGGTCTCGGGCAGCGAGATGCCGTGCGCGAGGAGCACGCGATCGAGGATGCGGCGGTGCAGGCCGTCGATGTTCGTCCATGGCAGCGCACCCGAGCGCACCTCCTGCATCGCCGGCTGGTAGCCGGCGCGCCAGTCGAGCGCGAAGCGGCCGCCGTCGGTGCGCAGGCCGAGGCGGGCCACCTCGGCGGCGATGGAACCGTACCAGTCGACGACGGTGCCGAAGATGTCGAAGGTGAGGGCGCGGATGTCGTGGGGCATGCGCTGCAGCATAGCGGCCCTGGCGGGTCAGGGTGGCGGCTCCGGCCGCAGCACGGCCCCCGACGAGCAGGTCCCCCGGCCGAACCCGGGCGCGGATAATCGACGCCGTGCTGCATTCCAAGACCCCCGCTTCGGCGCCGCCGACCGCCCTCACCGCGCTGTCCCCGCTGGACGGCCGTTATGCCACGCGACTGGCGCCGCTGCGCCCGCTGCTCAGCGAATACGGGCTCATGCACCGGCGCGTGCAGGTGGAGGTGGAGTGGTTCATCGCCTTGTCGGACGCCGGATTCGCCGAGTTCAAGCCGCTCTCCGAAGCCGCGCGCGGCCTGCTGCGTTCGCTCGTGCTCCGCTTCTCCGAGGCCGACGCCGCCGCCATCAAGGAGATCGAGCGCACCACCAACCACGATGTCAAGGCGGTCGAGTACTGGATGAAGGGTCGCTTCAAGGGCCATGCCGAGCTCGAGCAAGCCGCCGAGTTCGTCCACTTCGCCTGCACGAGCGAGGACATCAACAACGCCAGCCATGCGCTCATGCTCGACGCGGCGCGCAAGGAGGTGCTGCTGCCCGCGCTGGACGGCGTCATCGAAGCCCTGCGCGCGCTGGCCACCGCCGAGGCGGCCACGCCGATGCTCGCGCGCACACATGGCCAGACCGCCAGCCCCACGACGGTGGGCAAGGAGGCCGCCAACGTGCTGGCCCGCCTGGCCAATGCACGTGCTCGCATCGCCGCCGTACCGCTGCCGGCCAAGATGAACGGCGCCGTGGGCAACTACAACGCGCACCTGGCGGCCTGGCCCGATTTCGACTGGGAGCGCTTCTCCCGTACCGTCGTCGAGCAGCGCCTCGGCCTCGCCTACAACGCCTGGACGACGCAGATCGAGCCGCACGACGGCATCGCCGAGCTTTTCGACGCCGTCGTCCGCGCCAACACCGTCTGCATCGACTGGTGCCGAGACGTCTGGGGTTATGTTTCGCTCGGCTACTTCAAGCAGCGGCTCAAGGCCGGCGAGGTCGGTTCGAGCACGATGCCGCACAAGGTGAACCCGATCGACTTCGAGAACGCCGAGGGCAACTACGGCCTCGCCAACGCGCTGCTCGCGCACATGAGCCAGAAGCTGCCCTTGAGCCGTTGGCAGCGCGACCTCACCGACAGCACCGTGCTGCGCAACATGGGCGTGGCGTTCGGCTACACCGTGCTCGCGCACGGCAGCCTCACCACCGGCATGGGCAAGCTCGAGGTGCACCGCGAGGCGCTTGCCGCCGACCTGAACGACTCGCCCGAGGTGCTGGCCGAGGCGGTGCAGACCGTCATGCGGCGGCATGGCCTCGCGAACCCCTACGAGCGGCTGAAGGAATTCACCCGCGGCCGTGCAGTCACGCTCGCGGCGATGCACGAGTTCATCGATTCGCTCGCCGAGCTGCCCGCCTCCGAGCGCAAGCGCCTGAAGGCGATGACACCCGCCAGCTACACCGGGCTCGCCGCGACGCTCGCGAAACAGGCGGCTGCCCGATGACGCGGCCGGCCTTCACCGCGCAGCTCGCGGCGGCCGAGGCGCGCGCGCAGTCACTGCTGTGCGTGGGCCTGGACCCCGAGCCGGCGCGCTTTCCCGGCGCATGGCGCGGCGACCCGCGCCGCATCTTCGACTTCTGCGCCGGCATCGTCGACGCCACGCGCGACCTCGTGCTCGCCTTCAAGCCGCAGATCGCGCACTTCGCCGCCCACCGCGCCGAGGAGCAGTTGGAACGGCTCATCGCGCACATCCGCGAAGTCGCGCCCGACGTGCCCGTGATCCTCGACGCCAAGCGCGGCGACGTCGGCTCGACGGCCGAGAACTACGCCCGCGAGGCCTTCGAACGTTACGACGCCGACGCGCTGACGTTGTCGCCGTTCATGGGCACCGACAGCCTCGAGCCCTACATGCGCTATGCCGGCCGGGGGCTCATCGTGCTGTGCCGCACCTCCAACCCCGGCGGCAGCGATCTGCAGGCGCAGCGACTGATGACCGACACGCCGGAAGGCGAGTTCGTCTACGAGCGCATCGCGCGGCTGGCCGCGGGCGAGTGGAACCGCGGCGGCCAGGTGGGCCTGGTCGTCGGCGCCACCTACCCGCGCGAGCTGGCGCGCGTGCGCGAGCTGGCACCGACGCTGCCGCTGCTGATTCCGGGCATCGGCGCGCAGGGCGGCGACGCCGAGGCCACCGTGCGCGCCGGCTGGCGGCCTGGCGCCCCGGTGATCGTGAGTTCGTCGCGCGCCATCCTGTACGCCGGTGGCGATGCGCCCGAGGCCGCGGCGCACGCCGAGGCAGCACGCGCCGCAGCCATGGCCACGCGGCGCCTGCTGCAAAGCGCGCGCAGGTCCTGAGCGGGACGGCCGGACGAGCGGCCGGGCCAACGGGACGCGGGGCCGGACGAATGACGTGATGCGGCAGCACCCTCCAGACCCGAAACGTGTGGCGCCAGAGGGCTCTGCCGGATCCACCGCGGACGGGAAGGCCGTCGACGCCGTCGCGGGGGCCCGCGTCGCCAAGTCGGCCACGCCCCTGACCGCCGCCCTGGTGGCCGAAGCCAGACGCCAGTTCTTCCGCGTCGCGGCTGTCCTCTGCATCGCCGGCTCGCCCCTGCCCTTGTTGCTGCCGCCCGGCCTCGTCGATGCGCGCTGGCTGATGGCGATGTTCGTGCTGCTGGGCGTGGCGTCGGCGCTGTCGCTGCGCCTGCCGGCACCGCGGCAGCTCGACGCCCTCGCCGCCTTCATCGCGCTGGACAGCCTGGCCCTGGCCGTGGCGGCGTACAGCGCCGGCGCGAATGCTGGCGATGCGACGCTGGGCCTGTTCGGCGTGCTTGTGTGCGTGGCCTTCGCCGGCTCCGGCCGACGCGCCGGGCTTCGCGTCGCCGCGCTGCAGGTCGCGCTGCTGGCCGCCCTGCACGCGCTCTGGTGGCCGGCTGCCGCGGCCGACGTGGCAAGCCACCTCGTGCGGCTGGCATTGCATGTCGTCAATGTCGCGTCGGGCACCGCGGCCGGACTGCTGGTGGCGCGATCGCTCGCCCGCCACATGGGCAATGCGACCGAACGCGAGCAGCGCTTCCGTCGCCTGCTCGCGCTGGCCGCGGACGCCTATTGGGAGACCGATCGCGAGCACCGCCTGCTCACGGTGACCGACCCCGCCCAGGAACGCGGCGACTTGATCGCCCCCGCCGCCGAGGTGCTGGGCCGCGAGCCTTGGGCATTGAACGGCTTCGCCTGCGACCCCGAAGTGCTCGCCCGCGTGCACGCCAACCTCGCGGCGCACGAGCCGGTGCGCGACGTGCCGGTGCGTTGGGCGCGCGACCGCGATGCAGCGGCCTCTCCCCTGCACCTGCTCGTCAGCGGCGCACCGCGAGTCGACGACCTGGGCCGCTTCGCAGGCTACTGGGGCGTGGTGCGCGATGTCACGAAGGTGCACGCGGCCGAGACGGCACTGCGGGCCTCCGAGGGCCGCTACCGCGAGCTCTTCAGGCTCAGCCCGGCACCGCTGGTGGTGCACCGAGGCGGGCTCGTCATCGACGCCAACCCGGCCGCGCTCGCGCTCTACGGCGCAGCCTCACTGGACGAACTGCGCCGGACCAACCTGTACGACTTCTTCGAGCCGGGCGAGCCGCGTGAACGGGCCTATGCGCGGCGCGACGCGATCCGGCAGATGCCGGTGGGCACCGTGCTGCCCGTGGCCGACTTCCGCTTCAAGGTCGGGGAGAGGCTGCTGTCGGTGCGTGCCAGCGGCGTGTGCATCGAGGTCGCCGGCGAGGCGGCCGTGCTGGTCATCATCGCCGACGATACCGAGCGCCTGGCGGCCGAGGCGGCGGTGCGCCGCTCGGAGGCCATGCTCTCCCACCTCGTCGCGACGACGCCCGACCTGGTGTCGGTGACCGAACTGGACAGCGGCCGCTTCACGATGGTCAACCCGGCGTTCGAGCATGAGCTCGGCTGGAGCGCCGGCGAGGCCATCGGCCGCACCTCCATCGAACTCGGCACCTGGTGGTCGCCTGACGACCGGCCGGCCTTCGCGCAGGCGCTCCAGGCCAGCGGCCGCATCCACAACCAGCCGGTGGTCTTCCGCACGCGCGCCGGCAAGCGCATGGAAATGTCGGTCTCTGCAGCCCGCTTCATGATGGACGGACGCGACTACATGGTGATCAGTGGCCGCGACCTCTCGCAGGTCGAACGCCTGCGCCAGGAACGTGAGGCCATCCTCGCGAACGCCTCGATGGGCATCGCGGTGACGCGCGAGCGGCGGTTCGTGCTGGCGAACCGGCTCTTCGAGCAGATGTTCGGCTGGGACGAGGGCGAGCTGCTCGGCCAGCCGGGCCGCGTGGTGTGGGCCGACGAAGCCGCCTATGCCGACCTCGGCCGCCGCTACGGTGCGGCGCTCGGACGCGGCGAACGCGTGGAGATCGAGGTGACGATGGCGCGCAAGGACGGCAGCAGGCTGCTCGCGCTGCTGCGCGCACACGCCATCGATGCGCGGCAGCCCCGCGAAGGCGGCACGGTCTGGATCGCCGAGGACGTCACCTCCCGCCGCGAGGCCGAGCGCGCGCTGCACGAGGCGCGCAGCGCCGCCGAGGCAGCCAGCCGCGCGAAGAGCGCGTTCCTCGCCAACACGAGCCACGAACTGCGCACGCCTCTCAACGGCATCGTCGGCCTCGCGGCGCTGGCCAGCGATCCGCAGCTGGAAGCCGCTCTGCGCCAGCGCTACCTGGAGCAGATCGTCGACAGCGCGCGGGCGCTCACTGCCATCATCTCCGACATCCTGGACCTGTCGAAGATAGAAGCCGGCCGCATGGAGCTGGAGCGCACCAACTTCGACCTCGGTGAGCTGCTGCACGCGCTGCAACAGACCTACGCGCCGCTGGCCGCGGCGCGTGGGCTGGCGCTGCAGTTCGAGGTGGATGCCAGCGCACGCACGGGCGCCTGCGGCGACCCGCTCAGGCTGCGCCAGGTGATCGGCAACTTCCTTTCCAACGCGCTCAAGTTCACTTCGAAGGGCGAGATCACCGTGCGCGCCTGGCGGCGCACGAGCGGCGGGCACCCCGAACAACGTGAGCGCGTGCGCATCGAGGTCGCGGACACCGGCGTCGGCATCGAGCCTGGGGTGCGCGAGCGGCTGTTCCATCCCTTCACGCAGGCCGATGAATCGACGACACGGCGGTTCGGCGGCACGGGCCTCGGGTTGTCGATCAGCCGCGAGCTGGCGGCCCTCATGGCTGGCGAGGTCGGCGTGACGAGCGAGCCCGGCCGCGGCAGTTGCTTCTGGCTGGAGCTGCCCCTGCCCGAGGCCGCCTTGCCGGCGCCTGCGCCGGCCACGGCGGGCGGCAGCCTCGCCGGCATGCGCGTGCTGATGGTGGAGGACAACCAGGTCAACATGCTCATTGCCGTGGCCATGCTAGAGGGCTGGGGCATCGAGGTCGAGCAGGCCGTCGACGGCGCGCAAGCGGTGCAGGCGGTGCAGCGCGCACAGGCCCGCGGCCGCCTGCCCGACGCCGTGCTGATGGACGTGCAGATGCCGAACTTGAGCGGCTACGAAGCGACCCGCGCGCTGCGGGCCCTGCCCGGGCTGGAGCGGCTGCCCATCGTCGCCCTCACGGCGGCGGCCATGGTCGACGAGCGCGAGCGTTCGCGCGCTGCCGGCATGGACGACTTTCTCACCAAGCCGATCGACCCGGACCGTCTGCGCGCCGCGCTGCTGCGTTGGCGCCGCGCGGCGTCGGCGGCTGAGCTGCCGGCCGGTGCCGCAGGCTGAACACGGGCGGACACGGCCGCGGGGGCGGTGGCAGCAGCAGTGGCGGCTTTGGTGTGGTAACCGGCAGCGGCAAGCGCGGAGATACCTTGGTCTACCGGCCCCTGCTAGCGGCTGCCTAACGGTGGGCTTCGAAGATGGCGCCATCGATCAATGCGCCGCACGGAGCCCGTCATGAACCTCACCTTCATCCCCATGATCCGCCGCCTTTCCGCTCGCCTTGCCGGAGCGCTCTCGAGTCTCGGCGCCGCCGGCGAGCGCACCGCGCCGCGAACTGCCGGCCTCGCCGCGCTCGCCGGCACGCTGGCGCTGGCCTCCCTGCCCGCGGCGGCGCAGGACTTCGACCTGCTCATCCGCCAGGCGCTGGCGCGGCAGAACGCGGCGGTCAGCCAGGCGCAGAACCAGGTGCAGCGCATCGTCAACCAGCGCATGCAAGACCCGGCCGTGCAGGCCGGGTACCAGCGTTACGTGCAGCAAAGCGGCGGCCGCCCGGCGATGGACTACCCCACCTACACCTACTATTACATCTACACGAACGGCTTCTCGGCCCAGGGAATGGCGCACATGCGCGCCAACGAAGGCGCGATCCAGCAGCGCGAGGCGGCCGCCTGGCAGGGCGTGCGCCAGGCCGAATCGCAACGGGCGCAGGCGCAGCAGCAGCATCGCGACGGCTACCACCTCCAGCAGCAGGAGGCCGGCCGCCGCCTGATGGGCCAGAGCACCTACGTGCTGCCGAATGGCCAGGGCCTGCAACTGCCCCACACCTGGCAGGCCAACACGACGCACCAGTATCAGGGCCAGACCTACCATGTCGACGCCGGCGGCCGCTATCACGTGCTCGCGGGCAACGGCTGGTGGTATCCGCTCGCGACAGGCCGCTGAACGGGTGGGTGCCTCCGACTCGCCGGCCGGCGGACTGGCAAGCGTGCTTGCTCCCGAAAGGCGCCCTTGTTGATCGTCCGCATTCCATGGCCCCGGCGGGGCGGCGATGATGCGTCCGCGGCAGCGCCGAAAGCGGCGTCAAGCGCGACAATCGTTGCGAACGGTCTTGCGGTTCGGAGCAATGCGTCACATGGGGTCAAGCGGTTGGTGGAGGCGGGTCGGGTCAGGGTTCTTGCCTGTGCAAGGCATGACCCTGCTCGCACTCCTGGCGAGTCTCGGCACGGTCGCCCCCGCGCGCGCGCAGACGTCGATGGCGCAATGCCGCGCCGAGCTGCCCGCCGCGCCGGCGGCGAAACTGAAGCAGTGCGAGGCCCACGGTGGTTGCCGCGCGGTCGTCCGCATCGTCGACAGTTGCCCGGCGTTGCAGACCTTCATGCAGCTGCTGGCCAACAATGGCAGCCGGGTGGACGACAGCGTCCTGCGCCGTACGCTCATCGAGGCGGGCGTACCGGCCACCGGGCTGGCGAGTTGCACGACCGACTTCAACCGCGCGCTGTGCCGCAACTTCCTCAGCCTCGAAGACGCCTCGGGCGAGACCGCCGCCGGGCCGACCCGCACGGCCCAGTTCGAGGCCGCCTTGCGCCGCCTCGTGGAGCAGCAGGAGCGCGCGCGCGTGCCGGCCGACGCACACCGGCAGGCGGAGATCAAGCTCGAGGCCTGCGGCCTCGCTCGCCCCGGCCCGGAGCGTGATGGCCCCTGCCGCGAGGCGATCGAGGCCGTTCAGGCCTGTGAGCTCGTCCGCCAGGAGTGGGCGCAACGCCGCGAGGTGCTGCTCGTGGACGCGCAGCGGCTCGGCCTGACCGCCGCGCAACAGAGCCTGCGCGCGCTCGACATGCCGCCCTGCCCGCAGACGCTGCCGGGCAGCACGCTGACGCCGCAGCAGGCCCTGGTGGCCGCGGCAGCCGACGTTCCGGACGCCAGCGCGACTTCTTCCGCCCCGCCGGTGGTGCGGGTGGCGGCCGCCGCAGCACCTGCCGCTGCGGCGCCCGGCAACCGCACGGAGAACGGTGCCGGCAGCACCGGTGGCACCGGCGACTGCAAGGCCTCGCTGCGCCGCATGGAAGAGCGCTTCGAGGGGATCCAGCGCCGTCGCCCCTCGCAGGCCGATCGTCTCGCCTTCCAGCAGGTGGAGATGTACATGCTCACGGAGCAGATGGCACTGCTCGAACGGCAGTGCCGAGGACAGCGCGAGTACGAGTTCCTGCGCCCGACGCAGGAGCGGTTGGCGCGCACGCTGCAGACCTGTCGCGAATCGGCCTCGAACCCCGGCAACGACTGCGTACCGCGTGTCGCCTGGTAGGGCCGCCGCTCACTCGACGAGGGGGAACTCCCGCCGCACGTGTTCGCGCGCGCCATGGTCGAAGTGCCACCACTCGGTGGAAATGCCGGCAAACCCGCCCGCGGCCATCGCCTGGTGCAGCAACCCGCGCAGGGCCACCTGGGCCGCGCTGAGGCGCCCAGTGGCGAGGTGCGCGGCGTGCAGGGCCGGGTGCGAGGCCTCGCTCATCTCGTCGAAGCCGCTGCCCATCTCGGCGGCACCGGCTTCGCGGCCGCGCGGGTCGAGCAGGGTCACGTCCACCGCCATGCCGTAGCTGTGCATCGAGCCGGCCGCCGGGTTGGCGAAGTAGGCTTCGTCGGGCGTGCCCACGACATCGGCCCAGATGGCCTCCTGCACGCGCTGCGGGCGCAGCGCATCGAGCACGAGCAGCCGCCAGCCCGGGCGTTGCGCGGCCAGCCAGCGGGCTGATTCGGCCAAGCCGGCGGCGGCCTCGGTGCGCAACCAGGCGCAGTCGAGGTCGCCATAGAGGCAGCGACCGGCGAAGTTGTTGGTGCCCGCGTACCGCAGATCGACCACGATGCCGCCTTGGGCGCTCAGCTCGGCGAGGCGGCTGAATTGCGCGTGGCGGGCGATCTCTTCGACGCGGATGCGGGTTCGGGACGGCACTGAAGCATCATAGCCAGCCAGCTCGGCCGCCGCGGCCACCAGGGGCGCCGCGGGCATGCCGGCGGGCCGCCCCCGCGCCCCGCGTCAGCCCGCCGATGGATGCGGCGCTTGCCCGCCTCGGGCATCCTGCCGGGCCTGGTTGGCTTGAGCGCGTCGGGACGACGCCGCTGCCCCCGACGCGACCCCCGGCGGCGTCCCGCGAAGGTGAATACGTCACAGAGCGAACGGCTCTGATTCACCACCCGGCGGATGGCCGGATCCCTAACCTTCTGGTCAGTGGCGATACCCGCCACCGCAAGAAGAACGGGGAATGATCATGCTCGAATCGTTTGCCACCCCCCTGCGCCACGCCGCCGTGCCGCCAGCGCCGGTGCCGTTGTCCTCCGCCCGCCTGCCCGGCGGCGCGCTCGGCGCCTTCAACACCCGCGGCCCGGCCCACGCGCCGGCCAGCATCGGCGGCGCCCTGCTCGGCGCCGAGCGCGACGCGCTCGCGCCTCTGGCGCGCTGCATGGCACACATGCTCGACGAGATCGACTACGGCATGCTGCTCGTCGACAGCGAGGCGCAGGTGCTCTACCTCAACCACGCGGCCCGGCGCGAACTCGACAGCGATCACCCGTTGCAATTGGCCGGCCAGGTGCTCGTCGCCCCCAACGCCGGCGACGCCACGGTGCTGCAGGACGCCCTGGCCGAGGCACAGCGCGGCAAGCGACGCCTGATGACGCTCGGCAGCGGCGAGCAGTTCGTCGGCATCTCGGTGGTGCCGCTGAACGAGCCCGACGGGCGCGGCGGAGCCACGCTGCTGGTGCTTGGCAAGCGCTCCGTCTGCGAGCAGCTTTCGGTGCAGGGCTACGCCCGCGCCGTCTCGCTGACGCCGGCAGAGACGCGCGTGCTCGAACTGCTGTGCGGCGGCGTGCAGCCCACCGTGATCGCCGCGCGCCAGGGTGTGGCCGTGTCCACCGTGCGCACGCAGATCGGCAGCATCCGCGCCAAGACCGGCGCCAACAGCATCCGCGAACTGGTCCGTCAGGTGGCGGTGTTGCCGCCCCTGGTGGGCGCGTTGCGCAGCTCGGCCGCCGCCTTCGGCGCGGTGCGCATGCCGCTCGCCTCCTGACGCAAACGCCAACCGCGACACGGGCAAGACTTCGGGGGAAAAGCAGGCGGCAAGCACCGCCAGCTAAGATCGGTCCGCCCTGCGGCCCGCTCGCGACAGAGGTTCGCGAGGGGCCGCAGGGCGCAGCCGACAATGCCCAAGAAGACCACTAGAGCCCTTCCGACCGACCCCGCCTCGCTCATCGAGCAGGCGCCTTTCACCGACAGCCTGCGCGCACTCGCGCTGCGTGGCGAAGCACGCCGCGTGCGCAAAGGCACCCGCCTCATCACCGAGGACGAGCTCGGCGACAGCCTCTACATCGTCGTGCAGGGACGGTTGCGGGCCTACAGCGTGGGCGCAGACGACCGCGAGGTCACCTACGCCACCTACGGCCCGGGCGAGTATGTCGGCGAGATGAGCCTGGACGGCGGCCCACGCTCGGCCGACGTCGAGGTGGTCGAGCCGGGCGTCGTGGTCATGGTGACCCGCCGCACGCTCGAAGCGCACCTCGCCGAGCATCCGCAGTTCGCCTTCGAACTGCTTTCGAAGGTGATCCGCCGCGCCCGCCACGCCACGTTGAGCCTGCGCCAGATCGCGCTGAACGACGTGTACGGCCGGCTCAAGGCCTTTCTCGAGGCGCACGCGGTGCCTGCCGCCGACGGCACGGCCACGCTGGAACCGGCACCCACGCACCTGGAGATCTCGCGCGTCATCGGCTGCAGCCGCGAGATGGTGAGCCGCGTCGTCAAGGACCTCGAGACCGGCGGCTACGTCGAGAGCGGGCGGCGCCATCTGCGCCTGCTTCGGCCGATGCCGGCCAAGTGGTGAGAACTAGCCCCCACTAGGCAGCGACCGGAAAGCGCCGGTCGGGCTGCGCGGCGCGCTGGAATTCGGGCAGCGCGCGCGGCAACCGCTGCTCGATCTCCTTGACCCGCTCCGGCCCGGCCGGGTGGGTCGAAAGCCAGGCCGGCGGCGCCTTGCCGCCATTGGCCGCGCCCATCTTCTGCCACAACGAGACGCCGGCACGCGGGTCGTAGCCGGCCCGCGCAGCGAGCACGAGGCCGAGCGCATCGGCCTCGCTCTCGTCGTCGCGGCTGAACTTGAGGCTGGCCAGCTGCGACAAACCCTGCGCTGCCATGTCGCCCAGGTTGCCCAGGCCGAACACCGCCGCCAGCAACCGCAGGCCGAAGTTCGTGCCGGTGCTCTTGGCCATGCGCTCACGCGCGTGCTCGAGCAGCGCGTGCGCCGCCTCGTGGCCCATGATCATCGCCACCTCGTCGTCGCTGAGCTTGAGGCGCGAAAGGATGCCGCTGAAGAAGGCGATCTTGCCTCCGGGCATGCAGAAGGCGTTGAGTGCATTGCTGCGCAGCAGCTGCACCTCCCACTTCCACTCGCGCGCGCGCTCGTTGCAGGCGGGCGCGAGCGGGATCATGCGCGCGGCGATGTAGCGCAGGCGCTGCAATTGCGGGTCGTCGGCCGGCGCCAGCGCGTTCTTGCCCTGCGCCTCGCGCATCAACTGCACGTACTGCTGCCGTGCCGCACCCTCCACCGTCTCGGCCGGCACCGCGCCGGCCAGGCGCGAGCGCTTGCATTCGGGGTCGGCTGCGGAAGCATTGCCACCGAGGCCGAGCAGCGGCGCCGCCGCGCCCGCCAGCAGGCCGGTGAACAAACGACGCCGCAGCACACCGTGACCCGCGCAGGCGCAGACCGGCCCGGTCGGCAAGGCGTGTGCGGGAGTCGGCGTGGACAGCTCGGGGCTCATGGTGCGGGCGGTGGCTCGAGGGTCAAATCCATTCTAGGTAGCTGGGGCCAGACCCCGGGCCCCGCAAGGGCGCCTCGCCCCCGGTCTCCCGCCCTGGCGCTCCCCCAGCCTCGCACGCGATCCCGATCCCGGAGTTGCTGAGGTACGAGATCGCCCGGTGGGGTGGGTCACGCCGCCGAAGGGGCCGCCTCCAGCGCCCGCATCGGCGCCCGCTGCCACCAGAGCATCAGCAGCGCCGGCAAGGCGAACAGCGTGCTGAGCAGGAAGAAGTCCGGCCAGCCGATGCTCTCGGCCAGCACCCCGGCCAGCGGCCCGACCCACACCCGGCCCACGGACGCAAACGCCGACAGCAGCGCGTACTGCGTGGCCGTGAAGCGCTGGTTGCACAGGCTCATGAGGAAGGCGACGAAGGCCGCGGTGCCCATGCCGCCGCTGATGTTCTCGAACGCCACCACCATCAGCAGCGCGCCGTCCACGGGCGTGGCCGCGGCGAGCTTGACGAAGCCCCAGTCGAAGGCGGGCAGCAGCGCGCCGCCGAGGCTGCCCTTGCCGCCCACGGCCAACCACCAGAAACCGAGGTTCGACAGGAGCTGCAGCACGCCGAAGATGACGAGCGAGCGCCACAACCCGAGCTTGAGCATCATCGCCCCGCCGACAAGGGCGCCGCCGATGGTGAGCCACAGCCCGATGACCTTGTTCACCACCCCGACCTCGGCCGAGGTGTACGCCATGCTCTTGAGCAGGAAGGCCGTCATCAGCGAGCCGGCGAAGGCGTCGCCCAGCTTGTAGAGCACGATGAAGAAGAGGAAGCCGACCGCCCCCGGCATCGCGAAGTAGCTCGACAAGCCGGCCAGCAGCGTCTCGAAGCGCACACGCCTCGCCACCCAGGCCGCCAGCGGCAGCGTGAAGGCGATGCCCATGAGCAGCGCCGTCAGGTCCACCCAGCGCTGGCGCAGCGGCGCTGGCAGCGCGCTGCCCTCGAGCCATGGCCCCACGAGGGCCTTGGCGAGGCCCGGCGCGAAACGGTCGCTGACGACGACGCCGAACGCCACGGCAGCGAGCACGGCGAGAAAGCCGAGCAGGTCGTGCCGCGCCGCGCCGCGGCCGCCTCCGGCGGCGGGGGATGCGTCGACCTCGGCTCGCGGCAGGCGTGGCAGGCGCGGCAGGAGCAGCAGCGAGACCACGGCGGCCGCGACCATGACGCCGGCCATGAAGCGGTAGACCTCCGGCCAGCTCCAGCCTCCCCCCTGTTGCGCGTCGGTCCAGATGAGCGCGACGCCGCCGGAGAGGATCATCGCCAGCCGATAGCCCATCACGCCCAGCGAGGCGCCGAGGCCGCGCTCGGCGGCGCCGAGCAGGTCGGTGCGATAGGCGTCCACGACCACGTCCTGCGAGGCCGAGGCGAAAGCGACCGCCAGTGCCAGCAGCGCGAAGACGCGCAACGAATCCTTCGGCGAGGCGGCCGCCAGCGCCAACAGCAGCGCCGCCAGAACCAACTGCGTCAGCACGAGCCAGCCGCGTCGCCGTCCGAGCGCGGCGACGCATTCGAAGCGGTCCATCAACGGCGCCCAGAGGAACTTGAAGGTGTAGGGCAGGCCGACGATCGAGAGAAAGCCGATGGCCGCGAGATCGAGCCCCTCGACCGTGAGCCAAGCCTGCAGGGCCTGCCCGGTGAGCGCCAGCGGCAGCCCCGAGGCAAAGCCGAGCACCGTGACGGCGGCCAGACGGTGCAGCGCGGCGAGCGTGATGCCGGAGCGCGGCAGCGACGGGGACATCGAACGATTCTAGGCAGCGCGCTCGCGCGCGCCGCCGCCGTGCGGCCCGGACCTACCTGGCCGGCGCCGAAGCGCCGGTTGGCTGGCCCGGCGCCGCGGCCGCCGCCGAAGCGGGCGGCGTGAGCAAAGGCGCCGGCAGCGTGGCGTCCTGGTCATAGATCGACTTGGCCATGGCCAGCAGGCGCTCCTTCGGCAACTCGCCGACCAAGGCGAAGCCGGTCTTGTCGTCGACCCAGTAGAACATGCCGAGCTTGCCCTGCTGCTCGTAGCGGAAGGCGGTGTCCGTGCCGGGCTCGGGCTTGCGCAGGTAGACGGTGGCGCGCTTGCCGTCAGCGTCCTGGTACATCAACTGCGCGCTCTTGCCCGGCCCGTCGGGCAGCAGGCGACCGCCGACGAGCTCGAAACCCATCGCGCGCAGGTCGAACAGCTTCACCGGCGCTTCGATGCGGCGTGTGAGCCATCGCGCGAGGTGCTCTTCCTGCGCCTTCACCTCGACAGCGTGGCGCGGTTCGGGGGTGTAGACGCTGTGGGCGAAGGCCGCGCGCTGCAGCCACCCCTGGGACGCCTGTGCCGACGCGACGGCACCGGCCGGCGAGCGGGCGCGCGCCAGCGCCGTCCTCTCCTGCCACTGCCAGGAGAGCGCCCCGCCCACCGCGCCACCGAGCAAGAAGAGCGCGCCGGCTGCGGCAGCCAGGCCCCATGCGGGCCAGCGTGACAAGCCCGGCGACATCGGCCCCCGCGCCGGCCCGTCGGCGCCCGCGGCAACTCCGGCGCCACCGGCGGCAGTGTCTGCGCGTGCGCCGACAGTGCCTGTGGCCGCGACACCGTACCGCTGCCAGACAACCTCGGCCAGGCGCGCAGGCACCGGCTCGCGCACCACCGAAGCGAAGGCTGCATGCAGCGCATCGCGATCGCCCGCCCAGGCCAGCACGCGCGCCGCTTCGTTCGGGTGGGCGCGCAGCCAAGCCTCGATCTCGGCGCGCTCGGCGGAACTGCCCTCGCCGTCGACCCAGGCGCTGAGCTCTTCTTCGGAATAGCGGGGCGTCTGCATGGTCTTCACACCACCCGACGCAAGGCCGCCGGCCCCTCGCTCCGAACCGGGCCTTCGAGGAAGCGGCGCAGCACCTGGCGAGCGCGGCACACGCGCGACATCACCGTGCCGATGGGGATGCGCAGCGTCTCGGCCACCTCGGCATAACTCAGTTGTTCCACGCACACGAGCACGAGCGGCTCGCGCTGCTCCGGCGACAGGCGTGCCAGCGCGGCCACCAGGTCCATGCGCAGGCCGACGTCGGTGCCGGGGCTGCCGCCCTCGCCATCCATGGTCCGCTGCAGGTCGGTGGGGTCGGAGAACTGCATCCTTGCATCGCGTCGGCGTCCGTCGAGGAAGGCGTTGTGCGCAATCGACAGCAGCCAGACCAGCATGTCGCGCTCGGGATCGAACTGCCGCCAGTGCGCGAGCGCGCGCTCCAGCGTCTGCTGCGTCAGGTCGTCAGCCTCGTTCGACTCGTGCGTCAGCGAACGCGAGTAGCGGCGCAGTCGCGGGATGGCGTCAAGCAACCGCTGGCGGAAGACCGGTGGAGCATCCACGATGAGGTTTACGCGAAGTGAGCTGCATTATTCCCCCGGGCCGCGAGGCGGGCACCGGTTGCGCACAATCTCACGGGCGCGGCGTGCGGCGTGCGGCGTGGGCGTGGGCGTGGTGGCCAGGAGATCTGACTCCCTGCCTGCCCGCGGATGCCGCCGGCCCCTCAGGGCAAGGCGACCACGCGCACGCGGCGGTTCTCGGGCGAGCGCGGGTCGCGCGCGTTCACGGGGTCGCTGGCGCCCTTGCCGACGGCACGCAGGCGCTCGCCATCGACACCCAGCGTCACCAGGAACAGGCGAACCTGTTCGGCACGCTCGCGCGACAGGCGCAGGTTCTGCGCCGGGCTTCCCGTGGCGTCGGTGTGGCCCTCGATGACAAAACGGCGCGTGCGCAACTCCGACGAGAGCATGGCCGCCACGAGCGCACCGAGCGTTGCGCCGCTGTCCGGGTGCAACTGCGCCGAATTGGGCTCGAAGGCGATGGCCAGCGAGAGGCCGGTGCCGGCGGGTGTCGCCGCGGTCGTGGCGGTCACGGGACTCGGTGCGGAATGGTTCGGGGCCGCCGCCGTGGGAGAGGCCGTCGCGCCCGCGGCCGGTGAGGCGGCCGGCTCGATGACGAGGTTGCGCGTGCGGCCGGCCGGGGCCGGGCCCGCGGGCGTCACCGCGGCGGCAGGGGCCGCCTGAGGCGCCGGCCGGAGCGACTCGATCATGCGCCGCACCTCCGCGTCGTTGCCGGCGGCCGCGCCGACGAGCGGAAGGCCGCAAAGCGCAAGCGCGAGAACCCGCATCGAGAGCCGCCGCAGGTCCGTCACGACGACACCCCGACGCGCAGCCGCAACTCCTGCTCGGCTACGTTGCCCTTCTCGTCGGCCACCTGGAGGAAGAGCCGGTGCAGCCCGTCGGGCACGACCGCCTGGTCGACGACGACACCGCGCTCGTTGATGGTGGAGAAGCGGCGCAGCCGGTCGGTGAGGTCGATCTTGAGCACGCCGTAGAGCACACGGAAAGTGGAAGGGACCACGCGCACGCCGGGCGGCGTGTCGAACACCAGCTCGATGCGCAGGGGCGCCGCCACTGCCGCCTGCGTGGTCGGCGCGAGGACGCGGATGGCGAAAGTTGGCGTGGCGCCCGGTATCGAGCGCGTGCGCGCATCGGGCAGGTCAGGCGCCTCGTTCTTCGGGCGTGCCTCGCGGTCGCGCCTCGCCTCGGCCGGCGTGATCAGCTCGAAGGCAAGCGCCGGGGCTTTGGGCGCCGGGCGCGCCGGCACGGGCGTCTGTGCCGCTCCGGTCCCCGCCCAGGCCGCGAGCACCGCAGCGCCGGCCCGGGCCAGCGTCGTCAGCGCCGCGCGGCGGCTGGGGCTGAAAGGAATCGCGGAAACGGGTTCGAACATGGCGGCATTCTCGGCGGCAATCATGCCGGCCCCGAAGGGGCCGGGGTCGGACGAGAGCCCCCCAGGGTCGGGGAGACATCACGCCCGCACGCCCATTGAAAGCGTCCAGGCCATCCACGTCCATGATCCCATGGGATCGCCCGCCGCAAGCGCGGGCACTGGCCGGCGAGGCGCTACTTCGAAGCCATGGCCGGCGCCACCGGCTCCCAGCGCCCGCCCTTGACCAAGTCCACGCCCACGAACTCCGGGCTCACGTGGTTGTTGCTGAAGCCCTGCTTCGAGTAGGTGGTGAAGTCCTGGTGGCTGACGCCCTTGCACGCGGCGGCGAAGCCCTGCGCGGTGAGGTTGCGCCCGGCGGCCTGCAGGCAGCTCACGAACCAGTCGGTGTAGCTGTAGGCGTTGGCGGCGTTTTCGTCGGGCTCGGCG
>JAEUPE010000067.1 GCA_016790435.1 Rubrivivax sp. | reverse complement strand
GTGGATGCCGCCATTTGCCTGCTCAGCCGCGGGTCGCGCGTGCCACGGTCAACACGGACGCGCCGCCGCTCAGGCGGCGGCGGGCGCCTCCTGCTGGCGGTCCGTGCGGGCGTCCTCGCGCTCGACGGCCGTCATCATGATCGAAGGCGCCGTCTCGGCCTTGCTCTTGACCACCGTCAGGTGGCGCAGCACGGCGTCGTTGAAACGGAAGCCCGTCTCGAGCTCCACCAGGGCCTCGTTGCCGCACTCGATGTTCAGGCACAGGTAATGCGCCTTGGCGAGTTTCTGGATCATGTAGGCCAGCTGGCGCCGGCCCCAATCCTCGATGCGGTGCACCTTGCCGCCGGCGGCGGTGATGGCCGTCTTGTAGCGTTCCAGCATGGCCGGAACCTGTTCGCTCTGATCCGGATGGATCAAGAGCACGATCTCGTAATGACGCATGGATTCTCCTTGTGGATTCCGATCGAGCCTTCGGTGCGGAGGCCTTTCGGAAGCCGCCCTGCATGGCCGGTGAACGGCCGCGTCGATGGGGCAGGTGCGGCAAGGTGGAAAAGCTGCGGAGTATAGCCGACGGAATGAGAACGGCCCCTGGGTCACCCCAGGGGCCGTCTTGGCCGACCGCCTTCGGGGGCGGTCAGTCGTCAGGTCAGGATCAGCGCGCCGAAGCCGGACGGATGTTCGGGTAGCGCACGTGCTCGATCAGTTCCTGGATCTCGGCCTTGGGGGCCGGTGTGAACAGGCTGACGATGATGATCACCGCAAAGCCCAGCGGCACGCCGAACACACCCGCCGAGATCGGCAGGATGCCGAACCAGATGTTGTCGGCGATCGGGCTCGTCACGCCGAACACGCCGCGCAGCCAAGGTTGCGTCGTCACCATGTAGTAGAAGGTGATGCCCAGGCCGGCGATCATGCCCAGCGCCGCGCCCCACTTGCTGGCGCGCTTCCAGAAGATGCCGAGCGTCAGCGCCGGGAAGAACGCCGCCGCAGCGAACGAGAACGCCGCCGAGACCAGGAACAGGATGTCCGCCGGTTTCTGCGCCGCCACCATCGCCGCGAGCAAGGCCACCACCAGCAGCAGGATCTTGGAGATCATGACGCGGCGCGCCGTGGGCGCATTGGGGTCGATCATCTTGTAGTAAAGATCGTGGCTCAACGCGTTGGCGATCGTCAGCAGCAGGCCGTCGGCCGTCGACAGCGCCGCAGCCAGGCCGCCGGCAGCCACCATGCCCGAGATCACGTAGGGCAGGCCACCGATCTCCGGCGTGGCAAGCACGATGATGTCGCCACCGATGCGCATCTCTCCGAGTTGGAAGATGCCATCCTTGTTGATGTCGGCCACCTGCAGAAGAGTCGGATCGACCTTCGCCCACTGCCCGATCCAGGCAGGCAACTTGTCGAACGGCGTGCCCACAAGCACGTTGAAGATCTCGTACTTCACGAGCACCGCCAGGGCCGGGGCCGAGAAGTACAGCAGGAAGATGAAGAACAGCGACCAGGTCACCGACTCCCGTGCTTCCTTCACCGACGGCGTGGTGTAGTAGCGCATCAGGATGTGCGGCAACGCGGCCGTCCCCACCATCAGGCAGAACACCAGGGCCAGGAAGTTCCGGCGCGAGACGTCGAACGCCTTCTTCTGCGCCTCGGTGCCGTTGGGGTCGCCGGCATACTGCTGCGCATGGCGGGGCATGCCCGCCAGTGGCGCAGTGCGCGCGTCGGCACCTGCCTTGGCAGCCGTCCACGCAGCCTTGGCCGCCGCCTCGTCCTTGGGCACCGCGGCCAGCGCCTTCTCGGCCGCCTGCACCTCGGCAAGCGCGCCACTGGCGGCCTTCAGGTCGTCGACCTTCTTCTGCGCCGCGGCGCGGTCAGCCGCGAGCGCAGCCGGGATGTCCTTCAGCTTCGCGGCAAACTCGTCGGAGCGCGCCTTGAAGACGGCGATGACTTCCTTCTCCTTCGGGTCGTCGAGGAGCAGTTTCTCCTTGGCCGTCACCTTCTCGAGCTGCATGCCGTACACCAACTGCGGCAGCGGGATGCTGGTCTGCTTGACCGACAGCCAGACCAGCGGCGTCAGGTAGGCGATGATGAGAATGATGTACTGCGCCACCTGCGTCCACGTGACGGCGCGCATGCCGCCCAGGAACGAACACACCAGGATGCCGCCCAGGCCCACGAAGATGCCGATCTCGAACGCGAGGCCCGAGAGCCGCGTCGTGATCAGGCCCACGCCATAGATCTGCGCCACCACGTAGGTGAACGAGCAAAGGATCGCGGCCAGGATGCCGATGAAGCGGACGATGTTGCCCTCGTATCGCGCACCCAGAAAGTCGGGAATCGTGAACTGCCCGAACTTGCGCAGGTACGGCGCCAGGAACAGCGCCACCAGGCAGTAACCGCCGGTCCAGCCCATGATGAAGGCGAGGCCGCCGTAGCCCGTCAGGTACAAGGTGCCGGCCATGCCGATGAACGACGCCGCGCTCATCCAGTCGGCGCCCGTCGCCATGCCGTTGTAGATGGCCGGCACGCGGCGCCCGGCCACGTAGTACTCGGAGGCGTCGTTGGTGCGGCTCATCACGCCGATGCCGGCGTACAGCGCCACCGTCGCCAGCAGGAAGACGATGCCGATGGCGGCCCGCGAAAGGCCCATCTGCTCGGCGATCGCAAGCAGCACGATGAAGGTCAGGAAGCCGCCCGTGTACCAGCCGTACACCTTGTTCAGCTGCTTCTTGAAGGCCTTGGTATCGGCCGACGAGTAGCCGCTGCCGTGTTCGAAACTCATGCCTGCCATGTCATTGCTCCTCGGCCACGCCGTGTTCTTGGTCGAGCTTGTTCATGTAATGCGCGTAGTACCAGATGATCACGCAGTACACGACCAACGCGCCCTGGGCACCGACCCAGAAGCTGAACGGCCAGCCAAAGAAGTTGAAGTTCAGGTCGCGGGCGAAGTAGCCGACGACAAAGGTCACGACAAACCAGATGGCCATGAGGATGCCCGTGATCCTCAGGTTCTTCTGCCAGTAACGCTGGTGGTTCTCGCTCACCTGCATAGCCTGTACCCCTTTCCTTCTCGAATGGGCCCTGTCACGGGCCGTGTGGGATGCCTCTGTCCGCTGCGCCGAACCCGATGCGCGCATGCGCGCCCACCGGGCCCGCACCGTGGCGACGGACCGGCATGCAGGTTCACTTTTCGTCCTTACGGCCTTCTGACAGATCGATACAGTCCTGCGGATAACCCACCCCGTGATAACCCGCAAACGACGCCTGTGCGGCGCGTCATCGACAGTAGTCGAGTTCGATTCGCTGCTGGACCACACGCGCGGCGCGCAAAGCCTGCTTCAGCTCGCGCCGGTCGCTCGCATCGAGTTCGTGCCACGGCACCCACGCGCGCTGCTGCACGCCGGCGGCACCGACCCGCCCGCGCTGCGCGCGCAGGCGCAGTTTCTGCAGCGCCTCGAACCCGGCCACCCATTGCGCCGCCTCCTTGTCGGGCACGCGCATGGCGCCGGCCGCCGCGCGCAGGCGCGGCACGGTGCCCACCGCGGCGAGCCGGTGCGCCAGCGCCCACAGCCGCCCGGCGTCGACGAAGAGCGCGGTGCCGCTCATCTTGAGATCGAACACCGTTTGCCCTGCCTGATCGCTCGTGACCACCTGGCCCAGCCAGTTCAGCGGCACGTGGTTGCACAGCACGATGTCGGCCATCTGCTTGATGAAGCGCGGCACCGCCGCCGCCGGCGAGCGCAGCAAGTCGACCAGCGGCTGCGCCAACACCAGGTTGCCGGCCAGCGGCCGCAGGTCGAAGTAGATGCGCGCGGCGAACAGGTCGTTGCCGTTGCCGTGCGCCATCCAGTGCGCGAAGCGACGGCCCCATTCGTCGGGGCTCAGGCAGCACAGCGGCCGGCCGGCCATCACACCGCCGTCGCACAACGGGTAGCCGCAGCGCGCCAGCGCATCGTTGACGCGCTGCCCGAAGGCCAGCCAGGCGGGCCGGCGCGCCTCGGCCTCGCTCTCGCCGGCGGCGGCGAAGACGAGTCCGTTGTCCTGGTCGGTGAGCAAGGTCTGCTCGCTGCGCGCCTGCGACCCGAAGGCCAGCCAACAGGCCTGGTTCAAGTCCATCGCCATGTCGGCGGCCACCGCGTGCACGACGCGCGCGGTGACCTCGTCGTTGAGGGCACTGATGCGGCGCGTGATGGCGCCGGCGCCGACGCGATCGGCCTCCACCGGCGCGACGGGCGCCTCTGGCGATTCCGGCGCTTCAGACGGCTCCGCCCTCTCGCTGTCGATCACCTCCGCCGCCAGCCGTGGAATGGCCGCCGCGGCCGCGGCCAGTTCATCGATGCCGCGGGCCGAGACGATTGCCTCGCGCAGGGCCGCCAGCCGCGCAAGCGACGGGCGTGCGTCGGCGTCCGCGGCTTGCGCGTCAGTAGGTCTCATGGGCTTGCGCCACGCCTTGCGAGGCCATGCGCGCCTCGCCCAACGTTCGGATGCCGCGCTCAGCGAGCAGCGGCAGCAGCTTGAGGAAGACACGCGCGGTGGTGAGCGCGTCGCCCAGCGCCTCGTGGCGGCCCGTGACGGGCACGCCCAGGCGGGCGGCGATCTGCTCGAGGTGGTGTTCGTTGCTGCGGTGACCCGGAAGAACGGCGGCCGACAGCAGCATGGTGTCTAGCACGGAATGGTCGAACACGGCCCCGGTTCGGTCGCGCGCCAAGTCGAGGAAGCGCATGTCGAAGGCCGCGTTGTGCGCCACCAGCACCGTCTCCTCGCAGAAGCGGGCGAACGAGGGCAGCACCTGCTCCAACGGTGGCTCGCCCGCCAGGCTGGCGGTCGAGATGCCGTGGATGGCCTCGGCGCTCGCGCGCACGGCACGCCGCGGCCGCACGCGGCGGTCGAAGCGCTCGCCTTCGAGCAGCCGGCCGTTGACGATGCGCACCGCGCCGACGGCGATGATCTCGTCGCCCTCGGTGGGTCGCAGACCCGTCGTCTCGGTGTCGAACACGGTGTAGGCCAGCGCCGCGAGCGGCGTCTCGTCCAGGCGCGCGGTTTGACCGGCTTGGTGGAAGAGGTCGAAGTCGTAGGCGATCGGCCGGCCGCGCGCCGGCGGTGAGGAGCCCGCTGCGGGCGCGCGGCGCCGCGGCGGCGCGTCGCCGAACTGCACGCACAGGCGATGCCTCGCGTCGAGAGCGTCGCCGAGACCGTCACCGAGACCGTCACCGAGACCGTGGCCTGGCACGCGCCCGGACACACTGGGGGACACCGTCCCTGACGCACTTCGCGACGCCGTCCACCACTCCGCGCCATGCCGGTCGAGCACGTCGCGCACGCTGGGCCCGGGCCTGGGAGAACCAGTCAGCGGTGCCGAAGCCGGTGCAAGAGGCAGTGCGGTTCGCTCCCACGCCTCGAGCGTGCCCGGTTCGAGCGGCCTCCCGTGCCAGACGAGTTCCAGGCGTGGCGCGGTCGCCGGCCCGGCCACTTCGATGGCTAGGTCCCGGGCGTCCAGCAGCGCGTGCAGGCGGCGGGCCGCCTGCGCCAGCAACTGCACGACGGCGTAGCTGTCCACGACGAGCCATCGGTCTGCCCCTTGCTGGTCGTAGGCACACTCGATGGCGCCGGGGCCGGCGCGCAAGTCGCGCTGCAAGGCCCACGCCAGATCGCCCACCTGCACGTCTTCGAGTGGCCAGGTCGTCATGGGTTGCCCGGTCGGCTCGCTCAGCGCCGCATCCAACTGCCGGGCCAGGCGCTCGGCCTCGTCATGCACCACAGCCGTCAGGCCGGCACGGCGGCCGGTGTCCATGGCGGGGTACTGGTGCAGCGCCTGCACGGCGGCGCGCAGGTTGCCCAGCGCCGCACGTGTGCCTTCGGTCAACTGCTGAAGCAGGGCCTCGCGGCGCCCATGCTCCTGCACCGAATGCGTGACGTCGTCGATGAGCAGCACGTAGCCGCCGGGCACGCCGGCATCGTCCAGCGTCGGCACCATCTGCAGGCGCAGCAAGTCGCAGGCCGCGGCACCGGTGCCGCGCAACGCAGTCACGAAATGCGCCACGGCATGCTCGGCGCCCTGTTCGTGGCGCCGCAATATCTGCTGCCAGGCATGGTCGACGGCGCCCGCGTCGAGCAGCGAGCCGACCGTGCGCCCCAGCCCCAGCGGCGTGCCCTCATTGGCGCGCGCGCGACCCGAAGCATCCGGGTCGCCCTCGCCTTTGCCGACCAGCAACGCCGTGGCCCGCGCGTTGTAGAGCAGCACGCGCCCATCCCGGTTGCAGACCAGCACGCCCATCGTGAGCTCGGACATCAACGCGGCGAGCCGCCGCGTCTCCGCCCCCAGTTCGGCGCGCGCCTCGGCCACGCGCGCATCGACCTGCGCGCACAGGGTCGCGTGGGCCTGCGCCAGCCCGTCGATGGCCTGCGCGAGCTCGCGCAATTCGGCGGCACCCTGCGAGCGCACGCGATGCCCCGCGTGCGCGGCAGTGACAACCGCCACCTCCTCGCTCAGGCGCCTGACAGCGCGAGGCCAAGCGGCCACCCACGGGCGGACCACGGCCCAGAGCAACAACGGCAGCAGCAGCGCGAAGAGGAGCAGCAAGCCAGCGCGCGGCTTCAACAGCCCGTGCCACGCCTCGACCTCCTCGGGCGACAGGTCGGCCCACGTCAAGCCCGCCCACGCGCCGGCCCACGCCAGCACGACCGTCGTCAAGACGGCCACCGAGCCTGCCACCCAGCGCCAGACTGGGCGCGGCGCGGCCGCCGGTACTTCAGGCACGGCCACTCCTGAGCTGCCGCGCCACCTCGGCGAGCAGTTCCTTGATCGCGAACGGCTTCGTCACGTAGGCGTCGGCCCCCAGCGCCAGGCCCTTCTGTACCTCGACCTCGCGCCCCTTGGCGCTCAGCATCACGACGCGCAGGTCGCGCCATAGCGGGTTGGCACGGATGCGCTCGCAGACCTCGAAGCCGCTGACGCGCGGCAGCATCACGTCCAGCAGCAGCAGGTCGGGCAGCTCGGCGGCAAGCGCGTCCAGCGCCTCCTGCCCGTCGCGCGCCACGCGCACGCGGTAGCCCTCCTCCTGCAGCACGAACTCGAGCGACAGCACGATGTTCGGCTCGTCGTCGGTGATGAGGATCGAAGCGGTCATCGTGGCTTCCCTTCGGCATTCACTTCGGCGGTCACTTCGGCAGTCACTTCGGTCGTCATTCGGGCCGCCACGGCATGCTCACTCCAGGGTCGCCCCGGCATCCCCGGACATCACCTTCTGCAGCCCGGGGACGGCGACGTACGGCAACGTGAAAGAGAACGTGGCCCCGCGCCCGAGGGCGCTGTCCACCCACATGCGCCCTCCCAGCCGCTGGATGATCTCGCGGCTGATCGAAAGGCCCAGGCCAGAGCCCTGCGGCTTGTAGGTGAGCGTATCGCCGATCTGCCGGAACTTCTCGAAGATCTCGCGGTGGTGGGCCGGGTCGATGCCGTCGCCGTTGTCGGCCACGTCGACCTGCAGCGCCTCGGGCCGGACGCTCAGCGTGAGCGTGACCTCGCCGTTTTCGGCGGGGCTGTACTTGGCGGCATTGGACAGCAGGTTCCACAGCACCTGCGTCACGCGGTCGCCGTCGGAGCGCAGCGGCGGAACCGACTCCGGCAACCGCAACTCCAGGCGCACGCCACGTTCGCGGAAGAGCGCCGCTGTGCTGGCGGCCGCATCCTCGATGAGGGCGCGCAGGTCGATGTCGCCGGAATGCCACTCGGCCAGCCCGCTCTCGAGCCTGGCAAGCTCCAGCACCTGGTTGATCAGCCGCGTCAGGCGCTCGCTCTCCTTCACGATGACGGAGACGAAGTGGGCGCGGCGCTCGGCGTCGAGGTTGGGCCGCGACTGCAGGATCTCGGCCATCGCGCGGATGGAGGTGAGCGGTGTGCGCAGCTCGTGCGTGACAGTGGAGATGAAGTCGTCCTTCAGGCGGTCGAGCTCCTGCAGTTGCCGGTTGGCGGCGCGCAGGTCGGCGCTCGCGGCCTCGAGCGCGCGCGACTTCGCCTCCAGCTGGTGGCTGTAGGCGATCACCTGCGAGGCCTCGTCCAGGATGTGCAGCACCTGGTCCATGCCCAGCGGCTCCTCCTTCACCACCGAAGCCACCATCACCCGCGCTGACGAGGCGCCGATGGCGCCGGCCAGCAGCCTCTCGGAGAAGCCGACCAGTTCGTGGTCGGGGCTGATGTCCTGCACCGACGCAAGCGAGCGGTGGCGCGCGTAGTCGGCGAGCGCGCGCTGGGCGCGGGCGGGGCCGAGGAATCGCGCCAGCAGCGCCGACACCTCCTGCACCGAGGCCCCGCCGCGCCACGCGCCGCCGGCTGGCGCCTCGCGATGAAAGGCGTCGACGAAGAGCCCCGCCTGGGCACGATCGCTTTCGCCCTGCGTTCCCAGCAGCGACACCGCCACGTAGGCGCCGGCGTTGGCGAACAGGCTCCAGAAGAGCGCATGCGTGATGTTGTCCAGCCCCACGAGCCCGAACAACGCCTGCGGCTTGAGCAGCGCCACGCCGAGCGGCCCGGTCTCGATGAAGGAAAGCGGCAACCAGCCCGAACGGGCAAACGACGGCAGCAGCAGCGTGTAGATCCAGACCGCGAAGCCGAGCGACAGGCCGGCAAGTGCACCTTGGCGGGTGCCACGTCGCCAGTACATGCCGCCCAGCATGGCCGGCGCGAACTGCGCCACCGCGGCGAACGACACGAGGCCGATCGACACCAGCGCGTAGGCCTCGCCGGCCACATGGTAGTAGGCATAGCCGAGCATCATCAACAGCACGATGGCGCCGCGCCGGATGCCCAGCAGCAGGCCGGTGAGGTCGGCGCGGCGCGCCAGCGCCAGCGCCCTCCAGCGCAACAGCACCGGCATCACCAGGTCGTTGCAGATCATGGTCGACAGCGCGATCGTCTCCACGATCACCATGCCGGTGGCCGCCGACAAGCCGCCCAGGAACACCAGCAGCGCCAGCGCCGCCTGCCCGTGCGCCATCGGCAGCGTGAGCACGAAGGTGTCGGCGTCGACCTGCCCGGCCGGGAAGTGCAGAAGCCCGGCGACGGTGATCGGCAACACGAAGACGTTGATGATCAGCATGTACAGCGGGAAGAGCCAGATCGCCTTGGCGACATGGTTCTCGTTGACGTTCTCGACCACGCCCACCTGGAACTGCCGCGGCAGGAACAGCACCGCCAATGCAGAGAGGAACACGAGCGAGGCCCACGCGCCGTAGCCGTCGCGGCTGGCGTCCAGCGTCAGCAGTTTGGTCAGTCGCGGATCGGCGGCGGCGCGGGCGAAGAGGTCGCCGAAGCCGTCATGGACGACGAAGGTGACGAAGACCCCTGCCGCCACGAAGGCCAGCAGCTTGACGATCGACTCGAAGGCGATCGCCGCCACCATGCCCTCGTGGCGCTCGGTGGCGTCGAGATGGCGCGTGCCGAAGACCACCGTGAACGCCGCCAGCAGCAAGGCGATGTAGAAGGCGCTGTCGAGCCAGACGGCCACCGGCTCGCCGGACACGGAAGACGGCGGCATCACCACTTGCGGGTACTGCAGCAGGATGCCGAAGCTCACCGAGACGGCCTTCAGCTGCAGGGCGATGTACGGAATGATGCCGACGACGGCGATCAGCGTCACCAGCCCGCCCAGCAGTGCACTCTTGCCGTACCGGGCGGCCACGAAGTCGGCAATGGAGGTGATGCGCTGCGCCTTGCTGATGCGGATCATCTTGCGCAGCACCACCCAGCCGAGCGCAAACGTCAGCGTCGGCCCGAGGTAGATGGGCAGGAAGCCCGGACCGCTCGCCGCGGCGCGGCCAACGCTGCCGTAGAAGGTCCACGAGGTCGCGTACACGGCCAGCGAGAGCGCATAGATCGTCGGGCTGGCGATGATCGAGCGGCCGGCGTCGGCCCGCTTGTCGCCGATGTAGGCGATGCCGAACAGCACCCCGAGGTAGGCGAACGAAGCGAGGACGATGGCAAGCAGCATTCGGGACCCGCTTGCGACGCCTTGCTAACGCGGCTGGCGCCCGGCTTCTGGAGGGGTTCCGCGCCTGCTCTCGCCCCCGGTTGCCGCCTCGCTCCCGCGCTCGTGCGAGACATCATGGGCGAGACCGGGCTCCGGCGGCAGCCGTGCCGCCCACCGCAGCAATCCGATCAGGAGGCCCCAGGCACCGAAGAGGTAGGCGTAGAGCAGCGGGATGCCGCCCACGCTGGTGTTGACGTTGAACAGCGCAAGCAGGGGAAAGGTGAGCAGCAGCGCGCCGAAGACGAACAAGGCCACGAGGCGCTGCGATTGATCGGCGCGCAGGCCCATCGCCGCCTCGTCAGCCTGCGGGCCCGCCGACCTGCAAGCCGGTCTCCCGCTCGAGCTGCGCGGCCACCTTGGGCTCGAACCCCTTCAGGTGGCGGATGATCTTCTTCGCTTCGTCGGGCTGTTGCCGATCGATGTGCACGCGCGCCAGCTGGTACCAGCCGTAGGGGCTCATCGGCTGCAGTTCGGTGTTGCGCTTCAGGGCCTCGACGGCATCGTCGTAGCGGTGCAGGCGGATCAACACAAGGCCCATGCCGTACCAGGCGCGGTCGAGCAGCGGGTTCAGCGTCGTGGCGCGCTGGAAGGCCTCGAGCGCCTCCTCGTAGCGGCCAGCCGTCTCGAGCAGGAAGGCGTGATTGAACCAGCCGTGCCCGTCCTGGGGCGCGTTCTGCACCAGCAGTTCGGAAGCGGCCAGCGCCTCCGCGGTGCGGCCGGTCTGCGCCAACAGGTGCGCGCGGCTGGCCAGCACGTAGCGGTCGGCCGGCCAGCGTTGGCGCATGGTCTCGAAGACCGCCAGCGCGGCGTCATTGCGTGCGAAGACAAGCAGCGTCATCGCGCGCAGCTTGAGCCAGAGGTATTCGAGGCGGTTCATCGGCATCCGGGCTGGCCGACCATTTGCGAGGTGATGCACAGGTCGGCACGTTCGAACGTGACGATGGCGTAGAGGATCAGCAGCAGGAAGAAGGTGACCACCGGCACATGCCGGTCGGCCACCTGGCGCGGCGTGACCTTGCGCATCGGCACCGTGAAGGGCTTGGAGATCACGCGCAGCAGCGTGTAGAAGAGGTTCTGCTCGCGCTTCGGTCCGGCCAGCACGTAGAGCACACCCTGACCCGCCAGCGCCAGTAGCGCGACGTACAGGATGACCTGGGCAACATTCAGGGCAGTCAGCATGGGGCTCGCACTCTCCGGCAGCGGCCTTGCCATTGTCTGACGATGCCGGCACCCGGCACCTCCAAGGCGCCGGGGCCGGGCTAGGTGTTTCCCTAGCCCTGCGCCCGCTGGCGGATCAGCGGCGTTCGGCCAGCCGTGTCCAGGTGTCGACCACCGAATCCGGATTCAGCGAGATCGACACGATGCCCTCCTGCGCCAGCCAGTCGGCGAAGTCGGCATGGTCGCTCGGGCCCTGGCCGCAGATGCCCACGTACTTGCCGGTGGCGCGACAGGCGGTGATGGCGCGCGAGATGAGCGCCTTCACGGCCGGATCGCGCTCGTCGAAGTCGTGCGCCAGCTGCTCGAGCCCGGAGTCGCGGTCGAGCCCCAGCGTGAGTTGGGTGAGGTCGTTGGAGCCGATCGACATGCCGTCGAAGTACTCCAGGAACTGTTCGGCCAGGATGGCGTTGCTGGGCACCTCGCACATCATGATGAGGCGCAGGCCACCCGGTTCACCGCTCGCGCCGCGCTTGAGGCCGCGTTCGGCGAGCATGCGCACCACCGCCTCGGCCTGCTTCACCGTGCGCACGAAGGGCACCATGATCTCGACGTTGGAAAAGCCCATGTCGTTGCGCACGCGCTTGAGGGCCTCGCACTCCATCGCGAAGGCGTCGCCGAACTCGCCGCTGATGTAGCGGCTGGCGCCGCGGAAGCCGAGCATCGGGTTCTCTTCGTCCGGCTCGTAGCGCGTGCCGCCGATGAGCTTGCGGTACTCGTTGCTCTTGAAGTCCGACAGGCGCACGATCACCGGCTTTGGCCAGAAAGCGGCGGCGATCGTGGCCACGCCCTCGGCCAGCTTGTCGACGTAGAACGCGCGCGGCGACGCATGCCCTCGGGCCACCGACTCCACGGCCTTCTTCAACTCGGGGTCGACGTTCGGGTAGTCGAGGATGGCCTTCGGGTGCACGCCGATGTTGTTGTTGATGATGAATTCGAGCCTCGCCAGCCCGACGCCGGAGTTCGGGATCTGCGCGAAGTCGAAGGCCAGCGTGGGGTTGCCCACGTTCATCATGATCTTGATCGGGCAGTACGGCATCTCGCCGCGCTTGACCTCGGTGATCTCGGTCTCGAGCAGCCCGTCGTAGACGTAGCCCGTGTCGCCCTCGGCGCAGGACACGGTGACCAGCGTCCCCTCGGTCACGCGCTCGGTGGCGTCGCCGCAACCGACGACCGCCGGGATGCCGAGCTCGCGCGCGATGATCGCGGCGTGGCACGTGCGCCCACCGCGGTTGGTGACGATGGCGGCGGCACGCTTCATCACGGGCTCCCAGTTGGGGTCGGTCATGTCGGTGACGAGAATGTCGCCGGGCAGCACGCGCTCCATCTCGGTGGGGCTGCGCACGAGGCGCACGGTGCCCGTGCCGATCTTCTGGCCGATGGCGCGGCCCTCGGCCAGCACCGGCGTCTTGCGATGGTCGCCCTTGAGCTTGTAGCGCTGCTCGACCCGCCCGTTGCTCTGGCTCTTCACCGTCTCGGGCCGCGCCTGCAGGATGTAGAGCAGGCCGTCCTCGCCGTCCTTGCCCCACTCGATGTCCATCGGGCGGCCGTAGTGCTTCTCGATCACCAGCGCATAGCGCGCCAGTTCGATGACGTCGGCATCGACCAGCGAGTAGCGGTTGCGCTGCTCGGGCGGCGTGTCCACGACCTTGACGAGCCGGCCGCTGGCCGCCTTCTCGGCGGCAGTCGCAAATTCCATGCGCTGCAGCTTGGAGCCGAGCGCGCGCCGGATGATGGGCGGGCGGCCCGCCGCCAGCGTCGGCTTGTGCACGTAGAACTCGTCGGGGTTGACGGCGCCCTGCACCACCGTCTCGCCCAGTCCGTAGCTCGAGGTGATGAAGACCACCTGGTCGAAGCCCGACTCGGTGTCGATGGTGAACATGACGCCGGCGGCGCCGAGGTCGGAGCGCACCATGCGCTGTACGCCGGCCGACAGCGCGACGTCGGCATGCGCGAAGCCCTTGTGCACGCGGTAGCTGATGGCGCGGTCGTTGTACAGCGACGCGAAGACCTCCTTCACCCGGTGCAGCACCTCGCCGATGCCGTGCACGTTGAGAAAGGTCTCTTGCTGGCCCGCAAACGAGGCATCGGGCAGGTCTTCGGCCGTCGCGGAACTGCGCACGGCGAAGCTGGCCTGCGGGTGGTCGGCGGCGAGCCGCGCGTAGTGGCTGCGGATCTCGCCCTCGAGCGACTCCGGGAACGGCGTGTCCATCACCCAGGCGCGGATCTGCGCGCCGGCCTCGGCCAAGGCACGCACGTCGTCGACGTCGAGCGCGTCGAGCTTGCGCTGAATGTGTTCGCCCAGACCTTTATGTTCGACGAACTGCCGGAAGGCCCGTGCCGTGGTGGCGAAGCCGCCGGGGACGCGCACCCCGCTGGCCGCCAACTGGCTGATCATCTCGCCGAGGCTGGCGTTCTTGCCGCCCACCACCTCGACGTCGGTCATCCTCAGTTCTTCGAACGGGACGACCAGGGCGGTCGCCAGGGCGGGCCGTGGTGCAGCATGAGACATGGGAAAGCTCCGTGATGAGGGAAAACCGGTGCTTCCGCATGCGCGACCGAACCCTGCACGACGCGACCTGGCGTGCCGGTGGCTTGGACTTGGAGTTGTGGACCGGACGGGTTCACGAGTTAGGGGGCGCTGCGGCGACGTTGCGAGCGATTCTACGGAGATTGCTCCTATGATGGTTCGATGCCGGCACCCCCACGCCGCGGTGAGCGCGATCCCATGCCCGAACGAACCGTGTTCTTTGTCTCGGACGGCACCGGCATCACCGCCGAGACCTTCGGCAACAGCATCCTGGCCCAGTTCGAGGCGAAGCCGCGGCACGTGCGCCGGCCCTTCATCGACAGTGTCGACAAGGCCATCGCCGTCGTCGGAGAGATCAACGAGGTCGCCGAGCACGAAGGCAAGCGCCCCATCGTCTTCATCACGCTCGTCAACGATGCGGTGCGCGACATCGTCACCGGCGGCCAGGCGCGCGCGCTCGTGCTCGACATGTTCCGCACGTTCGTCGAGCCGCTCGAGGACGAGTTCGGCGTCAAGAGCAACCACCGCATCGGTCGCTTCTCCGACGTCAGCGCGAGCCGCGAGTACCACGACCGCATCGAGGCCATCAACTTCAGCCTCACGCACGACGACGGCCAGAGCGCGCGCAACCTGGCGCAGGCCGACGTGGTGCTGGTCGGCGTCAGCCGCAGCGGCAAGACGCCGACCTCGCTGTACCTGGCCATGCAGCATGGCATCAAGGCGGCCAACTACCCGCTCATTCCTGAAGACTTCGAGCGCGGCCGCATACCCTCTTCGCTGGCGCCCTTCAAGCGCAAGTGCTTCGGCCTGACGATCGATCCCGAGCGTCTGGCGCAGATCCGCCACGAGCGCCGCCCGGGCAGCCGCTATGCATCGCTCGACAACTGCCGATACGAGGTCAACGAGGCCGAGGCGATGATGCGGCGCGAGAGCATCAGCTGGCTCAGCTCCACGCACAAGTCGATCGAGGAGATCGCGACGACGATCCTGCGCGACCTGCGGCCCGACCGCCTCGTCTACTGAGCCGGCGGCCGGCGCCGCATCGACTCGTACAGGCAGATCGCCGCCGCCGCGGCGACGTTCAGCGATTCCTCGCCGCCAGGCTGCGGGATGCGCAGCTCGAGGGCACAGGCCGCGAGCAGCGCCTCGCTGACGCCCTGCCCTTCGTGCCCCAGCACCCAGGCGCAGGGCTCGGGCAGGCGGGCTTCGGGCAACGTGATGGAGGCATGCGACCCCGTGGCCACCAGCGGCACGCGCAAGGCCTTCAACGCTTCGATCTCGAGGCCCTCGCGCAGCGCGAGGCCGAAGTGCGCCCCCATGCCGGCGCGCAGCACCTTGGGTGACCAGAGGCTGGCGGTGCCCTTGAGCGCCAGCACCTGGCGCACGCCGAAGGCGGCGGCACTGCGCAGGATGCTGCCCACGTTGCCCGCGTCCTGCACGCGGTCGAGCACGAGGGTCGAGGCCGCCGGCTCGATCTCCGCCGGTGCCGGCAGGTCGACGAGCCAACCCACGCCAGCCGGCGACTCCAAGGTCGAGATCGACGCGAACAGCGCACTGGGCAGCACGACGACGCGGCCCGCTGCGTGGGCCAGCACCTGCAGTGCCGGCTCGCCCAGGGCGCGTTCGTCGAAGATCACCTGCTGCGGCACGACACCGTGCGCCAGTGCCGCGCGACACAAGTGGTCGCCTTCCAGCCAGAGCGCGCCCACCTTGCGATAGGCGGCCGGGTCCTGGGTGAGCTGGCGCAACTGCACCAGCAGCGGATTGCTGCGCGAGCGTATGACCTGGACAGCGCCGTCCATGGCCGTCAGAAGGGCAACTCGGCCGTCGCCGCGCCGCAGGCCGCACGCACGGGGGCGAAGCTGCGGCGGTGGGCCGGGCAGGCGCCGTGCTCCCGCAGCGCCTGCAGGTGCGAAGGTGTCGGGTAACCCTTGTGCCCATCGAAGCCGTAAGCCGGCCAGCTCTCGTGCAGTGCCTCGCAAAGGCGATCACGCTGCACCTTGGCCAGGATCGACGCGGCCGAGATGGCTGGCACCTTGGCGTCGCCCTTGACCACCGCCGCCGCCGGCATCGGCAACGTCGGCAGCCGGTTGCCGTCGACCACCACGCGGTGCGGCGTGAGGCGCAGGCCGGCCACGGCCCGCTGCATGGCCAGGAGCGTGGCGCCGAGGATATTGAGGCGGTCGATCTCCTCGACGCTCGCCTCGGCGATGCAGACGCACAGCGCCCGTGCGCGCACCTCGTCGTAGAGGCGCTCGCGGCGCCGCGCCGTCAGCACCTTGGAGTCGGCGAGCCCCTTGATCGGGCGCAGTTCGTCGAGGATGACAGCTGCCGCGACGACAGGCCCTGCCAGCGGGCCACGGCCGGCCTCGTCGACGCCGGCCACGAGCCCAGGCCGCGCCCAGCCCTCGCCGAGCGACTCAAGCTTGAAGGACCTGCGCGATGGCATCGGTGGCCGAGCGCGCCGTGTCGCGGCGCAGCCCATGGTGCAGTTGTTCGAATCGCGCCGCCAGCGCGGCGCAGCCGGCCTCGTCGTCGAGCCACTGGGTCACGGCGGCGGCGAGCGGATCGGCCCGGCAGTCATGCTGCAGCAACTCGGGCACGACGAACTCGCGGCAGAGGATGTTGGGCAGGCCCACCCACGGTTGGTAGCGCATGCGCTTCATGAGGGCCCAGCTGAGCGTATGCATCGCATAGCCGATGACCATCGGCCGCTTGAAGAGCGCGGCTTCCAGCGTGGCCGTGCCGCTGGCGATGAGCGTCACGTCGCAGGCCGCGAGCGCCGCATGCGACTGCCCCTGCACGACCTGGATCGGCACGCCCGTGGCGCACTCCGCGAGCAAAGGCTCGAGCAGAGGCAGCAGCCCCGGCGCCACGGGCAGCACGAAGCGCAACCCCGGCCGCTGGCGGTGCAGCAGCGCGGCGGCACGTAGGAAATGGGGCGCGATATAGCGGATCTCGGCCCGCCGGCTGCCGGGCAGCAACGCCACCACGACGTCGTCGAGGCCCAGACCCAGCGCGGCACGGCCCTCGGCGCGCGGCGGCACGAGCGGGATGGCGTCGGCGAGCGGATGACCGACGAATGTGGCCGGCACGCCATGCGCCTGCAACAGCGCCGGCTCGAACGGGAACAGGCAGAGCACGTGGTCGCAACTGGCCGCCATCTTCCGGGCCCGCCCGCCGCGCCAGGCCCAGATGGAGGGGCAGATGAAGTGCACGGTCTTCGTGCCGGCCGCCTTCAGCCGCTTCTCCAGGCCGAGGTTGAAGTCGGGCGCATCGACGCCGATGAAGGCATCGGGCCGCTCCCGGCCATCGGACGCGAGCAACCGTGCCGCCAGTGCCTCGCGGATGCCCGAGATCTCGCGGTAGTGGCGCAGCGCCTCGGCGTAGCCGTGCACCGCGAGGCGGTCGCTCGGCCACCAGGCATCGAAGCCCTGCTCGGCCATGCGCGGGCCACCGATGCCGGCTGCCCGCAGCGAGGGCCAGCGCTGCTTCAGGCCGCCGAGCAACAGCGCCGCCAGCAGGTCGCCCGAGGCTTCTCCGGCGACCATGGCGAGCCGCATCTGCTGCCTTGCCCGGCCGCGCGTCAGCGCGCAATGCCGCGCTTGGAGGCGGCGAGGAAGTCGAGCAGCAGCGTCACGTCGGGGTCGCCACCCTCCGCCGAGCCACGCAGCGCTTCGATGGCGGCACGCGCTGCCTCCAGGGTGAGGCCATCGCGGTACAGCAGCTTGTGCATCTGCTTGACCAGCGCAATGCGCTCGCGCGAGAAGCCCCGGCGGCGCAGGCCCTCGATGTTGAAGCCGTGCACCCCGAGCGGGTTGCCCGAGACCATCATGAACGGCGGCACGTCCTGCGAGACATGGCTCTGGAAACCGATCATTGCGTGCGCACCGACATGGCAGAACTGGTGGATGCCGGTGAGGCCACCGACGATGACCCAATCGCCCACATGCACGTGGCCGGCCAGCGTGGCGTTGTTGGCGAGAATGGTCTGGTGGCCGACCTGGCAGTCGTGCGCGATGTGCACGTAGGCCATCACCCAGTTGTCGTCGCCGACCCGTGTCGTGCCCGAGTCCTGCGCCGTGCCGCGGTTGAAGGTGCAGAACTCGCGGATGGTGTTGCGCGCGCCGATCTCCAGCCGCGTGGGCTCGCCGGCGTACTTCTTGTCCTGCGGCGCGGCGCCCAGCGCAGCGTGGCTGAAAATGCGGTTGTCGCGCCCGATCGTCGTCGGGCCCTCGATCACGCAATGCGGGCCGATCGTCGTGCCCGCACCAACCTGCACGCCGGCGCCGATAACCGCATAAGGGCCGACGCTGACGCCGGCGTCGAGCTCCGCGCGGCGGTCGACGATGGCCGTGGGGTGGATCTGCGTCACAGCGTCATGCCGCGGTGGTTGGCGCGGACGCCTTCAGACCTCGCGCTCGGTGCACATGATCTCGCACTCGGCGGCCACCTGGCCGTCGACGCTGGCGCGCGTGCGGTACTTGTGGATGCCGCCCTTGACGCGCTCCTGCCAGACCTCGAGCACGAGTTGGTCGCCCGGCACCACGGGCCGCTTGAAGCGCGCGCCATCGATGCCGACCAGGTACACCACCTTGTCGCGCCCGGCCTCGGTGCCCTTGGTGACGAAGGCCAGCATGGCCGCCGCCTGGGCCAGCGCCTCGATCACCAGCACGCCGGGCATCACCGGGCGCGCCGGGAAGTGGCCGGGGAAGAACGGCTCGTTGATGCTGACGTTCTTGATCGCCTTGGCGTATTGGCCCTTGTCGAGTTGCAGCACGCGGTCGACCAGCACGAACGGGAAGCGATGCGGGAGCGTCTTCAGGATCTCTTGGATGTCCATGCCGGTGCTCATGATGGGGTCTTCTTCTCCAGCGACTTCTCGAGGGCCCCCTCGAGAGCCCTCTCCACCGCGCGAAGGCGGTCCCGCAACGAATGCAACTGCCTCAGCGTGGCCGCATTCTTCTCCCAGGAGGCATTGTCGTCGAACGGGAAGGCGCCGCTGTACTGGCCCGGCTTGAGGATGGATCGACTGACGAGCGTGGTGGCCGTGATGTGCACGTGGTCGACGATCTGGAGGTGACCGAGGATGCGCGCCGCGCCACCGATGGTGCAGTGGCGGCCGATGCGCGCGCTGCCCGCCACCGCCGCGCAGCCGGCGAAGGCCGTGTGCGCGCCGACGTGCACGTTGTGCGCGATCTGCACGAGGTTGTCGATCTTGACGCCGTCTTCGAGCACCGTGTCGCCGAGCGCCCCGCGGTCGACACAGCTGTTGGCGCCGATCTCGACGTCGTCGCCGATGGCGACGCTGCCGAGCTGCTCGATCTTCTCCCAGCGGCCTTCATGCGGGGCGAAGCCGAAGCCGTCGGCACCGATCACGGCGCCACCGTGCACGAGGCCCCGCAGACCGATGCGGCAGCCTTCGGAGAAGAGGACACGCGGCATCAGCACCGAGCCAGCGCCGAGCGAGGCACCGGCGCCGACATGCGCGTGCGCACTGACGACACAACCCTCGCCCAGCTCGGCGCCAGCGCCGACATAGGCGAAGGCACCGACATGCACGCTCGGATGCATGTACACGCCGGGCTCGACGACCGCCGTGGGATGCACGCCCGGCAAAGGTCGGGCGCGCGTTGCCGCCGCCCACCACTGCGTCAGGCGAGCAAAGGCAAGATAGGGTTCGTCACAGAGGATCACCGTGCCGCGGCCAGCCGCCACGCGCTGTTCACCCGCCTCGCGCTGCGCCGTCGAGACGATGATGCAACCGGCCCCGCTGCTGGCCAGTTGCGGCAGCCACTTCGCCTGTGCGATGAAGGTGATGCTGTCCCTGCCAGCCTCGGCCAGCGGCGCGATCTTGGCGACCTCGAAATCAGGCGGGCCGAGCAACACGCCGCCGAGGTGCCGGGCCAGCTCGCCGACGCGGTGGCCCATGATGGTGTCGGGACCGATCGCTTGGCGCCGCCGCCTACTTGGTGGCGGGCGTGCCGAGCGCCTTGATCACTCGCTCGGTGATGTCGACGCGCGGGCCGGCGAAGACGACCTCCTGCAGGATCAGGTCGAACTTCTCGCTCTCGAAGATCTGCTTGATGACGCGGTTGGCGCGCTCGACCACCGTGGCCAGCTCCTCGTTGCGGCGCTGGTTCAGGTCTTCCTGGAACTCACGCCGGCGGCGCGTGAGGTCACGGTCCTGCTCGACCAGTTCGCGCTGCCGACGCACGCGTTCGGCCTCGGTGAGCGTGGGGCCGTCCTTCTCGAGCTTGTCGGCCGCCGCCTTGAGGCGGGCGGCACCGTCCTGCAGCTCCTTCTCTCGCTTGCCGAACTCGGCCTCCAGCTTGGCCTGCGCCAGCTTGGCGGGCGCTGCCTCGCGCAGCACGCGCTCGCTGTTGACGTAGCCGATCTTCAGGGCTTCCTGCGCGGCGGCGACGCCGCTGGCCAGGGTCGCCGCGACCAGCGCCGCAGCCACGGCCCAGGCACGTGCCGATGCAGGCTCGCGCGGGCGACCGACTGTGCCGCTGGCGCGAGGGGCGCGGGGTGCAACAGAGGACATCATCAGAACGCGGTCCCGATCTGGAATTGGAAGCGCTGGATTCTATCGTTGCGCTGCACACGCACCGGCGAGCCCCAGGAGAGCTTCAGCGGGCCGACCGGAGAGATCCAGGAAAGGCCCACGCCAGCGGATACGCGCATCGATGACTCGGTCACCTGCTCGTCCTCGCGCCAGACGTTCCCTGCATCCGTGAAGGCGAAGATGCGCAACGACTTGTCGTTGCCCGTGCCGGGCACCGGGAAGTACAGCTCGGAGTTCAGGTTGAGACGCTTGGCACCGCCGATGTAGGCGCCGGTGGGATCGATGATGCCGAGCGAGCCCTGTTCGAGCACGCGCACCGTGCCGAGGCCGCCGCCGTAGAAGTTCTTGAACACGGGGAACGGCTTGCCACCGATGCCCCGGCCCCAGCCGAGTTCGGCGTTGAGGCCGAGGACCAGGCGCGCCGGCAGCGGGAAGTACTCCTGGTACTGCAGGTTGGTCCGCGTGTATCGCACGTCGCCGGCGAAGCTGAATTCGAAGTTGACGCGCTGGTAGCGGCCCGACGTCGGCACGAGCACGCTGTCGCGCGCATCGCGCGCCCAGCCGAGCGTCAGCGGGTAGGCCATGCTCTTCTCGCCGAAGAGCACGCGGTAGTTCAGGTAGGCCAGGGGCAGCCCGACGGCGGTACCGATCACCTGGCGGTCAGCGGCCAGTCCCATGAAGACCGTGTCGTACTCGGAGAACGGCACGCCGAATGTCACGCCCAGGCGCTGGTTGCCGGTCTCGTACTCCTCGATCAGCTGGTTCAGTGCCCGCCCCTTGCGGTAGACGAGGTCGATCGAGCGCGAGATGCCGTCGACGGTGAAGTAGGGGTCGTACGTGCTGATGACCAGCGCCTGCTGCGTCTTGCTGGTGTTGACCTCCAGGCCGAGCGAGTTGCCGGTGCCGAAGGCGTTGTCCTGGCGGATGCCGGCGGTGAAGGTGAACTTCTCGGCGTTGGAGTAGCCGGCACCGAGGTTGAGGTTGCCGGTGGGCTTTTCCTTCACAGTGACCACCAGGTCGACCTGGTCGGGCGCGCCCGGCACCTCGTTGGTCTCGACCTCCACCTCGGAGAAGAAGCTCAGGCGGTTCAGCCGCTCCTTCGACAAGCGGATCAGCGTCGCGTCGTACCAGGCCGCCTCGAACTGGCGGAACTCGCGCCGGATCACCTCGTCTCGCGTGCGCGTGTTGCCGGCCACGTCGATGCGGCGCACATAGACGCGGCGTTCGGGGCTGGCCATCAGCATCACCACCACCTGGCCGGTGGCGCGGTCGATCTCGGGCCGCTGCTCGACGCGGGCGAACGCGTAGCCGTACTGGCCGAAGCGCTCGGTGAACGCCTTGGCCGTGGCCGTGACCGATTCGCCCCGGTACGCCTGCCCGGGCCGGAACTGCACCAGCGACTGGAACTCGGCCTCCTTGCCGAGGTAGTCGCCCTCGAGCTTGACGGCGGTCACCGTGTAGGGCTGGCCCTCGCGCACGGAGATGGCGATGGCGATGCTCTGCTTGTCGGGCGAGATCGTCACCTGCGTCGACTCGATGGCGAACTCGAGGTAGCCGCGGTTGATGTAGAAGGCCCGCAGGCGCTCCAGGTCGGCGTTGAGCTTGCTGCGCGCGTAGCGGTCGTTCTTGGAGTACCAACTGAACCAGCCGGTGGCCGAGAGCTCCATCTGTTCGAGCAGCGTCGACTCGCTGAAGGCGCTCATGCCGGCGATGCTGACCGACGACACCTTGGCGGCATCGCCCTCGTTCATCGTGAAGGTGATGTTGACGCGGTTGCGCTCGATCGGCGTCACCGTCGTCACCACCTCGGCGCCATAGAGGCTGCGGCCGAGGTACTGACGCTTGATCTCCTGCTCGGCCCGGTCGATGAGCGCGCGGTCGTAGGGCAGCCCCTCGCCGATGCCGTTGTCCTTCAGCGACTTGAGCAGCGGGTCCTTGTCGAACTCGCGCAGGCCGACGAAGTTGACGTTGGCGATGATGGCGCGCTCATCGACGATGATGACGGTGACCTCACCCTCGATGTCGATGCGCACGTCCTTGAACAGGCCCGTGGCGAACAGCGCCCGCAGCGCCGCCGAGCCCTTGTCGTCGGTGTAGGTGTCGCCGATGCGGAAGGGAAGCGCGGCGAACACGCTGCCGGGGTCCGTGCGCTGCAGGCCCTCGACGCGGATGTCCTTGATGACGAACGGCGCCACAGCCCGCGCCGCCGGGGCGGCAGCCACGGCCGCGGCGGCCACGATCAGGGTCACGACGGCGCGGGATGCGCCGCTCGGAAAGGCAGGAACCATCGGGAAGGGGAGAAGAATCAGTGCAGCCCGAGCAGCCGGGCCACGTCGTTGTACAGCGCCACCGACATCATCATCAGCAGCACCGCGATGCCGCCGCGCTGCAGCCGCGCGAGCCACTCCTCCGACACCGCGCGGCCGGTGACACCTTCGAAAATGTAAACCATGAGATGGCCGCCATCGAGCATGGGCAGCGGCAGCAGGTTCAGCACGCCCAGGCTGACGCTGACGATGGCGAGGAACTCGAGGAAGCGCGCCGGCCCCTGCTGCACCGACTGGCCGGCGTAGTCGGCGATGCTGATGGGACCCGAGAGGTTCTTGATCGAAGCCTCGCCGATGAGCATGCGGCCGAGCATCTTGAGCGTGAAGAGCGAGGTGTCCCACATGCGCTCGAAGCCGCCGACGATGCCGTCGATCGGACCATGGCGCACCGTCACCATCACCGGCGGCGTGCCGACGTAGGCCTCGATGCGGGCGACGGGCGGCGTCACGGAGCTGTCGATGCGCGGCGCCACGAGCACCTCGATGCTGCGGCCGGCACGCTCGACCAGCCAGCGTTGCGCCGGCACCTCCTTGGCGCCGCGGCCAGCCGTGGCCGCCGAGGCGCGGATGCGTTCGCGCAGCGTCTGCGCATCTGCCACCGGCTGCCCGTCGATGCTCAGCACGCGGTCGCCCTCGGCCAGGCCGGCACGCACCGCCGGGCCACCTTCCTTCAGCTTGCCGAGGACCGGTTCGCCGAAGGCCGCCCCGAGCCCGATCTTGCGGGCCAGCGCACCGTCGACATCGCGCGGCTCGAAGGTGGCCAGGTCGAGCAGCAGCGTGCGCGAACCGCGCCCGTCGCGGTCGCTGACCTGCAGGCGCACGGGCTCGCGCTGCAACGCCGCTTGCGTGAGGCGCCACATGAGGTCGTTCATCGACTGCACGTCGCGCCACTCACCGCCGCTGCCCTCGTCGGCGATCGCGCGCACCCAGTCGCCGCTCTTCAGCCCGGCGCGCTCGGCGATGCTGCCCGGCACCGAGGGGCCGAGCACGGCCTTGGGCTCCTGCATGCCCACCCAGTAGGCGCCGGCGAAGAGCAGCACGGCGAGCGCGAGATTGGCCAACGGGCCCGCGGCGACGATGGCGCTGCGCTGCTTGAGCGACTTGCGGTTGAAGGCCTGGCCGAGCTGGTCGGCGGGCACGCCGCCCTCGCGCTCGTCGAGCATGCGCACGTAGCCGCCCAGCGGCAGCGCGCAGACGGTGAACTCGGTCGACTGCGGCGAGCGCTGCCACTTCCAGAGCACCCGGCCGAAGCCCACCGAGAAGCGCAGCACCTTGACGCCACAGGCCACGGCAACGCGGTAGTGCCCGTACTCGTGCACGACGATGAGCAGGCCCAGCGTGACGAGGAGGCCGATCAGATAGGTCATGGGTTCGCGCCTTTGCGGGCTTCCTTGCGGGCTCGGTGGCAGGCGCTAGGCCGGCTTCTGGCAGATGTGCTTCATCGATGGGCAAGCGCGCGAACCGCCCCGGCGGCCTCGCCACGCGACCGCTCGTCGAGTTCGATCAGGTCTTCCAACGTCGACACCGAGCCCAGCGCCGGCGCCAGCCGCTCGACCGTGCGGGCGTTGACGTTGTGAATGTCGGTGAAGCGGATGGTTCCCTGCAGGAACGACTCGACTGCCACTTCGTTGGCCGCATTGAGCACCGCAGTCGCGCCTTGTGGGGCTGCCAGCGCCTGCCAGGCCAGGCCGAGCCCCGGGAAGAGCCGTTCGTCCACAGGCTCGAACGTGAGGCCCTGCAACTGCAGGAAGTCGAGGCGCGATGCGCCCGAGGCGATGCGCTCGGGAAAGCTGAGCCCGTAGGCGATCGGCACGCGCATGTCGGGCGTACCCAGTTGCGCCAGCACCGAGGCGTCGCGGCAGACGACCATCGAGTGCACGATGCTCTGCGGGTGGATGACCACGCGCACCTGCTCGGGCGTGAGGTCGAAGAGCCAGCGCGCCTCGATGACCTCGAGCGCCTTGTTCATCATGGTGGCCGAGTCGACCGAGATCTTGCGCCCCATGACCCAGTTCGGGTGCGCCACGGCCTGCGCCGGTGTCACGTCGTGCAGGCTTTCGGGGGTGCGGCTGCGGAAGGGGCCGCCGCTGGCCGTGAGCACGATGTGGTCGATGCGCTGCCCCCAGGTGCCGCGGTCCTCCGGCAGGCACTGGAAGATCGCCGAGTGCTCGCTGTCGATGGGCAGCAGCGTCGCTCCGCCCTCGGCCACAGCGCGCATGAAGAGTGCACCGCCGACGACGAGGGCCTCCTTGTTGGCCAGCAGCAGGCGCTTGCCGTTGGCGGCCGCCGCCATGCAGGCCGGCAGGCCGGCCGCGCCGACGATGGCCGCCATCACCGCGTCGACCTCGCCGGCACTGGCCAGCTGGCTCAAGGCCTGCGCGCCGTCGAGCACCTCGGTACGGCTGCCACGCTCGGCGAGCAGGCGGCGCGCCTCCTGCGCCCGCGCGCGGTCGGGCAGGACGGCGATGCGCGGCTCGAAGCACAGGCACTGCTCGACCAGTTCGGCCACACGGTGGTGGCTGGACAGGCCGAACACTTCGAATCGATCGGGGTGGCGCGCGATCACGTCCAGCGTGCTCACGCCCACCGAACCTGTGGAGCCGAGGATGGCGATGCGTTGCCGCCGGGCTGTCGCGGAGGTCGTCTTCATCTCGGGGTGAGACTGATCAGCGCCAGCACAGCGGGCATCACCGGCAAAAGCGCGTCGACGCGGTCGAGTACACCGCCGTGCCCCGGCAGCAGCTGGCTGCTGTCCTTCGCTCCGGCAGCGCGCTTGACGAGCGATTCGATGAGGTCGCCGACGACGCTCAGCATGCACAGCGCCAGCAGTGCCAGGACCGTGACCAGCCAGCCGTGCATCTGCACGAGCCGCGTGTACAGGCTCGGCCCGTCGAAGCCGAAACGCCGGTCGAGCGCCATCCAGACCAGCGCCAGCACGAGCACGCCGACCATGCCCGACCACACGCCTTCCCAGCTCTTGCCCGGGCTGATGGCGGGGGCCAGTTTGTGGCGGCCGAAGGCCTTGCCACCGAAGTAGGCGGCGACGTCGGCCATCCAGACCACGCACAGCATCGAGAGCATGAAGTTGATGCCGACCGAGCGCGCCTCGATGAGCGCGGCCCACGCCAGCATCAGGAGGGCAAGGCCCAGCACCCAGCGCAAGACAGGCGGTGCGAGCGGCCACGCCGGCACTCCGCGCTTGAGCACGAGTGCACCGCCGAGCGTCCACACCGCCACGGCCAGCCACCACACGCCGCCGAGCGAGGCATGGGCCAGGCCGCCTGCCACCGCACAGACACCTGCCAGCAGCATCAGCGCCCCGAGCAGCCAGGACACGATCGGGGCAGCGCCGTTGAGCCGCCCCCACTCCCAGGCGCCGGCGGCCAGCAGTGCCAAGGTCACGAGGGCGAAAGGCCAGGGGCTCGGCGCCGCGAGCGCCGCGAACATGATCCCGACGAGGATCAGCGCGGTGATGATCCGCTGGCGCAGCATGTGAGCAGGGCGTGGGCCATTCGGTGCCGAGCGGGTGCCGCGGGTCCGGCTCTGCCGGTCCAGCGGCGCGGCCCCCCAGGGGTGGACGCGGCGAAGGCGCTCCGGGGGGGACTCATCGCTACTCGGTGGCCTGCACCACGGGCGGCCGGATCATGCCGAAACGCCGGTCGCGCTGGGCATACGCGGCGAGCGCGCGGTCGATCTCCTCGGCGCCGAAGTCGGGCCACAGGCAATCGGTGAAGAAGAACTCCGCGTAGGCCGACTGCCACAGCATGAAGTTGCTGATGCGCATCTCGCCGCCGGTGCGGATGAAGAGGTCCGGGTCGGGCGCGAAGGACAACGCCATGTTCCGGCTGAGCCACTGCTCGTCGACCTGCTCGGGCGATAGCCCCTGGGCGATGGCGTGGCGAACGGCCTGCACCATGTCCCAGCGGCCGCCATAGTTGAAGGCGACGGCGAGGGTGATGCGCTGGTTGTCGCGCGTCAGCGCCTCGGCCTGCTCCCAGGCCTCGCGCAGCTTGTCGGAGACGGAGGAGCGGTCGCCGACGATGCGGATTCGCACGCCGTCCTTGGCCAGCTTGCCGAGGTACTTCGAGACCGCCACCAGCACCAGGCTCATCAGCCCCGACACCTCCTCGGAGGGGCGCTTCCAGTTTTCCGAAGAGAACGCGAACACGCTCAGGTACTGCACGCCGCGGTCGGCGAAGAGATTGACCGCGCGCACGAGCGCATCGACGCCGGCCTTGTGGCCGAAAAAGCGCGGCATGTAACGCGAGCGCGCCCAGCGCCCGTTGCCGTCCATCACCACTGCCACATGGCGCGGGATGAGCGCTTCGTCCTTGTCGCCTTCGAGGGTGTGGGCGGGGGTCATGCAGCGAGCAGTGCAGGCAGCCGGAACGGCGCTCAAACAGCCATCACTTCGGCTTCCTTGCCGTGCACGAGACGGTCGATCTCGGCCACGACGCGGTCGGTGAGCCGCTGCACCTCGTCCTGGGCGCGCTTCTCCTCGTCCTCGGGAACCTGCTTGTCCTTGAGCAGCTTCTTCAGGTGGTCGTTGGCCTCGCGACGCACGGCGCGCACAGCGATCTTGGCTTCCTCGCCGGCGTGGCGGACGACCTTGGTGAGCTCCTTGCGGCGCTCTTCCGTGAGCGCGGGCATGGGCACGCGCAGCAGGTCGCCCTGCGCACTGGGGTTGAGCCCGAGATCGCTTTCGCGAATGGCCTTCTCGATCTTCGGGCCCATGCCCTTTTCCCACGGCTGCACGCTGATCGTGCGCGCGTCCAGCAGCGTCACGTTGGCCACCTGGCTGATGGGCACGGAGTTGCCGTAGTAGTCGACATGCACCTGGTCGAGCAGGCCCGGGTGCGCACGTCCGGTGCGGATCTTGTGCAGCTCGTTCTTCAGCGCCTCGAGCGACTTGCCCATCTTGTGCTCGGCGGTCTTCTTGATCTCGGCGATGTCCATGGCGGGAATCTCTCCTCGGGTCGGCGCCAGCCTGGCGACTCAGACGTGCACCAGCGTGCCTTCGTCCTCGCCCTGCACCACACGCTGCAGCGCTCCGGGCTTGAAGATGCTGAAAACCTTGATCGGCAGCTTCTGGTCGCGGCACAGCGCAAAGGCGGTGGCGTCCATCACCTGCAGGTTCTTCGCGATCGCCTCATCGAACCCGATGGTCGCGTAGCGCGAGGCACCGGGGTCCTTCTTCGGGTCGGCGGTGTAGACCCCGTCGACCTTGGTCGCCTTGAGCACGATCTCGGCGCCGATCTCGGCCCCACGCAGCGCCGCGGCCGTGTCGGTGGTGAAGAAGGGGTTGCCGGTGCCGGCGGCGAAGATCACCACCTTGCCTTCTTCGAGGTATTGCAGCGCCTTCGGCCGCACATACGGCTCCACGACCTGCTCGATGTTGATGGCCGACATGACGCGCGCCGTCATGCCCTCCTGGCGCATCGTGTCGGCCAGCGCGAGCGCATTCATCACCGTGGCCAGCATGCCCATGTAGTCGGCGGTGGCGCGGTCCATGCCCACCGAACCACCCGCCACGCCGCGGAAGATGTTGCCGCCACCGATGACCACGGCGACCTCGCAGCCCAGGCGGGTCACGGCCTGCACCTCGCGCACCATGCGCACGATCGTCGCGCGATTGATGCCGTAGGCATCGTCGCCCATGAGGGCTTCGCCAGACAACTTGAGCAGGATGCGCTTGTAGGCCGGCATCGGGGGTGAACTCCGCGAAGAAGAGGCAATGTGACAGTTTAAGGGGACGCGTCGGGGCGCTCGGCGCCTCGAACATGTAAAGCGATGGCGCCCGCAGGTCCGGTGCGTCTGGCAGCCGGCCGAGCGCGGCGCCTGACCGGGCGCCTCGCGGTGCCTGCGGGCCGGCCCTTATTGCCCCTTGGCGGCAGCGACCTGCGCCGCAACCTCGGCCGCGAAGTCGTCGGTCTTCTTCTCGATGCCCTCGCCGACCACGTACAGAGTGAACGCCTTCACCGCCGTCGAGGTGGCCTTGAGCATCTGCTCCACCGTCTGCTTGCCGTCGGCGGCCTTCACGAAGACCTGGTTCAGCAGCGAGACTTCCTTGAGGAACTTCTGCACCGAGCCTTCCACCATCTTGGCCACGATGTCCGCCGGCTTCCCACTCTCAGCGGCCTTCTCGGTCGCGATCTTGCGCTCCTTGTCGACCATGTCGGAAGGCACTTCGGTCTGCGACAACGCCGCCGGCTTCATGGCGGCCACGTGCATGGCCACGTCCTTGGCCGAGACGTCGCTGCCCTCGAACTCGACGATGACGCCGATGCGTGTGCCGTGCAGGTAGTGCGCCAGCTTGCCCCCACCGGCGTAGCGCTTGAAGCGGCGGATCGACATGTTCTCGCCGATCTTGCCGATGAGGCCCTTGCGTACGTCCTCGAGCGTGGGGCCGAAGCCGTCCTGGCTGTACGGCAGGGAAGACAGCGCCGCGACGTCGGCCGGGTTCTTCTCGGCGACAAGCGCCGCCGCCGCCTTGCAGAAGGCGAGGAACGAGTCGTTCTTCGAGACGAAATCGGTCTCGCAGTTGATCTCGACCAGCGCGCCGGTGCTGCCGCTGACGCTGGCCGCCACCACGCCCTCGGCAGTGACGCGGCTGGCGGCCTTGCCGGCCTTGTTGCCGAGCTTGACGCGCAGGATCTCCTCGGCGCGGCCCATGTCGCCATCCGCCTCGGTGAGCGCCTTCTTGCACTCCATCATCGGTGCGTCGGTCTTGGCGCGCAGTTCGGCGACCATGCTTGCGGTGATTGCGGGCATTGAGTTCTCCAGATGCCATGGAACGGCGGCCACATGACGGCGGCCGCCCGAACAGGTGCTTGGACCTCACGCCGCCCCGCGGCGCGGTTGCCGGAGGCGGGTGCGGTCGGATCCGCGCCGCGGATCAGCTCTCTTGGACTTCGACGAACTCGTCGCCGCCGGCCGCGGCCGTCACCACCTCGGAGGTGGCATTGGCCTTGCCCTCGAGCACCGCGTCGGCCACGGCGCGCGCATAAAGCGCCACGGCCTTGGCCGAGTCGTCGTTGCCGGGGATGACGTAGTCGATGCCCAGGGGCGAGTGGTTCGTGTCCACGACGCCGATCAGCGGAATGCCCAGCTTCTTGGCCTCTGCCACCGCGATCTTGTGATAACCGACGTCGATGACGAACATCGCGTCCGGCAGCGCGCCCATGTCCTGGATGCCGCCGATGTCCTTCTCCAGCTTGGCCAGCTCGCGGTCGAACAGCAGCGCTTCCTTCTTGATCATCTGCTCCATGCCGGCGTCCTTGGTCGCCTGCATGTCCTTGAGCTTCTTCAGCGAGCCCTGGACCGTCTTGTAGTTGGTGAGCATGCCGCCCAGCCAGCGCTGGTCGACATAGGGCATGCCGCAACGTTGCGCCTCCAGCGCGATGACCTCGCGCGCCTGGCGCTTCGTGCCCACCATCAGGACCGAGCCACGGCGGCTGGCCAGCTGGCGCACGAACTTCATCGCATCGTTGAAGAGCGGCAGCGTCTTCTCGAGGTTGATGATGTGGATCTTGTTGCGGTGCCCGTAGATGTAGGGCGCCATCTTCGGGTCCCAGAAGCGGGTCTGGTGTCCGAAATGGACACCCGCTTCCAGCATTTCGCGCATGGACACGGTCATGAATCACTCTCCAAAAGGTTGCTTCTAGAATCCCGGCGCCTGAACGCGTTCTCGCTGCGGCGCGGGCGGATGCCGAGGCAAACCACCGCTGAACCGAAAGCCAGGACGCGCACCTCTGGAGGGACCGGGTTCGCGAATTTCGCCGGCCCTGGCGCACTCGCGTGCTCGGACCGGCGGTTCCGCCACCCGCGAACCGCGTCGTCGAACATGACAACGCGACCGCAAGAAGCAAAACCCAAAAATTCTATCATGCGCGTCGCAGTCATCGGCGCCGGCATCGTCGGCGTGACCACCGCCCACGAGCTGGCCGCACAAGGACAGGAAGTCACCGTCTACGAGCGCCGGGCCAGCGTCGCCGCGGAGTCGAGCTTCGCCAACGCGGGCGTCGTCGCGCCCGGCTATGTCACGCCCTGGGCGTCCCCGGGCATGCCTCTCAAGGTCCTGGGGCAGCTCTTCGCGCGCGACGCGGCGGTTCGTTTCGCCGGTCTGTCCGCGTGGCGGCAGCTGCCCTGGATGTGGCGCTTCCTGCGCGCCTGCCGCACCAGGGTGCATGTTGCCAACCGCACCTCGATGCAGCGCCTGGCGCACTACAGCCGCGAGCGGCTGGAGGAGATCGCGGCGCGGCTGGATCTGGACTACGAGCAGCGCAAGGGCTACATGGTCTTGCTGCGCACCCCCGCCGACCTGCAGCGCGCGAGGACGGGATTGCGCCTGCTGACGGACCTCGGCGTCGCGCACGACGTGCTCGACGAGGCGGGCTGCCGCCAGTTCGAGCCCGCCCTGTCGCCGTCCGCGCGCATGCATGCGGCCATCCGGTTGTCGAACGACGGCGTCGGCAATTGCCGCCACTTCGCCCACCTGCTGAAGAGCGAGGCCCAGCGCCACGGTGCTCGCTTCGCCTTCGACACCGAAGTCGAACGACTGACGCCGGGCGCGCGACCGATGCTGCGCCTCGCCAAGGGTGAAACGGTGGAGTTCGACCAGATCGTCGTCTGCGCGGGCGTCGACGCGAACCGATTGCTGGCACCGCACGGCCTGAAGCTGCCACTGGCCCCGGTGTACGGTTACTCGATCACCGCCCCGCTGCGCAAACACGACGGCGGCCCGGACATGGGTCCGCGCTCGGCGCTGATGGACGAGGCCTACAAAGTCGCCATCTCGCGCCTCGGGCAGCGGGTGCGTGTGGCCGGCAGCGCCGAGATCGGCGGCGAGGTCACCGACCTTCGGCGCGCGCCCCTGGCCACGCTCTACCGCGTGCTCGACGAATGGTTCCCCGGCGCCGCGTCCATGCGCGAAGTGCAGCAGTGGAAGGGAGCCCGTCCGATGCTGCCCGACGGGCCGCCCGTGATCGGCGCGAGCCGCCTGCCGGGCGTGTGGCTCAACCTCGGGCACGGCTCCAGCGGCTGGGCGCTCTCATGCGGCTCGGCCCGTTTGCTGGCCGACGAGATGCTCGGCAAGGTGGCGGCCATCGACACCCGCGGGCTCACGCCGGCACGCCTGCGGGCCTGACGGACCGCATCGCCGACAATCGGCGCATGCCCCTGCGCCTGATGCCGCGCCAACCCCGGCGCGATGCCGTCCCGGTGCGGGTCGCCGCCGATGCGGGCCCCTGGCCGCTGCACGGCAGCGCGGCCGCCAGGGCACTGGAAGCACGGGCCTTGGCGCAGAATGCGCCTCACGAGTTGATGGAGCGTGCCGGCCTGGCCGTGGCGAGACTCGCCCGTGCGCTCGCGCCATCGGCACGGCTTGTCGAGGTCTGGTGCGGGCCCGGCAACAACGGCGGCGACGGCTACGTGGCGGCGCGCCTGCTGCATCTTTCGGGCACGGCGACGCAGGTCCGCGAGTGCGGCATGCCCGGGAGGCTGCCCGCCGATGCCACGCAGGCGCGCTGGCGTGCGCAGGAAGCCGGCGTTCCATTGCTGCCGGTATCGCAGGAAGCCGAGGAGCTCGGCCAGTCGACCCAGGCGCCCGACCTCGTGATCGACGCGCTGCTCGGTCTCGGCGCCTCGCGAGCGCCCGAAGGTGCATTGGCTGCAGCGATCGCACGCCTCCAAACCCGCGGCGCGCCGGTCCTTGCCGTCGACCTGCCCTCCGGGCTCAACCCGGACACCGGGCAGCCCCTCGGCAACGCCGTCGTGCACGCCGACCACACGCTGGCGCTGCTGTCCCTCAAGCCCGGGCATTTCACAGCGCAGGGGCGCGACCTGGCCGGCGTCGTCTGGTTCGACACTCTCGGGCATGAGAGCGGCCCACCACCGGGTGACGCGGCCGGCCCGACGGCCTGGCTCACCGGACCCGCGCGGCGCACGGCCCTGCCCCATGCCGCGCACAAGGGGCGCCGGGGTGATGCATGGGTCGTGGGCGGGGCCGACGGCATGGTCGGCGCGGCCGCTCTGGCCGCGCGTGCCGCGCTCGCCGCCGGCGCGGGGCGCGTCTACCTGAGCGCGCTGGCCCGCTCGACGCAGGTCGGCCTCGACCCCGGCCAGCCCGAACTCATGCAGAGGCCCTTCGCGACCGCGGCCGCGCTCCTGCTCGACCGAGCGACCGCCATCGTCGGTTGCGGCGGTGGCGAGGCAGTGCGCGAGTGCCTGCCGCAACTGCTGTCGAGGTCGCCTCGAGTGGTGCTCGACGCCGACGCGCTCAACCACATTGCCGTGGCGCCCGAGCTTCAACGTCTGCTGCAGGGCCGGGCCGGTCGTGGCCAGGCGAGCGTGCTCACGCCCCACCCACTGGAGGCAGCCCGGCTGCTCGGTATCGACAGTGCCGCCGTGCAGGCCGATCGGCTGGCGGCTGCACACGCACTCGCCGCAGCCACCGCCTCGGTGGTGGTGCTGAAGGGATCGGGCACGGTCGTCGCGGCGCCCGGCGTGCTGCCTTGCCTCAACCCGAGCGGCAATGCCGCGCTCGCCACGGCCGGCACGGGCGATGTGCTCGCGGGCTGGCTGGGGGGGTTGTGGGCGCAACAGCCCGGCCGCGCGGCCTTCGAGGTGGCTTGCGCGGCTGTCTGGCAGCACGGGTACGCCGCCGACGTGGCGCGGCCGGCCGCCGATGGCCGCGGAGCGCCGCTGCTGGCCAGCGACCTGATCGCCGCCCTGTCCGCCTCGGCGTGACCCGGTTGATGCGTCTCGTCGGGCCGATCTGCGAGCGAGCCCGAGCGGCGACACGCCCCGGGTGAGCGCCGAGCTTCAGCGCCGACCCCGGGGCCGCGGGGCACCGGTCTTCGCCGCCCGCTTGCCCGGCACCGCACCCGGCTTGTTCTTGCGCTCGCGGGCGGCTGCCTTGGAGCGGCGGTCGGCGCCCTTCACCTCGGCCAACTCGGCCTGCGCCGAGGGCGCCGGCGTGGCCGCGCGGCCGGTGCGGCCACGGGACAGCAGCGTCTCGGCCTCGCCGTCGCGCACGAGGCGAAAGTCGATCTTGCGCCCGTCGAGGTCGACACGGCTCACCTGCACGCGCACGCGCGTGCCAATGGCGAAGCGCACGCCGGTGCGCTCGCCGCGCAACTCCTGTCGCGCCTCGTCGAAGCGGTAGTACTCGCCGCCGAGCTCGGTGATGTGCACGAGGCCGTCGACGTAGAGCGCATCGAGCGTGACGAAGAGGCCGAAGGAGGCCACCGCGCTCACGGTGCCCGCGTACTCCTCGCCGAGATGCTCGCGCATGAAGCGGCACTTCAGCCACGCCTCGACATCGCGCGAGGCTTCGTCGGCGCGGCGCTCGTTGGCGCTGCAATGGGCCCCGACCGCGTCCCACAACTCCATTTCCTGCGACATCGGCTTGGCGTGCCTCGCCTTGCCGCCCTTGCGCACCTCGGGCTTGCGCGTCAGGTCGCTGGGCGCGAGGTGGTAGCGCCGCCCGGAGAGCAGCGCCTTGATGACGCGGTGGATAAGCAGGTCCGGGTAGCGACGGATCGGGCTCGTGAAGTGGGCATAGGCCTCGTAGGCGAGGCCGAAATGCCCGGAGTTGATGGCCGTGTAGATCGCCTGCTGCATCGAGCGCAGCAGCATCGTGTGGATCTGCTGTGCGTCCGGACGCTCCTGCACAGCCTGCGAGATGGCCTGCATCTCGGCTGGCGTCGGGTCGTCCGACAAAGGCATCGCGATGCCCAGCGCCTTCAGGTAGGCCTGCAGCGTGGCGCGGCGTTCGGGCGTGGGGCCCTCGTGCACGCGGTAGAGCGCCGGGTGCTCGTGTCCGGAGATGAACTCGGCGGCACAGACGTTGGCCGCCAGCATGGCCTCCTCGATCAGGCGGTGCGCCTCTGTGCGCACGCGCGGCACGATGCGTTCGATGCGGCCGTTGTCGTCGCAGATGATTTGCGTCTCGGTGGTGTCGAAGTCCACCGCGCCGCGCGTGGCGCGCTGCTTGAGCAGCGCACGGTACACCTCGTGCAGGTGCACGAGGTGCGGCACGAGGTCGCTGCGGCGCTGCGCCTCCGGGCCGCGCGTGTTGGCGAGCATGGCGGCCACCTCGGTGTAGGTGAGGCGCGCATGTGAGCAGATGAGGGCCGGGTAGAACTGGTAGGCGGTGATGGCGCCGTCTTCGGCCACCAGCATGTCGCACACCATGCTCAGCCGTTCCTGCTCGGGGTTCAGCGAGCACAGGCCGTTGGAGAGCTTCTCCGGCAGCATCGGGATGACGCGGCGCGGGAAGTACACCGACGTCGCGCGCTCGTAGGCATCGCGGTCGAGCGGTTCCTCGGGCTTGACGTAGTGGCTGACATCGGCAATGGCCACCACGAGGCGCCAGCCATTGAACGCCTTCTTGCCCTTGCCGCCATGGTGGGGCTGGCAGTAGACGGCGTCGTCGAAGTCGCGCGCGTCCTCGCCGTCGATGGTGACGAGCGGCACGTCGGTCAGATCGACACGGTTGCGGCGGTCGGTGGCGCGCAGTTTCTCGGGCAGCGCGGCGGCTTGCGCCAGGGTCTCGGGGCTGAAACGGTGCGGCACTTCGTACTTGCGCACCGCGATCTCGATCTCCATGCCGGCGTCGTCGATCTCGCCGAGCACCTCGGCGACGCGACCCACGGGCTGTGCATGCAGGGAAGGCGTCTCGGTCAGTTCGACCGACACCACCTGCCCCACCGCCGCACTGGCGGTGGCGTTCTTGGGGATCAGGATGTCCTGGCCGTAGCGCCGGTCCTCGGGGGCCACGATCCACTGGCCGCCCTCGTGCAACAGGCGGCCGATGATGGGTGCCTTGGCGCGCGACACGATGTCGACGACGCGCCCTTCGGGTCGGCCCTTGCGGTCCAGGCGCAGGATGCGCACGCGCACGCGATCGCGGTGCAGCACCGAGCGCATTTCCTGCGGTGCCAGATAGACGACCGGTTCGCCGGCATCTGCCACGACGAAGCCATGGCCGTCGCGGTGTCCTTCGACCCGGCCCTCGATTTCGCCGAGCAGCGCAGGGCCGGAAGCGGGTTGTGTTGTGCTGATAGAATCCTCGTTTGTCACCGGCTCGGATCTTCTCCGAGCCATTGCCCAGGTGGCGGAATTGGTAGACGCACTAGTTTCAGGTACTAGCGCTTAACGGCGTGGGGGTTCGAGTCCCTTCCTGGGCACCACTCAAGCAGCAAGGCCGGCCGATCGCCAGATCCGCCGGCCTTGTTCGTTTTCAGATCTGGAACTTCCGCGCCAAGCCGTCGGGGCGCATGGTGTCGTACTCCTCGAATGGCTGGTGGATCCACGGGCTCGTCGGAAGCACCTCGACATAGTAGTCCGGCGTGTAGGTCGACACCCCCTTCACCCAGATCACGGCGGCACGCAACTCCGCGATGGCCGGCATGCCGCGCAGGCGCTCGACCACCGCCCGCAGCGTGTGCCCCGTGTCGGCGAGGTCGTCGACGAGAAGCACGCGGCCGGCCAGTTCACCCTTGGGCATGGTGATGTACTTGGCCATGTCAAGGCGGCCCTGGATCGTGCCGGCCTCGGCCCGATAGGAACTCGTGGACATGATGGCCAGCGGCTTGTCGAACACGCGTGACAGCACGTCGCCGGGTCGCATGCCGCCGCGGGCCAGGCACAGGATCTGGTCGAACTGCCAGCCCGAGTGCGCCACCTTCAGCGCCAGGCGCTCGATGAGCAGGTGGTACTCGTCCCAGGACACATACAGGTGCTTGCCGTCGTCGGTGAGCATCGGGGTCTTCTCCTCGTCTTCTGATCGGGTCAGGCGCGTCCTGGCTCAGGCGCGGAAGGGGTGGCGCAGCAGGATGGTGTGCACGCGGTCAGGGCCCGTGGACACCATGTCGATCGGCGCGCCGATCAGCGTCTGCATGCGTTCCAGGTAGCGCCTGGCGTTGGCTGGCAGCTGCTCCCAGTTGGTGAGACCGGCCGTCGTCTCGCTCCAGCCGGGCAGCGACTCGTAGACGGGCTCGCAGGCGGCAATCTCGTCGGCATCGAGCGGCAGCACGTCGAGGTGGCGGGCGCCGAGGCGGTAGCCGGTGCAGATCTTGATTTCACCCAGGCCGTCGAGCACGTCGAGCTTGGTGATGCAAAGGCCCGAGATGCCGTTGATGATCATGGAGCGCTTGAGCGCCGCCGCATCGAGCCAGCCGCAACGGCGCGCGCGACCGGTCACCGTCCCCCGCTCCTGACCCACCGTAGAAAAGTGGTGGCCCACCGTGCCCGGCATATCGATCGGCAATTCGGTCGGGAAAGGTCCGCCGCCCACGCGCGTCGTGTAGGCCTTGGTGATGCCCAGCACGTAGTGCAACAGGCCCGGCCCGAGGCCCGAGCCCGCGGCGGCGTTGCCAGCGACGCAGTTGCTCGAGGTGACGAAAGGATAGGTGCCGTGGTCGATGTCCAGCAGCGTGCCCTGGGCGCCTTCGAACAGCAGGTTGGCACCTTCACGGTGGGCGTTGAAGAGACGGTAGCCGACGTCGGCCATCAACGGCCGCAGTTGTTCGGCCGCCCGCAGCGCCGCATCCAGCATGGGTGCGGCCTCCAGCAACGGCGCGCCGAGCACGCCGGTCAGCTCGGCGTTGTGCAACGCCACCAGCTCACGCAACTTGGCCTCGAAGCGGGCGGGGTTCTTGAGGTCCATCACCCGCAGGGCTCGGCGCGCCACCTTGTCCTCGTAGGCGGGTCCGATGCCCTTGCCGGTGGTACCGATGCGCCCACCTGCGGTGGTCTCGCGCCTAGCCTCGCGGGCGCGGTCGAGCTCGACGTGGAACGGCAAGATCAACGGGCAGGATTCGCTGAGGAACAGCCGTGAGCGCACGTCCACGCCGATGGCCTCGAGCCGCTCGATCTCCAACAGCAGATGCGCGGGATCCACGACCACCCCGTTGCCGATGTAGCAGGCGACGCCTTCCCGCATCACGCCCGACGGGATGAGCTGCAGGGCAGTCTTGCGGCCATTGATGACGAGCGTGTGGCCGGCGTTGTGCCCGCCCTGGAAGCGCACCACGCCCTGCGCGTGGTCGGTCATCCAGTCGACGATCTTGCCTTTGCCTTCGTCACCCCACTGGGTGCCGACGACGACGACGTTGCGGCCGCTGCTGCGGGGGAGACCCGGTTGCATGTGTGAGTTCAAAGCTCTCGTGAAGGTTCGTTGGCCGCAACCGCCCGCGTGGCGGCAACACTTTCCAGGGCCCGTAGCACCCAGTGGCCGCCGACCTCGACCAGCTCGCGATCGAGGTCCAGGGCCTGAGCCTCGGAGATGTCGCCGGGCAGCATTGCAAGCACAGTCTCGCCCGCCTCGCGCAGACGGCGCACCGTGGCGCGCAGCGTCGGGTCCTCGCCCCAAGGGGCGCGAATGGCACCGCCAGCCGGCTCCATCGGTGCCACTTCTGTCAGCGCCTTGAGATCGAGGCTGAAGCCCACGGCCGGTCGATTGCGGCCAAAGACCGCACCGACCTCGTCGTAGCGGCCGCCACGCGCCAGCGCATCGGTCGCCGCGGCGCCGTAGATCGCGAAGCGCGTGCCGCTGTAGTAGGCGTAGCCACCCATGTCGCCGAGATCGAAACCAACCTGCAAGTCGGGGAAGGACCGGCGCAGATGCGCCGCCAGCCAAGCCAACTGCTCGAGCGCCGCACGCACCAACGGGCGAGCCGGCAGTTCACGCGCCGCGGCCGCGAGTACTTCTTCGCCACCGTAGAGCCGAGGCAGCGCCCGCAGCGCCCGCCGGGTCTCGTCGGCCAGGTCCCTCGTCAGCGTCTCGAGGGCGGCCGCGTCCTTCTCGGCCAGCGCCTGAGCCATGTCCTGCAGGCCGCTCGCATCGAGGGCCACACCGGACAACACGCCGCGCAACACCCGCGCATCGGCGAGGTCGATGATCAACGGCGTGACGCCAGCCGCCTGCAAGCAGTCGAGCGCCAGCTCGGCCGCTTCGAGGTCAGCCTCGAGGCCGGCATGGCCGAAGATCTCGGCGCCGAACTGCAGCGGCTCGCGCGAGGAGGCCACGCTCGTGGCTCGCGCGTGCAGCACGGGGCCGCAGTAGCACAGGCGCGTCACACCTTCGCGGTTGAGCAGGTGCGCGTCGATGCGCGCCGCCTGAGGCGTGGTGTCGGCACGCAGGCCGAGCGTGCGGCCACTGGTCTGGTCGACGAGCTTGAACGTGCGCAGGTCCAGTTCGCGGCCGGTACCGGACAGCAACGACTCGATGTGCTCGAGCAGCGGCGGGATCACGAGCTCGAAGCCGTAGCCCTGGGCGCGGTCCACCAGCCGCCGGCGAAGCCTCTCCAACTGCCGGGCCTGTGCGGGCAGCACATCGGCGATGTGCTCGGGCAACAACCAGGCAGAAAGCATCGGGATCGCACCGCTTCTTGAAAACGGCATTGTAGGGCGCCGCCCTGCGCGGTCCTGACAGGACCGGGCCGCTTTGCGGCCTCGCGGCTTCAGCGCCAGGCCACCAGCAGCACGAGTCCGATGACGATGCTCATCAGACCGATGAAGCGGATCTGGCCGTCGGTCATCGCCGTCGCCCGCTCGAACATCGAGCGCCAGCCGCGCGGGCTGACGAACGGAAGCAGCCCCTCGAACACGAGCATCAGCGCCAAAGCGCCGAGCAGGAGGTCTTCCATGGCGGACGCGTGTTCGTGCGGCTTCGCGCCCGGCCGCACCGAAGTGCCGGGCGCGGTGCGCTCAGCGCCTCGGCGCCGGAGCGCCCCCTTGCATGGCGCGGAAGAAGTCGTTGTTCGGGTCGAGCACCATCACGTCACTGCGGCTGCGAAATGTCGCGCGGTAAGCCTCGAGACTGCGATAGAACTGGGCGAACTGCGGGTCGCGGCCGAAGGCATCCGCATAGAGGATCGAGGCCTTTGCATCGCCTGCGCCCTTGATCTTCTGCGCGTCGCGGTAGGCCTCGGCGACGATCACCTCGCGCTGCCGGTCGGCATCGGCGCGGATCTTCTCGCCTTCGGCATTGCCCCTCGAACGCAACTCGTTCGCCACCTGGGTGCGCTCGGAGACCATGCGCCGGTACACGGAGTCGGTGATGTCGGCGACGAAGTCCACGCGCTTGATGCGCACGTCGACAATCTCGATGCCGAAGGACTTGGCGTCGTCGGCCAGGCGCAGGCGGACGTCGCTCATCACCTTCTCGCGCTCCGTCGACAACACGCCTTGCACCGTGCGCTTCGTGATTTCCTCGTTGAACGCCGCCTGCACGACCGGAGACAGGCGCGCCTCGAGATTGCGAAAGTCGACGCCGTTGTTGCGGATGAACTGCCGCGGCTCGGTGATGCGCCACTTGATCAGCCAATCAATGATGAGGCTCTTCTTTTCGGCCGTGAAGATGGGGCGGGTCTCCGGGCTGTCCAGCGTCTGCACGCGCTTGTCCAGGAACACGACGTTCTGGAACGGCGGCGGCAGCTTCAGCTTCAGCCCGGGATCGGTGATGACCTCCTTGATCTCGCCCAGCGCGTAGATCACGCCCACCTGGCGCTGGTCGACTACGAAGAGCGTGCTCGTGGCGAGCATCAGGGCCGCCAAGGCGCCGATGACGAAAAGTCCGATGCGGTTCATGTTCTCGCCTCCCTTTAGCGGCCTTCGCGGTCGCGCGTGCGCGCGCCGTCGCGGGAGCGGATGTCCGTGCCGGGCACGGCAGGGGCCGATTCGATGGGTGCCTGGGCGGGCGCGACGGCCGTGGTGCCCGGCGCTGCCCCTGCCTGTTGCAGCAGGCGGTCGAGCGGCAGGTAGAGCAGGTTGCTGCCGCTGCGCACGTCGACGAGCACCTTGGAGACGTTGGAGTAGACCTGCTGCATCGTCTCGAGGTACAGGCGATCGCGCGTCACCTGCGGGGCCTTCTGGTACTCGGCGAGGACGGCACGGAAACGCTGCGCGTCACCTTCGGCCTGCGCCTCCACGCGAGCGCGGTAACCTTCAGCTTCCTCGAGCAGGCGCGAGGCCGTGCCGCGGGCCTTGGGAATCACATCGCTGGCGTAGGCCCGGCCCTCGTTGACCAGTCGATCGCGGTCGGCGCCGGCCTTCACGGCATCGTTGAAGGCCGCCGTCACGGTGTCGGGCACCTGCACGTTCTGCAGGTTGACGTTGGCGACCACGATGCCTGCCTTGAGGCGGTCAAGCTGCACCTGGATGCTCTTGACGAGATCGGCGGCAATCGCGTCACGACGCTCGTAAAGCACGGAGTCGATCTTGCTGCTGCCGACGATCTCGCGCACGGCGGTCTCCGCAGCCATCACCACCGCCTCGTCGGCGTTGCGGTTCTCGAACAGGTAGGCACGCGCGTCGGCGCGGCGATACTGCACCGTGAATCGAATGTCGACGATGTTCTCGTCCTGGGTCAGCATCGAACTGTCCCGCAGCCCTGTGGCCGGCACGACGGTGCTGCGGCCCACTTCCACCGACTGCAGCTGGGTCACCGATACCACCTCGTGCGCCTGCACGGGATACGGCAGGCGCCATTGGAAGCCGGCGTCCGCCGTGTGGCTGAAGCGGCCGAAGGTGGTCACGACGGCCTGCTGGCCTTCCTGCACGATGAAGAAGCCGCTGCCCAGCCACACGAGCAGCGCGACGACGCCGATCAGGATGGCGCCGATGCCCGCGCTCTTCATGTCGGGCTGGAAGCCCCCGCCGCCCCCGCTGGGAGGGCGCTCGTCGTTGCCGCGCTGCGGGCCGGGCCCACCCTTGCCGCCGAACAGGCCCGATAGCTTCTTGTTGAAATCGCGCCACAGCTCGTCGAGATCCGGCGGCCCGTCGTTGCGGCCGTTGCTGTGCAGCACCGTGGCCCCGGCGACGTCGTGCGCGGCACGCGCACTCGCCCAAGCCGTGCGGCGGCGCAGGGCACCGCGCGCCAGAGCCATGGCCGCAACGGCCAGCGCCTGGAAGCGGGTCGCAAGAGTTGGATTCGTGGAATCACGCATGATGGTGCGGAGGGTGGCCGTCGGCCCCGTCGCTCGTATGGGTTGTCTCGGTCATCTCGGTCGTCTCTGACTCTGCAGGTGCGGCTGAAGGTGCGGATTCTGGGGGCCACGCAGCCCCGAGGCCAAAGCGCTCGCGCGCCAGCACCTCGACGGCGAGGGCCTTGCGCAGCACGTCGAGTCCTGTGCCGGCCAGCGCGCTCACGAAGACGCGCCGGCGGCGGACCCCGCCAGGCAGTTCGACCCAGTCCTCGGCCTCGCGCGGCTGGCGCGAGGGCTCGAGCCGGTCGCACTTGTTGTAGACGAGGAGCTGGGGCACGTCCGCCGCGCCGATCTCGTGCAGCACGCGGTCGACCTCGGCCAACTGCTCATCGAGCGCCGGGCTCGCCGCATCCACCACGTGCAGCAGCAGATCGGCATCGGCCGCCTCCTGCAGCGTGGCCTGGAACGCTTCCACCAGCTTGTGCGGCAGGTCGCGGATGAACCCGACGGTGTCGGACAGGGTGGCGGCACGCGCCGCCTCGGGCAGCCAGAGCTGGCGTGTCGTCGTGTCCAGCGTCGCGAAGAGCTGGTCGGCGGCGTAGCTGCGTGCCTTGGTCAGGGCGTTGAACAGCGTCGACTTGCCGGCGTTGGTGTAGCCGACGAGCGAGATGCGCACCGTGCCGCGCCGCTCGCGGGCACGGCGCTGCGTGCCGCGCTGGCGCTTCACGCGCTCGAGCCGCTCCTTCACCTGCTTGATGCGCTCGCCGATCATGCGGCGATCCAGTTCGATCTGCGCCTCACCCGGGCCGCCACGCGTGCCGATGCCGCCACGCTGGCGCTCGAGGTGTGACCAGCGGCGCACGAGCCGCGTGGACAGGTACTGCAGCCGGGCCAGTTCGACCTGCAGCTTGCCTTCGTGGCTCTGCGCGCGGTCACCGAAGATGTCGATGATCAGCGAGGTACGGTCGGCCACCGGCACACCCAGGTGCCGCTCGAGGTTGCGCTGCTGCGCCGGCGACAGCGCCTGGTCGAAGATGACGCCATGCGCCGAGGTCGCCGCCACCATGGCCTTGATCTCGTCGGCCTTGCCGCTGCCCACAAAGAGCGCCGGGTCGGGTGCCTTTCGCCGGGCCGTGATGCGGGCCACCGTTTCGTCTCCGGCCGAGGCCGCGAGCAGCGCCAACTCGTCGAGAGAGGCATCGAAAGGCGCGCCCGCGCCCAGGTCCACGCCCACGAGCACCGCCCGTGTCGATTCGGCACCACCCGCGGCGCCGCGTGCGGTGGCGGTTTCTGCGCCTTGACTCAAGTTGTGGGGCGGGCGGGTCGGGACGCCACCGATGCGGTGCGCATCGGCCTCAGGCCTGCTCGCCCGTGTTCTCGTTCGGGTGGAAGTTGACCGCGCGGCTGGGCACGACAGTGGAGATCGCGTGCTTGTAGACCATCTGCGTGACCGTGTTTCGCAACAGCACGACGTACTGGTCGAACGACTCGATGTGGCCCTGGAGCTTGATGCCGTTGACGAGGTAGATCGACACCGGCACGTGCTCCTTGCGCAGCAGGTTCAGAAAGGGGTCCTGCAAAAGTTGGCCTTTGTTGCTCACGATATGCTCCGTGTTGTTGGATGAGAGGCGATCACCTTACCACAGGCCCGCCGTTCCGAGGCCGTCGGCGCGCTCAACCGCCCCGGTCGTCGAAGGGATTGCGCCCGGAACGCAACTCGATGCGCAGAGGCGTCCCGACCAGCTTGAAGTGCTCGCGGAAGCGCCCCTCGAGATAGCGCTTGTACGACGCCGGGACGTGCTCCAGGGAGTTGCCGTGGATCACGACGATGGGCGGGTTCATTCCGCCCTGGTGCGCATAGCGCATCTTGGGGCGGAAGCGCCCTTCCCGCCGCGCCTCCTGGTGCGCCACCGCCTCCTGCAGCACGCGCGTGAGCACGGGGGTGGGCATCTTCACAGTGGCCGAGGCGTGGGCTTGCAGCAGGGCTTTCCAAAGGGCACTGAGGCCGGTTCGCTTGAGCGCGGAGATGTGGAGCACCGGGGCGAATTTCAAGAAGGCCAGGCGCGACTCGACCGAGCGCTCGAGCATCTGGCGCTGGTAGTCGTCGGT
>JAEUPE010000026.1 GCA_016790435.1 Rubrivivax sp. | reverse complement strand
AAGCGGCATCGTCACCTCCTGGCCGCTGCCCACGTGCGTGAGGACCAGGGTGTCGGGCAGGTGCTCCGGCGCGGTATAGGCGAGGCCCCGCTCGGTCTCGTCGCGCACGAAGTGCTTCATGGAGACGGTTTCGCCGCGCCTGAGCAGCTCGCGATCGAACAACGTGTGCGCGCGCCGGTCGGGCGCGGTGCCGCTGCCCGTGCCGACGTTGAAGCGCCACGGCTCGATGCCCTTGACCCAGCGGCTGAAGACGAAACCGAGGTCGCCCGGGCCGCCCGCGCTGCCCGCAGTGCGGGCGGTGACGAAGAAGCCGTCGCCGGTGAGGCACTGGTCGTCGCCGTCGGCCTCGTCGAAACCCCGCTCGATGCGCGCAATGCCGCGGGCATCGGTCTGCCCACCCCACAGCGGCTGGCCGTTGCAGTCGTTCACCGACACGCGCGCGCCGGCCACCGGCTGGCCGCGGTCGAGCGTGGTCACCCACACGAGGCTGGAACTGCGCCCCTTCTTGAAGTGCACGGCGAGGTTGGTGACGAGCACGCCGGTGCGGGCGAACATCGGCTCCTTCTTGGCCAGCAGCGACTCGCCCAGGATGCGCGAGCTGACCTCGACGACGTGGTAGCCACGCTCGCGCAGCGGCACGCCGAGCACCTCGGTGGCCCTCAGGGTGGACGGTTGCGTGTCCTTCAGTTGCGGCAGCTCGGCGCGCCGCACGTCGGTCTCGCCGACGAAGATCGACAGCTCACGCGAAGGCACGAACTTGTCCCGTTTGACGGTGCGCGAGCGCACGCGGCCGTCAGCCAGCGTCTCGCTTTCGGTGACTGTCTCGGTCCACTGCGAGGGCGGCAGGCCGGCCTCCTTGGCCGGCAGGTCGCGCTCGTGCCAGCGGCGCACGCGCCCGATCCACGCGAGCAACGCCGCGTCGGTGAGTTCGGGCGACAGTCGCTTGACGGCCACCTGGCCGGCGGTGGCTAGGCCGACGAGGTCGGCCTGCACATGGCGCAGCGTGAGCGGCAGCAGGGCCGCCTCGTCGTCCCTGTCGCGTCTTGCGCCGCTTCTCGCGCCGCCGGGTGCCTCGACGATGCCGAACGGCGCCCCGGCGAACTTGGCCAGCGGCGGCAGTCCGCCCGTGGCCACGTTGAGCGGGAAGCCGCCGGCGTTGGCGAGCGGCCGGCCGGCCTCGTCCTTCAGGTCGGCAGGCAGGGTGATCTGGAAGCGTGTGTTCTCGGGCAGCGGCGCGGCGAAGCGCACCTCGGTGAGCGTGGCGGCGCGGCGGTCTTCGTCGTCGAGCTTCGGTGCGATCGGGGTGGTCGGACCTGACGCGGCCCCGCCCGTGGTGGGCACCAGCCTCGCACCCGCGGCCATCTCGCGCGGCACCGGCGAGTTGAAGCGCAGCGTCATCGGTCGCAGGGGCAGGCATGGTGCGCCGGCGCTCTCGCGCTCGCAGCTGAACTCGGCGGCGAAGCGCGGCCGGACCTGCCATTGCCATTGATGCCTCTCGCGCGTGGCGAGCGGCGCTTGTCCGGCCACGGCGGCACTGGCAATGCCCGCGCCCCAGACGAGGCGCACGCGCGCATCCGGCGCGAAGAGGCGCTGGCAGGCGAGCAGCACATGGCGCGCGGCCCATGCGGCCTCTTCGGCGCGCCCGCCGCGGCCCCCGGAAATGCGACCCTGGCGCCGCAGCACCTGGTCGCGCAGCGCACTCTCGACGACGCGCAACGGAATGCGCTCGCCGACGCCCTCGGCCTCGCACCAGGCCTGCCGCGCAACGCTGGCAAGGTCGACCGGGCCGGTGAGCTGCAGCAGGAAGTGCTGGTCTTCCTCGACGCGCGAACCGGGCGAGGGCCAGAGGGACACGACGGCCGGTGCGCCGGTGCTGAAGGCATGTTCGGCCGGGCCCTCCAGCGCCGCTCCACCGGGGCGGAACGCAGCCTCGGCGCGCAGAACGCAGCGCTGCCCCGCCCCCAGCGGTTCGGCGAGGTCGTAGACCCAGCGGCGGTCGTCGAGCCAGTAGCCATTGCCTGCCGGCGTGCTGCCGTTGCACACCAGCTTGAACGGCGCGGCGCCGCGTGGGTCGCCCACGGCGACCGCGGCGCTGTCGAAGCGCACCGCGACCTGCCGTACCACGCTCACCTCGCCCTGCGGCGAGACGCCGATGACGCGGGCCGCCTGCGCCGCGGGGGCCGCGCCGAACAGCGCGCCGACACCGACCAGCAAGGCCACGACCGCTGCGCGCGACGCGGCCGGCAGGAAGACCGGCCGGGAGGACGCCATCGAGGATGGGGCCGAGGATGGGACCGAGGAAGGGGCCGAGGACAGGAGGGCGCGGCCGAGGCGCTCGGCGACCGGCGTCGTGGCGAGCCTCGACGCAAGCTGCGGGCGGGCGAAGGTTCTCATGCGTGCCTCCTCGGGGGCACGCAGATGCGATGCAGCGCGGCCCGGGCGTCGGCGATTCTGGCTGCTGCCCATCGCAAGCCCGCGTCGGTGAAGGAGGAAATTGTTGGCGTTTGAAAGACGCGTGGAGCGACGGGGGCGGGTGGCGCGCCAGTCCGATGCGCCTACCCGATCAACACGCCCGATCGACGTGCGTGACAGCGCGCGTGATCAGCGCCCGTCGCCGCCGCTGCCGCCGCGCTGGCGCGCTTCGATCGCGAGTTGCCGCCGCTCTTCCAACAGCTGGCGCAGGCGGGTGTCGATGATCGAGGAATCGATGAACTCGAGCTGGCTGCTTCCGGCGGAGGAGGGGCCGCCCGCCGCAGCGGGATCGGTGCCTGCGCCGGCCGCTGCGCCACGGGCCACGGCCTGCGCCGCGCGCAGGCGGTCGATGGCGCCCGTGAGGTCGCCGAGCGCGGCGCGCGCCTCGGCCGCGGCGCGCATCGAGCGCAGTTTCTGGCCAAGCGCTTCGGCGGTGCTGGCGAGCAACTCCCAGGCGGGCGCGTCCTGGCCGTGTTCGCTGAGCCAGGTCTGCAGCGCCTCGGTGCTGGCGCGCACGGCGCCGGCCGCGGCGCGCGGATCGCGCTCGTGCCACTTGAGCGCGGCCTGGGCACGCAGCGTGAGCAGGCTGCGGTCGTTGCGCGAAGCGATCGGTGCGGCCGAGGTGGCCGCGACAGAGGCTGTGGGTGCGCTCGATGCGGTGGTGGTCGGCGCCGCCGCCGGCGACGAAACCGCCTCCAGCACGCGCCAGGCACCCGCGCCGTCACCCGAGGCCAGCCGGGCCTCGGCCGGCATCAGGGCGAGCACGCGCTCGGCCTCGGGCTCGCGCGGCACCAGGGTCTGGGCCAGGCGCAACGCCTGCACGGCCTGCTCCTCGGCGGCGACGCCCTGACCGAGCTGCGCCTGCGCGAGCGCGCTGCTGTAGAGCGCAGCGACGCGATCGACGGGCAGTGGCGACGACGTGGCGCCGCCGAGAAGCCGCTGCAGGGCCTGCGGGTTCTTGTCCATCAGCACGCGCGCGCGCACCTGCATCAGCGCATGCAGCAAGGTCACGCGGGGCCTCGCTTCGGCGCCGGCGAGCAGCATGCGGCTGCGCGCCTCGCTGATGCGCTCGACCGTCAACGGGTGCGTGCGCAGGTAGGGGAAGGCGCCGCTGTCGGCGACCGCGGCGTTGCCTTGCAGCCGCTCGAACATCTGCGCCATGCCGCCGGTGGCGAAGCCGGCGCCGGAGAGCACGGCGAAACCGAGGCGGTCGGCCTCGCGCTCCATCTCGCGCGAGAAGTTGAGCTGGCCCTGCAGCGCGGCGCCCTGCCCGCCCATGATGGCGGCATTGGCGACGTCGATGTTGTTGGCGCGGCTGGCCGCGAGGATGCCCAGCAGGAGGGCCGCCACGCCCACGAGCGATGTGCTGCGCGCATTGCCGAAGCTGCGCGCGATGTGCCGCTGCGTGACGTGCGAGAGCTCGTGCGCCAGCACCGAGGCGAGCTGGTCGCGGTTGGTGCTGATGGCGACCAGGCCCAGGTGCACGCCGACATAACCACCCGGCAGCGCGAACGCGTTCACCGAGCGGTCGCGCACGAGGAAGAGCTCCCACGGGAACTGGCGCTCGAGGTTGGCGTCGATGTCGCCGCGCTCGCGCGCCGCCTGCACGAGCGGCTGCCACAGCGACTGCACATAGGCCAGCAGCACGGGGTCGTCGAGCCAGGCCGGGTCGCGCCGCGCCTCGCGCATGATCTGCTCGCCGAGGCGGCGCTCGTCGCCGATGCTCAGGTCTTCGGTGGCGGCGTCGCCCAGGGCGGGCAGGCGCGGCGCGGGCGTCCCCTGCGCCAGCCCCGCGGGCGAGGCCAACGACAGCACGGCGCTCAGCGCCAGGCACAGCACGCGGCGGGGCAATGGAGAGAGGACAGGGAGGACGCGGGGCACGCAGGAGCTTTCACTGGAGGCGCCGCCGGTGGCTGCGCCGACCCGGTTGGAGCGCCCGGCGGGCCGGGCGTTCCCTCGCGGGGAGACAATGATGACATCGCCATGTTGCTGAAGGTTGCTCGCGCCATGACCGCCCCTGACGAGCCCGCCCGAGCCGTTGAAGCCGCTGTGCCCGCCTCGTCGGCTGTGTTGGGCGCGGGCAGTCCCCTGACCCACTTCGACGCGCACGGCGAGGCGCACATGGTCGACGTGAGCGGCAAGGCAGCGACGCACCGCGTCGCGCTCGCCGAGGGCTACATCAGCATGCTGCCGGCCACCTTCGCCCTCGTGGCCCAGGGCCGGGCAAAGAAGGGCGACGTCCTCGCCGTGGCTCGCATTGCCGCCATCCAGGGGGCCAAGCGCACGGCCGAGCTGGTCCCGCTGTGCCATCCACTGCCCATCACGCGCGTGGCGGTGGAGTTCGAACTCGACGCCAGTACGAGCCGCGTGCGCTGCACGGCACAGGTCGAGACCGTGGGCGTGACAGGCGTGGAGATGGAGGCGCTCACGGCGGTGCAGGTCGGCCTGCTCACGGTTTACGACATGTGCAAGGCCGCCGACCGCGGCATGGTCATGCTGGGCATCCGCGTGCTCGAGAAACGGGGCGGCAAGTCAGGCGACTGGCGCGCGGCCGAGGGCTGACCCGGCTGGCGGGCCGGCTTCCCTTCGCGCGCGCCGACACGGCGCGGACTCAGCGTGACGCTTCAGCGCGACCCCCGCACCCCCCCCCCCGCGCTGCGGCGGTGCTAGCGCAGTGCCGTTTAGCGATGCCGCTAGCGCGACAGGGCCTGCATCTGCAGGTACTCGCGCCAGCCAGGCTGGCGCTGCGGCGCCTGGCATTGGAAAGGCAGGCCGGCGGCCGCGGGCAGCGGGGCGGGCGGCTTGCAGGCGGCAAAGAACTCCTCCGCATCCGGCGAGCGGAACTCGCGCAGCCTGGCCGCGACGTGCCGCGCGAGGTCGGGCCGGCCTTGCGCCTCGAGCCATTCGGCCCAGGCGATCATCAGGCGGCCATCGAGCAGGTAGTGCGTGGTGTTGGCGAACGAGGAGGGCGCGTCGCGCATGCCCACGCCGGAGGTGACGGCGGCATAGTCGGCGTGGTGCGAGAAGAACAGGCTGCGCCGGCCACGCTCGATGCGCTCGGCGAGCGGGGCATCGCCGTCGGAGGCGTCGAAGATGGCGACGACGCGCGTGTAGTCGACGATCGAGAGTGCGGTGCCGAGCACGACGGCGGCGGCGCCGGCCTGGAGCGCGAGCGCGTGCCTCGCCTTGGGCGCGGTGGCCGAGGCAGCTGCGGCAGCCGCGCTGGCCGAAGCGGCCCGCGGCGCCGTCGCCCCGGCTGCCTCGCCGAGTGCATAGCCCCAGGCCCAGGCCGCAGGCAGCAGGAAGTAGGAGTACCAGAGCGGATACTCGAGCAGGCTGTGCAGGCCGATCATCAGCACCATCACCACGCCGGCGCGCGCTCCGACGAGCGCATGGGATGACCCGCCGGTGCCGGCTGCGCCCTTGGCGGGCACGTGCCAAGCCGCGCGTGCCGCGCGCCACAGCGCGGCGAGCAGCAACGCCATCACCGCCGCGGCCAGCGGCACGCCGAGCTCGACCGCGAGGTGCAACGGCAGGTTGTGCGTGTGGTCGAAGAACGCCTTCGGGCGGTCCGTGAAGGGCGTGAGCGTCCACGCGAAGTTGAACTCGCCGAAGCCGACGCCCGCCCACGGAGACTCGCGGATGAGGGCCAGCGTCTGCGACCAGATGGCGAAGCGCGCACTCGAGATGTCGCCGCCGGACACCACGTCTTCGGCCACCCGCACCGCGCCACCGAAGGTGCTGCGGGACCACTTCGCCCACTGGTCCATGCCGCCCCAGCAGAGCGCGTAGACGAGCGGCGCGGCCAGCAGCAGCCAGCGCGTGCGCGGCGCGAGGCGACGGTCGACCGCACCCCACACGGCGAGCAGCACGACGCTGAGCACGCCCGTGCGCGACGCGGTGAGCACGACGCCAAAGACGAACAGCGCCACCAGCGCGATGCCGAGGCGGCGCGACAGCGCGCCGAGTTCCACCAGTGCCACTGCGGCGATGGCCGACCAAAGCAACAAGCTGCTCAGGTGGTTCGGCTGGCGCAGGTTGCCCACGGCGCGCCCAACCAGGCTGGTGGAGGCGATGAAGTTGCCATCGGCCAGGTCGGGGGCGAAGACCTGCACGATGGCCACCACCATGTTGAGGGCGCCGGCGATCACCCAGCCGGCGGCAAAGGCGATGAACAGGTCCGCAGCGTGCGCGCTGCGGCGTGCCGACGCGCCGGCCGCGGCGAGCAGCGCTGCCGCGAAGATCAAGCCCAGCGCCGACAGCGCTAGGCTCGAGGGCAACGCGCCCGGGCCCCACGACCACAACACGCCGGTGGCGACGAGGGCCAGCGCCGCCAGCAGCGGCCCGCTGCGGCCGCCCGCGGCACGTGGCGCACAAACCAGAACGAACGACGCCCACAGGGCCAGGGCCAGGGCCTGGTTGAGGAAGGTGGGCGAAGGCGAGACGTTGTAGGCGAGCAGCGAGGGCGCCGCAGCGGCGGCCGCGGCCGCCAGGATCGGGGCGGCTCGCGGTTCCCTGGCGAACATGGCGCGGGCTTCGGGTGCGGCGTGCAAGCGTGGCAGGCGTGGCAGAGGAACGAAGCACGAATGCTACCCGTGCATGCGCGCGCACCTGCGGCCCTACAGTCGGCGCTCCGCGTTCGACACGGGTGGATCTTGCGCATGAACATGCAGCTTCAAGGGCGGCCTCAAGGGCGGCTTCCATGGCCACTGCGCGCGCGACTCATGGCGCTCCAGGCGCTTTTCGCCCTGTCGGGCTTCTGCGGGCTCATCTACGAGTCGATCTGGTCGCACTACCTGAAGCTTTTCCTGGGGCACGCGGCTTACGCGCAGTCTCTTGTGCTGGCGGTGTTCATGGGCGGCATGGGGTTGGGGGCCTGGCTGGTCTCGAAGTGGACCGGCCGCATCCGCAACCTGTTGTGGGGCTACGCGCTGGTCGAACTGGTGGTCGGCGCCGCGGCGCTGAGTTTCCATTCCGCTTTCGGCAGCATCATCGCCTGGGCCTATGAGAGCCTGCTGCCGGCGGCCTGTTCGCCCGAGGGGCCCTGCATCGCGCAATGGGCGCTGGCGACAGTGCTCATCGCGCCCCAATCTATCCTGCTCGGGGCGACGTTCCCGCTCATGACGGGGGGCGTGCTGCGCCTGGCGCCGGATGCGCCGGGCCGCAAGCTCGCGCTGCTGTACTTCCTCAACAGCCTCGGCGCGGTGGTTGGCGTGCTGGTGAGCGGCTTCGTGCTCATTCCGGCGATCGGGCTGCCCGGCGCGCTCCTGACGGCGGGCGTGGGCAACGTGCTTCTCGCGCTGGCGGTGTACTTCCTGGGCAAGCCGACACACGGGCGCGAGGCCGCGCCCGCCCCCGCGCCGGATGCCGCTGCCGCCCCGGCACCGTCGCCTGTCACCGTTGCGCCGTCGATCCCGTCGCTGTCCGCCGACGCCCCGCCGCTCGTGGCCTTCATGTTGCTCGTCTCGTTGCTCACGGGACTGTCGTCCTTCGTCTACGAGATCGCGTGGATCCGCATGCTCTCGATGGTGCTGAGCAGCGCGACGCACTCGTTCGAGATCATGCTGGCCAGCTTCATTCTCGGCCTGGCGCTGGGTGGCTGGTGGATCCGCTCGCGCATCGACCACATCGGCGGCGGCACGCTGCTCTTTCTGGCCAAGGTGCAGTTGGCGATGGGGGTCTGCGCGCTCGCCACCATCCCGCTCTACAACAGCACCTTCGACGCCATGGCGTGGCTGATGCAGGGCCTGGCACGCAGCGAGGCCGGGTTCGCGCTATACACGCTGGCGCTGACGGTCATGGCGCTGGCGGTGATGCTGCCGGCCACGTTCTGCGCCGGCATGACCCTGCCGCTCATCACCAGCCACCTCTATCGCACCGGCAGCGGCGAGCGCGCCATCGGCCAGACCTATGCCGCCAACACGTTCGGGGCGATCGTCGGCGTGCTGCTCACCACGCATGTGCTGATGCCCGGGCTGGGGCTGAAGATCACGATGGCCTTCGGCGCGGCGATCGACATCGCGCTCGGGCTCGTGCTGCTGGGCCCACGGTTCCGCCCGGGGCCGACGCTGAGCCCGGGCATCCGCTGGTTCGCGGGCGGCGCCGTCGTGGCCGCTTGCGCGACGCCGGTGGTCTTCCAGTTCGATCCGTTGCGCATGGGCTCGGGCGTGTATCGCGGCGGCGCCAGTTCGCTGGACCGGCAGACGCAGATCCTCTCCGCCCGGGACGGCAAGACGGCAACCGTGCACATCGCGCGCTCCTTGTCGGGAGTGACCTCGGTGTCGACCAACGGCAAGAGCGACGGTGGCCTGCAGAACGACCTCAACCGGCCGGCCACGCGCGACGAGGCCACGATGGTGTTGACGGGCGCCCTGCCGTTGGTCTATCGGCCGAGGGCGACGGAAGTGGCCGTGATCGGGTTCGGCACGGGGTTGAGCAGCGCCACGTTGCTCGGCTCGCCGCACCTGAAGCGGCTGGACACGATCGAGATCGAGCCGGCGATCGTCGAGGGAGCGCGGCTGCTGCGGCCCGCCAACGATGCGGCCTACACCGATCCGCGGCACCGCATCGTCATCGACGACGCGAAGGCGTACTTCTCGCGCGGGCAGCATCGCTACGACGTCATCGTGTCGGAGCCCTCCAACCCGTGGATCAGCGGCGTGGCGAGCTTGTTCACCGAGGAGTTCTACGCGCGCGTGAAGACGCACCTGAAGGCCGACGGCCTGCTCGTGCAGTGGATCCACGTGTACGAGATCTCGCCCGAGCTGGTGGCTGCGATCTTTGGCGCGCTGGCGAAGAGCTTTCCGGTCTACGGCGTCTACATGGCTTCGCCCGGCGACCTGATCATCGTCGCCGGCACGCAGGGGCCCTTGCCGCAGCCCTCGCCGGATGTCTTCGGCATGTCGGCGGTCAAGGCGCGTCTCGCCCGCGTCGGCGTGAGCAGCGAGGCCGACCTGGCCCTGCAGTTCGTGAGCAACCAGACGGCGCTGGCGCCGCTGATGGCCAGCTACGAGGCGCCCGCCAACTCCGACTACTTCCCGATCGTCGATGTGCAAGGCTTGAAGGCGCGCTATCTCAAGCAGGATGCGGCGGCGCTGACGCAACTGCACGCCATGGAGGTGCCGGCGCTCAGGGCGCTGGATGGCGTGGCGCCCTACGGCTGGTCAAGCAGGAGACCGGCCTCGCCTTCGGCGGTCAGCCCGCGCGAGGGACCCTACGTGCATGCGGCGCTGTTGGCCGCCTATGTGCGCCATGGCACGGCGCTGTCCGGCCGCGACTACCTTCCCGACATGGCCCTGGCGGCCGGCGTGCGCAATCGGCTGTTCGGCTGCGCGGCGCCCAGCCTGGCGCCAGCGCCCTGGGCCAGCGTCGTTCGCTTCGCCGCGGACGTGCTTCCCTACCTGGCGCAGACCGAGGCCGCCGAGCTCTGGCGCGCCGTCCGATCTTCGCCTTGCGCGGCCACCTTCAGCGCCGACGAAGCGCGCTGGATCGAGATGTTCGACCATGTGGCCGCGGCGAGATGGGGGGAGGCCAGCACCATCGCGGAGTTGCTGCTGTCGGCACCGGAAGCCACGAAGGGTCATCCGCATGTCGTGCTGACGCAGGTGGCGGCCACCGGCCACATCCTCGCCGGGCGCGCGGGGCAGGCCTTCAAGGTCTTGAGCACGGAGGTCCGGAGGATGCCTGCCGCCGAGCACGACCAGGCCTGGGTGCGGCTGCTCTGGTTCAACGCGCTCGTTCCGAGGCGAGTGGCAGCGCCTGGTCGTTGAGGTTGGCGTCGCGGCTCGGGCCGGCGCGGATGGCGCGGTTGCCGGGGACCGGCCGCTCGCTGGCGGCGCTGGCCGGCTATCGCGCTGCGGGCTGCGGCATTGCCACGACCGGGGCCTCCGGGTGGCGCGCCGCGAAGGTCTGCCACTCACGAAGCGCCGCCTCGCACACGGCGCGCCGCTGCAGGCCGCAAAGGGTGTGCAGCGCCCACGCCGCGCCGGCCGCGTCGCCGTGTAGCGCGCTGGCCTGGGCATAGCGCGCCAGGCCGCCGGCGTTGGGATAGCGTGCGAGTGTGCGGCGCAGGCGGGTCAGTTCCTCGGCCGTCATGTTCTGCGCCGGCCGCGCCTGCAGGGTGGCGTTTGCCTCGGCCATCCAACGCAGCACGATCGGCTGCGAGGGCGCGTGCGGCGTCTGGATGAGCAGGCCCGCGTCCTTCAGGCGCAGCGCCTGATGGTCGGCTTCGAGGCCGTGATAGTCGCGCACGATCAGCGCCAGCAGTGCCGCCAGCCCGAGGCCGGCCCCGGCGACCCAGCGGCGGCGCAGGCGGGCCAGCGGCGGCAGCGGCGCGCAGGCCGAGAGCACGCCCATCATGCCCGCCACCGGCAGCAGCATCAGAAGGTAGGCGTGCGGAAGTTCGAGCAACGCGTGCACGCCGAAGACGCCGACGCCGGCCAGCAGGAGCCACTGCTCGGCGGAACGGGCCGCGCGCAGCATCCGCCACATCCACCCGAGCAGGACGGCGACGACGAGCCCGCCGATGAGAACCCCGTTCCATACCAGCAGGTCCAGCACCAGGTTGTGGGCATAGCCGTTGGGGCTGGGTATCGCGAGGCGACCGGGGGCCAGGGCGACCCAGGCGACGCCGAACTGGTTCCACCCCCAGCCCAGCCACGGGCGCTCGGCGATGGCGGCGACGGCGATGGCCCAGATCGTCGGTCGGAACCCGGCGGAGGTCTGGTCGGCCGCGTCGCGAGGGGCGGTGAGGCCGAGCGCCTCGGAGACCTCGGCCATGGCCTGCCAGCTGAGGACATAGAAGGCGACGAGCGCCAGCAGCGCCCACAGCGTGCGTCGCCCGCCCAGCGCCCGGTGTCCCAGGACGGCGACGGCGAAGAGCACGACGGCGCCGACCCAGGGGGTTCTCGATTGAGTCAGTGCGAGCCCGAACGCCAGGAACGCCGCGGCAAGTGCCGTGATCCATGGGCCGAGTTGGCCGCGCAGGCGCGCCTGCCACAGGCCGAGCAGGCCCCAGCAGATGAGCGTGGCCAGGTGGTTGGCCTGCCCGACGTTGGCGATGGCGCGGCCATCGACATCTGCCGGCGGCGTCAGCCAATCCAGGGGCTCCACCTTCAGCCACTGCGCCACGCCGATGCCGGCGGAAAGCAGCGCGGCGGCGATCAGGCTGGTCCAGAGGAGGTGGGTGAAGGTTTCGCCGACAAGCTCCCGGCAATGGCGGCCGAGAACGGCGGCGCCAGCGAAAGCAGCCAAGTGCGCGCCGACCAGGACGGCCTCGCTGGCGAAGACCAGGCGGCCGGAGAACGCTTGCAGCCCTGCCACGAGCATCAGTGCGAGAGCCAGTGCGGGCAGCAGGTCGAGCGCGACACCTCTGCCAGTCAGAGCCGCCGGGAGGGCACTCCGTGTCGTTGTGGCGAGAAGGGATGCGGTGAGCGAGAGCCACACCGCAGCAGCCAGGGCGTCGGCATAGAACGTGGTCCACGGCTCGGTGCGGGTCGGCAGCAGCCAAGGCATCACAGCAAAGGCCGTCCAGAGAGGCCAGAGGTTGTGCGCTGCGGATGCGCCGACCCGCTCGGCCGCAGCCAGGGGCTTCGGAGGGCTGGACGGCTTCGACACAGGCAATGCGTGGCGCGAAAGGGAGGGCACAAAACGCAGAAGGGGCGGCTGAAGCCGCCCCTTCGTCCCTGCGCTCAGGCAGGCAACGGATCTGGCCGCGAGTTTACGGGCGGCACTCCGACGGCAGGAACTTGGCCGAGATGCTGGAGGTGCAGGCCCACTTCAATTGGCCATCGGCGACCACGGTCGGCGTGAGGGTGATCGTGCCGGCGGCGTTCGGAATGGACGACGTGACGATGATCACGCCCGTGCCGTTCGTGATGGTGATGCTGGATACGTACTTCGTGGCACCAGGGAACGAATAGCCCGAGTTGGCGGCCGTCACCGAGGCCAGCGTGCCCGTGGACGAAGACGTTTCAGAAACGGCCAGCTTGGCCGGCGCCGACATGACGATCAGCTCGCTGACCTTGGCGCGGGTGGTGTAGTCCTGATACGCGGGCAGGGCCACGGCGGCCAGGATGCCGATGATCGCGACGACGATCATCAGTTCGATGAGGGTGAAACCTTGTTGGATACGCTTCATGGGGGCTCCCGAGGGAAGGCAGGTGGTCTAGGTACACCTCTAGAACGCAGGAGGTATGCCAGAGCCAGCCTTTCGGCCCGTTGTGAACGCGTTCACAACGGGTGACGCAAATTGTCCGCTCGGGAGCGAGGCAAGCGGCCCAGAAACGGCGCTGCTGACAAATTCTGTCGGGCCTGCTGGCTCTCCGGCCGTCCGTGCCGGCAAGCCCAGCAAGCGGAAAGGGCGGCCAAGGCCGCCCTTTGTTGCCAGCGCCCAGGTGACAAGACGCTCGCTTGGAAGATGCCGCCGACTTACGGCCGGCACTCCGAAGGCAGGTACTTGGCCGAAATGTTGGAGGTGCAGGCCCACTTCAGCTGGCCGTCGGCAACGACGGTCGGCGTGAGGGTAATGGTGCCTGCAGCGTTCGGGATAGACGACGTGACGACGATGACGCCGGTGCCGTCCGTGATGGTGATGCCGGACACGTACTTCGTGGCGCCAGGGAACGAATAACCCGAGTTGGCGGCCGTCACCGAGGCCAGCGTGCCCGTGGAAGAAGACGTTTCAGAAACGGCCAGCTTGGCCGGCGCCGACATGACGATCAGCTCGCTGACCTTGGCGCGGGTGGTGTAGTCCTGATACGCGGGCAGCGCGACGGCGGCCAGGATGCCGATGATCGCGACGACGATCATCAGTTCGATCAGGGTGAAACCCTGTTGGATACGACGGTTCATTGAATGGGCTCCTTGTGGGATGGGCGATGCGCGCCAGTGGGATGCACGATGTGTGCCACGGAGCGGGTCGCGGAACTGGCACTGCTACTGGGCGGAACGGCTGTGGCCAGCATCCGCGGCGCGGGCGACACAACCGCAGCGCGCGGCGTCGTTTCCGACGCGTTCTCTCGAACAGGAACGTGGGCTCTGTCAGCTCTGCGTGAAGACCTGGCCGGTCCGCAGCGCTGCCACGTTGCGCGTTCCCTGCGCCGCGATCTCCGCCATCACCGCATCGACCTCGCCCGGCTTGATGTGCGTGATGTACACCTCGTAACCATTGGAGGGCAACTGCGCCAGCTCGCGGCCGAGCATCGCGGGGCACAGGTGACCACTGATGACAGCGAGCTCGTGCTCGTCGTCGCCGAAGGCGGTTTCGATGACGAGCACCTTGAGCTTGATCTGCGCCAGGCGCCGCCACAGCGCCGGGTTGGGCCCGGTGTCGCCGGTGAACACCCAGGCGCCTTCGCTGCCATGCACGGCGTAGCCCACCGCGGGCACCGTGTGGGCCGCGCTCAGGACCTCGATGCGCCGTCCGGCGACCTCGACCACGTCACCGATCTCGATCGACCGGAAGGCCAGCACTGGCGCATCGACGGTCGGCAGGCGCGTGAAGTCGGGCCAGATGACGCCGTTGAGGATGTGCAGCTTGAGCGCGGCGATCGTCGCCGGCAAGGCATGCACGAGCACCGGCGGGCGCTTGTGCATCTCGCGCTGGCGAGCGACGCTGTCGGCGAGCAGGCCGATCGCCAGCACGTGGTCCAGGTGCGAGTGCGTGATGAAGACGTGGTCGACACGCGCCATCTCTTCCAGCGTGAGGTCGCCCACGCCCGTGCCCGCGTCGATGAGGACGGTGTCGTCGACCAGGAACGAGGTGGTTCGGCTGCCGGCTGCAATGGAGCCGGAGCAGCCCAGGACGCGGATCTGCATGAATTGGACAGGCTTGGACCGGACGCCATGCTCGCCGCGTGAAGACGCGGCCGCAAGGCAAGGCTGCCGATTACATGCGCAATCGGGCCTAGGGGATTCACGGGGGCGGGTACCCTGTGAAAAACCGCCGCAGCGATGCCAGAACTCGCGGCGGCTGATGGCGTGAGCCATCAGCGCAATGCCCGGCCTCGGGCCAAGGGCGGCAGATTCAACCAAAGGCGCCCCAGGGGGCGCCAGGGCCTAGCGGTAGACGAACTGCATCTGCGTGCCGGCGAGCTCGATGACGTCGCCGTTGCGCAGCGGCACCGAGTCGCCCACCAGCGGCGCGCCGTTGATGCTGGGGCGCTGTGCGCCCTCGACGTGCGCAAACGTGTATCCGTTGGGCCGCTTGGTGATCGAGGCCACCTGCACCCCGGGCTTGCCGACCGTGGTGACGACCTTGGTCAGCGCGACTTCGCGCCCGGCTGCCGCGCCGTTGAGCACCTTGATCATTGCGGCCTGCACCGCCGCGGCGGAGGCCGCAGCCGGCGCATGGGCGGGCGCCGGAGCGACGGGCGCGCTACCGCCGCCGTGGCCGGAGGCCACCGGGCTTGGCGCCTGGTACGGCGGCGGCGCCGCGTTGGGCGACCGCATGATCATCGTCTTCTCGTACTCGCCGGAGTCGTCGACGAGGTACTTGATCTTGTACTTGCCGATCTCGACGGTGTCGTTGTGCGCCAGCAATTGCTTCTTGATGGCCTTGCCGTTGATGTAGGTGCCGTTCGTGCTGTTGAGGTCTTCGATGAAGACGTCGGCACCCACCATCTGCAACACCGCATGCTCGCCGCTGACGGCGAGGTTGTCGATGACGATGTCGTTGTAGGGACGGCGGCCCAGGGTGGTCTTGTCCTTGGTGATCTGGACT
>JAEUPE010000021.1 GCA_016790435.1 Rubrivivax sp. | reverse complement strand
CGCGCGCGTGCTCTTCATCGCGCCCTGCATCTGCTCGGCCATCTGGGCGATCTGCTCGGTGGCCGCCGCCGCCTGCGCGCCCGAGGCGGTGCCGCCGGCCTGCATCTTCTCCAGCACCTGGGTCCAGGCACCGGCCATCGGCGCGCCGGCGCTCTCGGAGGCCTTCTTCAGCGCGGCAAACATCGTGTCCTCGATCTTGTCCAGGTCGGCCAGCGCCTTCTTCATGTGCTTCTCGCGCAGGTCGGCGCCCTGGGTGGTCAGGGTGGCCAGCGCCGTGCGGTTGGCCTCCACCGCCTTCAGCAGGGCCTGGTCCATGCCGGAGACGGCCTTGTCGAGCAGCGACTCGGCGTCGACGCCGGCCATGGTGTTCTTCGCCGCACCGGCGCTGGCCGCCTCGGCCACGGTCTTCAGCGCCGCCTTGATGTTCTTCAAGGTCAGCTCGCGCCCTTGCAGTGCCGCCAGCGTGGCCTCGCCGACGGCCTTCTTCAGCTTGCCGCTGCCGTCGGCGGTGGCGTTCTCGAACATCGAGATCAGCTGGTCGGCGTCGAACATCGGCTTGGTGGCCATGGGGGTTTCTCCTCGGGGGTGGTTGAGTTGCGGCGGATGGGCGGGGAATCGTCTCACCGAGCACACCGGGCGGGCAAGTGGGGCAACGAGGGCGCCGCGGGCCGCTTTGGCGGGGCCGGTACGCTTCCGGTGAAGACCGCGACAGCGCGCGGCAAACATCACCCGTTGCCATTGTCCACTCTGCGCCAGCCGCGCATCGAACGCGCGGCCGCCCCATCGCGCCGAAGCCACCCGGCAGGGGAAAGCCCGGCTATGCCAAAGGCAGGGTCTTCGTAGCATCGGACGGAACGAGGGTTGTCTCTACCGACTTGGGAAGGGGGTGCGCATGCAGAACATCCAATCGCGGTCGCCGCGGTGCCCTGCGGCGCCAGGCGCCGGCCGGCGCGGCCCGCTCGACCGCCGCGTCGCTGCGCCCTGGGCCCGGGTCGCGCACGGCATGGCACAGGGGTTGGCGGTGGCGGTCTCGCTCGCGGGCAGCGCTCCGGCCCTGGCCGCCGGCTTCCAGCTCAGTGAGATCTCGGCCAGCGGCCTCGGCAGTGCCTTCGCGGGCGGCGCCGCCGCTGCCGAGGACGCCAGCACGCTGTGGAGCAACCCCGCGGGCCTGGCCCGGATCGGCGGCCGGCAGGTGGCCGGCGCGATGCACCTGATCACGCCCTCCTTCAGCTTCCGCAACGACTTCTCCGCCGCCGCGAGCCAGCAGGCGCTGGGGGGCGACGGCGGCGACGCCGGCGGTCTGAACGTCGTGCCGAACCTCTACGTCGCCATGCCGATCAACGCGCAGTGGGCGATCGGGGTCGGCCTCAACGCCCCCTGGGGCCTGGTGACCGACTACGACGACGGATGGATCGGCCGCTTCCAGGCCGACAAGTCCGACATCAAGACCGTCAACGTCAACCCGGGCCTGTCGTTCCGGGCCAGCGGGTCGTTGTCGCTGGGGCTCGGCCTCAACGTCCAACGCATCGACGCCACCTTCACCAACCAGGTCAACTACTCGGGCGCGCTGCTGCAAGCCGCGGCGCTGAACGGCATCGCGCCGGGGTCGGCGAACTACAACGCCATCGCCCAGGCGACGGCAGGGCTCGAGTCGGCGGCGCGTGTCAAGGGCAACGACACTGCCTTCGGCTGGAATGCGGGCGTGCTGTGGGAGCTCGCGCCAAACCAGCGCATCGGCGTGCACTACCGCTCGGCCATCAGCTACACCGTCTCCGGCGAGGCCACCTTTGCCAACCCGACGCCCACCGTCACCGGCCCGCTGGCCGCCACTGTCTCGGCCCTGGCCGCCGGCGTGAACAGCACGGCGCTGGCCAACACGGCCGTGACGTCCAAGGTGAAGCTGCCACCGATCTTCAACCTGTCCTACGCCGGCCAGGTGGACAGCCGCTGGGGCCTGATGGCCGACGCGCAGTGGACCGGCTGGTCGACGATCAAGGACCTGACCTTCGTGCGCGCCGACGGCAGCGCGCTGTCGAGCACGCCGGAGAACTTCAAGGACGTGTGGAAGCTCTCTGCAGGCGCGAGCTACCGCCTCGACGACCGCTGGCTCTTCCGCGCCGGCGCGGCCTACGACCGCTCGCCAGTGCAGCGCGAGTACCGCACGCCGCGCCTGCCCGACAGCGACCGCGGCTTCTTCACGGTGGGCGCGCAGTACCGCTGGCAACCGACGATGTGGATCGACGTCGGCTTCGGCTACGTGCGCGCCAAGGAATCGACGATCAACAAGAGCGGCGATCCCTCCAACGTGCTTGCCAACGGCCTGCTCAACGGCACCTACAAGGGCTCGGCGACGATCCTGTCGGCGCAGCTGACATCGAGCTTCTAGCGGCGCGGCCGCGAACCTCAGCAACCGCCGTGGTCACCGCCATCGTCACCGTGGTCGCGACCGCTGGTGCCGCGGCCGTCAAGGAAATCAGAAGGGAACCTGCATGAAGCGCATCCGAACCTGGGCCTCGTTGGTGTGCGGCGCCTCGCTGCTGGCCGCCTGCGGCGGCGGCGGCGAAGACGCCAACACCGAGCGCGGCGCCCTGCTGGCGGCGCAGTTGCTCGGCAAGGTCACGATCGCCCAGATCGACGCCGGCACCGCCGCGTCGGGGCTGCAGGCGCTGTCAGGCACGGCCCAGTGCGACGTCGATCTTAGCTACATCACCTACGTCACGCGCGACCCGCACGGCGCACCCGCCAGCGCCACGGCCGGCGTGCTGGTGCCCAGCGGCGCCGGTGCGGCCTGCACCGGCGACCGCCCGGTGGTGCTGTACGCACACGGCACGACGATGACGCAGACCAAGAACCTCGCCAACGTGTCCAGCGACAGCGAAGGCTCGTTGCTGATGGCGATGTATGCGGCGCAGGGGTTCATCGTCGTGGCGCCGAACTACCTCGGCTACGACCGCTCGTCGCTCAGCTACCACCCGTGGCTGCACGCCGAAAGCCAGGCCGCGGACATGATCGACGGCCTGCGTGCCGCCAAGGCGCACCTGGCCGCCGCGAGCCCGACCAGGCCCTCGGCCAAGCTGCTCGTCACCGGCTACTCGCAAGGGGGCCACGTGGCGATGGCCACGCACAAGGTGATCGAACGCGACCACGCCTCGGAGTTCACGGTCACGGCCTCCGGCCCGATGTCGGGGCCGTACAACCTGGTGAAGTTCGTCGACGTGGCCATGGGCCCCGGTCCGATCCCCGGCGGTGCCACCCTCTTCACGCCGCTGCTCATCACCAGCTACCAGCGCGCCTACGGCAACATCGACACGAGCCTGGCGAACGTTTACCAGGCGCCCTACGTGAACGCCGGCGACCGCCTGTTCCCGACCGACACCCCGATCGACCAGCTGATCGCCCAGGGCAAGCTGCCCAACGACCCCACCTTCACGCAGCTGTTCGGCGCCGGCGGCCTGATCACCGACGCCTTCCGCGCCGGCTACGCCACCTCGAACCTGCGCATCGCCGCGCAGGCCAACACCTTGCTCGGCTGGACGCCGCGGCGCCCGGGCACGGTGGCGTTGTGCGGTGGCGCGCAGGACCCGACGGTCTTCTTCTTCAACACCGTCGACCTGCAGGCCGACTTCGCGGCGCGCAACTTCCCCGCGCCGGCCTTCGACCTGGAGACCCGTGCAACCCTCCCGGCCGGTGTGGTCGGCGACCAGATCTTTGGCGGCTTCCAGGCCCAGAAGACGGCGGCCGGCGCGAACGCCGCGGCCCAGTACCACGGCACCCTCGTGCCGCCGTTCTGCACGGCGCTCGTGCGCGGCCTGTACCAGCAGGTGCTGGCGGCCGGCCTCTGAAGACGGGACACCTCGGTCGCCCGCAGGGGCGGGCCGGGGCGAAGCGGCGCGCATCCGCCGCGCGCGACCACCGTGGTCCCACGGACCTTCACGGCGGCCGCCAGCTTGGCCACGACGACCTCGGCCGCCCCCTCGGCGGTCTCACGCTGGTGCGCCCTGGCGCGCGGGCCGGAGGCTCCCGACCCGCCGCATATCATGGCCACCCCCTCACCGCACCCCTCTCCCGGAAGGCCTTCTGCCATGACCCGCGTCTTCAACTTCAGCGCCGGCCCGGCCGCGCTGCCCGAACCCGTGCTGCGGCAGGCCGCCGAAGAGATGCTCGACTGGCACGGCAGCGGCATGTCGGTCATGGAAATGAGCCACCGCGGCAAGGAGTTCATCTCCATCGCCAACGAAGCCGAGGCGCTGCTGCGCAAGCTGTTGGCCGTGCCGGCCGGCTACAAGGTGCTCTTCATGCAGGGCGGCGCGATCGCCGAGAACGCCATCGTGCCGATGAACCTGCTGCGCGGCAAGACCGGCATCGACTTCGTCGACACGGGCGAGTGGAGCAAGAAGAGCATCAAGGAGGCGAAGCGCTACGCCAAGGTCAACGTGGCGGCCAGCGCGGCGGACACGGGCTACACGTCGATCCCGGCACGCGCCACCTGGCAGCTCGACCCCGGCGCCGCCTACGTGCACATCTGCAGCAACGAGACGATCGGCGGCGTGCAGTACCACTTCACCCCCGACGTGAGCGGCGTGCCGCTGGTGGCCGACATGTCCAGCGACATTCTCTCGCGCCCAGTGGACGTGTCGAAGTTCGGCCTCATCTACGCCGGCGCGCAGAAGAACATCGGCCCGGCAGGCCTCACCATCGTCATCGTGCGCGAAGACCTGCTCGGCCAGCCGCATCCGATGCTGCCCACGGCCTTCGACTACAAGACGGTGGCCGAGAACGAGAGCATGTACAACACGCCGCCCACCTACGCGATCTACATCGCCGGGCTGGTGTTCAAGTGGCTCGAGCAGCAAGGCGGCAAGGACGCCCCATTGGTGGCCATGGAGAAGCACAACCGCGCCAAGGCGGCGTTGCTGTACGACTTCCTCGACACGACGAGCTTCTACAAGGCGCCGGTGGCCAAGGACTGCCGCAGCTGGATGAACGTGCCTTTCAAGCTGGCGGACGAGAGCCTCGACGCCGCGTTCCTCAAAGGCGCCGAGGCCGCGGGCATGGTGCAGCTCAAGGGCCACCGTTCGGTGGGCGGCATGCGCGCTTCCATCTACAACGCGATGCCGCTGGAGGGCGTGCGCACGCTCGTGGCCTACATGAAGGATTTCGAGGCCCGCCATGGATAAGCCGGCCCCCCCCGGAGCGACCTTCGGTCGCTTCCCCCCAGGGGGCACCGCCAACGGCCCGGCAGAGCCGGATCCGCGGCGGCCACTTGGCTCGATCGCACTGGTGGGTCTGCAACGGCGGTGGGGGCACTGACATGGAGGCATCGCCTCGACTCAACATCCTGGTGCTCAACGCCATCTCGGCCAGCGGCCTGTCGCGGCTGCCGGCCGAGCGCTACCGCGTGGGCAAGGACATCACCGACCCGGCGGCCGTGCTCGTGCGCAGCGCCGACATGCACAAGATGGTCATCCCGGCCAGCGTGCGGGCCATCGGCCGCGCCGGGGCCGGCACCAACAACATCCCCCTGGCGGCGATGAGCGAGCGCGGCGTGCCCGTGTTCAACGCCCCCGGCGCCAATGCCAACGCGGTGAAGGAGCTCGTGCTCGCCGGCCTGCTGATGGCGGCACGCAACATCACGCCGGCGCTTGCGTTCGTCGGTGGCCTGAAGGCCGACACGCCCGAGCTCGACAAGGCCATCGAGGACGGCAAGAAGTCCTTCGCCGGTTTCGAGCTCGCGGGGCACACGCTGGGCATCGTCGGCTTGGGCAAGATCGGCTGTCTCGTCGCCGACGCGGCCATCAAGCTCGGCATGCAGGTGCTCGGCTACGACCCCGACATCACCGTCGACGCGGCCTGGAGCCTGCCCTCGCAGGTGAAGCGCGCCGCCAGCGTCAACGAGGTGCTGCGCAGCGCGCACTTCGTGACCCTGCACGTGCCGCTGGTGGAGGCGACGCGCCACCTCGTCAACGACGCCAACATCGGCCTCATGCGCGAGGGCGCCGTGCTGCTCAACTTCAGCCGCGAAGGCGTGGTGAGCGACGTCGCCATGCTGGAGGCGCTCGCCTCCGGGCGGCTCGCCTACTACGTGTGCGACTTCCCGGGTGCGGCCACGCTCGGCCACCCGCGCATCGTCGCGCTGCCGCACCTGGGTGCCAGCACGCGCGAGGCCGAGGAGAACTGCGCCATCATGGTGGTGGACCAACTGCGCGACTACCTCGAGCACGGCCATGTCGCCAACGCCGTGAACTTCCCGAGCGTGAGCATGGAACGCGAGAGCCGCTTCCGCATTGCCATCGCCAACAGCAACGTGCCCAACATGCTCGGCCAGATCAGCACGACGATGGCCAAGGCCGGCCTCAACATCCACAACATGGTCAACAAGTCGCGCGGGCCCATGGCCTACACGCTCGTCGACATCGACAGCCCCGTGGGCGACTCGGTGCTCGGCTCGCTGGCCGACATCCAGGGCGTGCTCTCGGTGCGCTACCTTCCCCAGGCCTGAGCAGCCCCCGGCGATGACGCACGAGGGCGGCCCGCCGGAACTGGCCTTCCCCGCGCCCGGGCGGGCGACCCTTACGCTCAACCGACCGCGTCACCTGAACCGGCTGCACCGCGAGGACCTTCTCGTGCTGCAGCGTCACCTCGAACAGCTGGCCGCGGACGCCACGCTGCGGGTGCTGGTGCTCACCGGCCGCGGGCGCATGTTCTGCGCCGGCTTCAACATCGACGAGCTCGGAGCTTCCGCGGACGGCACGGCCGACCCGCAGCTCTTCGAGCGCATGGTCGACGCGCTCGAGGCCCTGCCCGTGCCCACCATCGCGCGCCTGAACGGCAGCGTCTTCGGCGGCGCCACCGACCTGGCACTCGCCTGCGACTTCCGCGTCGGCGTGGCCGGCATGGAGCTGCGCATGCCGGCGGCGCGGCTCGGGCTGCACTACTACCCGAGCGGCCTGTCGCGTTACGTCTCGCGCCTCGGGCTGTCGGCGGCCAAGCGCCTCTTCCTGCTCGCCGAGACGGTGCCGGCCGACGAACTGCTGCAACTGGGCTACCTCGATGCGCTCGTCGAGCCCGCGGCGCTCGACGCCGAGGTGGAGCGCCTGGCCGCCAGCCTGCTCGCCGGCGCACCGCTGGCGCTGCAAGGGATGAAGCAGTCGTTGAACGAGATCGCGCGGGGCGAGCTCGACCTCGCGCGCCTGCGCGAGCGCGAGAGCCATTGCGCCGGCAGCGCCGACCTGCGCGAGGGCCTGGCGGCCTTCGCCGAACGGCGGGCACCGCGCTTCGCAGGTCGCTGACATCGCGCGATCGGCTCGCCGCACGAACCCAGACACCCCACGAGCCACTCCAGGAGGAACCATGCTCGCCATCGTCGGAGGCACCGGCCTCTATGACCTGCCCGGGCTGCAGGTGGAGCAACGCCTCGGCGGCGACACGCCGTTCGGCGCCCCTTCGGGCGAAGTGCAGCGCGGCCGCCTGCACGGCAAGGAACTGCTCTTCATGGCCCGCCATGGCGCCGGCCACAAGCTGCTGCCGCACGAGGTGAACTACCGCGCCAACGTCTTCGCGCTCAAGCGCGCCGGCGCGACCATGCTGCTCGGCTTCTCGGCCGTGGGCAGCCTCGTGCACCGCGCAGCGCCTGGCGACCTGGCTTTGCGCGAGCAGTACTTCGACTGGACGCGCGTCACGCGCGAGCGCATCTTCTTCGGCGGCGGCGTGGCGGCGCACATCTCGACGGCCAAGCCGGTGAGCGCGCGCCTGGTCGACGCCGTCGAAGCGGCAGCGAAGTCGCTCGGCCCGTCGCTCGGGACCACCTTGCACCGCGGCCTCACCTACGCCTGCGTCGAAGGGCCGCGCCTGGGCACGCAGGCCGAGAGCTTCTTCCTGCGCAATGCCGGCTGCCACCTCGTGGGCATGACCAACGTGCCAGAGGCCTTCCTGGCGCGCGAGGCGCAGATCGCCTACGCCACCGTGGGCATCGTCACCGACTACGACTGCTGGCTCGACGACCCGAGCCAGCATGCCAGCGTGGCCGTGATCCTGCAGCGTTATGCGCAGGCGCTGGTGCAGGCAGGCCGGGTGCTGGACGCGATGCTGAAGGCGCCGCTGCCCGAGCCCGAGCCCGACATCCGCCAGGCGCTGGCGGGCGCCGTGATGACGCCCGACACGGCCCTCACGCCGGCGCAACGCGACTGGCTGGCGGTGCTCAGGCGCTGACCGCGCCCTCGGCGTCCTGAATGGGCAGTGCCAGCGTGAACGTGGCGCCGCGCCCCGGCTCGCTGGACACGCCGAGGCGCCCCCGCATCAGCTCGGCCAGCGCGCGCGCGAGGGCGAGGCCGAGGCCCGTGCCGCCGTGCTGGTGGCTGACGCGCGAGTTGCCTTGGCGGAACTTCTCGAAGATCAGGTCCTGCTTGCCCGAGGGGATGCCGGGGCCGGTGTCGATGACGTGGAAGCGCAGTTCGCGGCCCGCGACCTCGACCTTCAGCCGCACTTCTCCCTGTTCGGTGAACTTGATCGCGTTGGACAGCAGGTTGTTGAGGATCTGCTTGAGGCGCAGACCGTCGCAGTGCAGCCGCTCGGGCACGTCGCCGACCACCTGGACCACGAGCGCCAGCCCCTTGGCTTCGGCGGTGAGCGCGAAGAAGTCGATCACGCCGTCGAGCAGCGGCCTCAGCTCCAGCGGCTCGGGCGCCAGCTCGATGGCGCCCGCCTCCGCCTTGGCGAGATCGAGGATCTCCGTGAGCAGCGTGTTGAGGTACTCGGCGCCCTTGCGGATGAGGCCGGCGGTCTCGCGGAACTTCGGCTCGGCCACGCGCTGCTCCATCAGCTCGGCAAAGCCGCGGATGCTGGTGAGCGGCGTGCGCAGCTCGTGCGAGATGGCCGCGAGGAACTCCGTCTTCGCCTGGTTGGCGGCCTGCGCCTGCGCCTCGCTCAGGCGCAGTGCCTCGTTCTTGCGCTCCAGCCGCTTCAGGCCGACGACGAGCGCGGCGGCAGCCGTCACCACCGCCAGCGACAGCAGTACCGTCATCAGCGTCAGCGTGTTGCGCGTGGCGCGCCAGTCGGCGAGCGCCTCTTCGGCGCCCGTGGACACGAGCACGAAGAGCGGGTAGTTCGCGACGCGGCGCCAGGCGATCAGGCGGTCGATGCCGTCCACGCCGCTGGCCCCGCGATAGTTGCCATCGGCCGCCGCATCGTCGCGCGTGACCGGGCTCGTCGCGCTGATGCTGCTGCCCATGCCGACCGGTTTGCCACCCATCACGCGCGCGCGCACGGTGCGGTCCTGGCCAACGAGCGTCACCCCCCCCTGCGTGCCGAGGGAGACGCGGCGATACACCTCGTCGAAGTAGCTCGGGTCCAGCGAGGCGACGACGACGCCGAGTGGCGTGCCGTCGGCGGCAGCGATCTTGCGTGAAACCTGGATGGTCCAGCGCTTGGAGACCTTGCCCAGCACCGGCTTGCCGATGAAGAGGCCGTCGGCGCTGACGAGCCCCTGGCTGCCCGAGGCGGTGGCCGGCCTGAGGTGCACGCGCACATGCTCGCGCTCGGAGAGATCGGGGTGGCCCGATTTCGACCCGTCCGGGTCGAGGTTGCTGCCGACGAAGCGGCCGTTCCCGTCCACGTACGAAAGTTGGGCCAGGATCTTGGGCGCGAGGCCGGTCTCGTTGGCAAAGCGGGCCATCTGGTCGGGCGCGGCGGCACCCGCGCCGGCCGCGAAGGCGTCGCCCATGCGGATGGTCGCGTGGTCGGTGATCGCCAGCACCCGCAGCGTCTGCTCTTCCAGCGCGCGCGCGAGGTTGGTGTTCTGGCGCAGTTCGGTGTCGACCGCCTCGCCGTGCTTCAGGTAGAGATGGGCCGCCACGCCGGCCCAGCCCAGCAACAGCGCGATGGCGACGAAGACGCCAACGAGCAGGCTCAGGCGGGAGGCCGAGACGGCGCCGGCACCGGCACTGTCGTCGGCATCTGCATCGGGGGCCGAACCGGCGAAGTCCGCCGACACGGCAGCGGCAGCAGCGAGCCCTCCGCGGGCATCGATCGTGGCGCCGGGGTACATGCGGGCAGTGGTCATCGTTCCATGGGGTTGCGGGTCCGGCGACGACTGCGTCGACGTCCGGACTGGGGTCAAACACCCGTCTATCGGGCGGTTCCGCTCCAACTTGAGGCCCGGGAAGGCCAAGGCGCGCGTCGCGCCGGTGAGAATCCACTGCCGTGACCGGTGGCACGCGGGTCGGCGGGCCCGAAAAATCGCACGCACCGCACGCAGGTTCACGGGTTCGTCGGTGGTCCCACCCATCGGCCCGCGGGTCGTTCCGGAGGACACTCCGGCACTTGCCACTGGCCCCAAGAGAACCGACGAATCCCGATGCCTGAGGCGCCTCCCGATTTCGCACCGGCACGCGGCGCCCAAGCCGATCCCTCTGCCTCTGGTGCGAAGACGCCGCCGCAGCGTTGCCGGCTGAGCCTCCTGTTCTGCGACCTGTGCGACTCCACGGCCCTCAGCAACCGGCTCGAGGGCGAGGACTACGCCGAGTTGCTGGCCACGCTGCGCCGGGCCGGTGAGGCGGTGGTGGCGCGGCACGGAGGCACCGTCGTTCGCTTCCAGGGCGACGGCATGCTGGCCGTCTTCGGCTACCCGCTACCGCGCGAGGGCGACGGCCGCCGTGCCGTGGAAGCGGCCCTCGAATTGCACGAGGCGGCGCGCAAGTTCGCCGTGCCGGCCGCGGCGGGGCTGACCGACGGGCTGCGAGTGCACAGCGGCGTGCATGCCGGCCTCGTGCTCGTCCAGAGTGGCGACGACGTCGTCGGGCGCCTCGAGCTGCTCGGCGCCGTCCCCAACATCGCGGCGCGCCTGTCCAGCGAAGCCGGCCGCGACGAACTGCTGGTGAGCGACGAGACGCTCGGCCCGGGGCGCGCGTACTTCCGCAGCGGTCCGGCGCGCGAGCTGCGGGTTCAGGGGCAGGAGCAGGCGCTCACATGCCGTCCCATCCACGGGCGTGTGGTGCCGGCGACGCCGATCGACCGCCGCCTCGCCGCCTCGTTCACCGGTTTCGTGGGTCGCCAGGCCGAGATGCAGCGGCTCGAAACGCGCCTGGGCGAGGTGCTGGCAGGCGCCACCTGCCAGGTGGCGCTCGCCGGGCCGCCGGGCGTGGGCAAGACCCGCCTGGCCACCGAGTTCGTGCGCCGCGCGGAGTTGCAGGGCTGCCGCGTTCTGAAGGGCTACTGCGACAGCGAACTCGACGCCGTCCCCCTGCAGCCGGTGCTGCAGATGCTGCGCGGCGCGCTCGGCCTGCCGGCCGACGCGCCCGTGGTCGCCGCGCTGTCGGCCGTCGGCGCGGCCCTGGACATGCTCGACCGACCGGTGCTCGAGGATCTGGGAGCGCCGGTGCGGGATCCGGCGCAGCCGGGAGCCAGCGCCGTGGCCTCCAGCGGCAACGGCACCTCTGGCGGCACCTCTGGCGGCAGCTCTGCCGGCACCATCGGCGGCGAGAGCGGCCACCACAGCCCCGGCAGCGACCCGCAGATCGCCATTGCGCGCTTGTTCGCCCGGCTCGCCGGGCGCGAGCCGCTGCTGCTCTTCGCCGACGACTGGCACTGGGCCGACGCCGCCTCGCGCCAGGCATTGGCTGCCATCTGCGCGGCCGTCGAGGGCCATGGCCTGATGGTCGTGTACTCGACGCGCACCGTCGACCCCGGCGACGCTTCCATGCGCCAGGTGGAGGTGCTGCCCCTCGAACCGCTCTCGCAGGAAGAAGGGCGGCAGTCGATCCGTGCACTGCTGCCGAACGCCGACCCATTCATCACCGACGAGATCTACCGCTACTCCGGCGGCAACCCTCTGTTCATCGAGGAGCTGTGCCACTCGGCCGCGCACGAGCAGGTGCGGCTCGCGGGCCAGCACGCAGGCTCGGCATGGTTGCAGGAGCTCATCGAATCGCGGGTCGCGCGCCTGCCGCCCGAGCGGGCGGTGCTCGTGCGCACGCTGGCCATCATCGGCAACGTCGTGCCCGCGGCGCTGCTCACCGCCGTCACCGGCCTCGCCGACGACGACGAGGCGCTGCACGACCTGGCGCAGAAGGACTTCCTCTTCCCCGCGGCCGACGGCACCCTGCGCTTCAAGCACGGCCTCACGCGCGACGTGATCTACGAATCGGTGGGCCTGCATGAGCGACGCCGCCTGCACGGGCGCGTGGCCGAGGCGCTGCGCGCGCTCACCGCGCCGGGCAGCGACCACCCGCACGAGGCGCTGGCCTACCACTACGGCGCCGCCGGGCGCGACGCCGAGTCGGCCCACCATGCGGAGCTGGCCGGCGACCGCGCCGCGTCACTCTCGGCGCTCGACCGCGCCAAGGCGCTCTACCACGCCGCCCTCGATCGCCTGCGGGCCGGCGGACTCGCGGGTGCCTCCGTCGAGCGCTGGCTCGCCATCACGCACAAGCTCGGCCCCCTGTGCGTGTTCGACGGATCGCGCGCGGACCTGCCCGTCTTCGAGCGCGCCGTGCAGCTCGCGCAGGCGCACGGCGACCCTGCGCTTCATGCGCGCGCCGAGCATTGGCTCGGCTACGTTCACTACGCCCTGGGCCAGGTGCGCGATGCCGTGCGGCACAGCGAGCGTGCGCTCAACCTGGCGCAGACGATCGCCGGCACCGAATCACTGGCGCTGCAGATCCGTGCCTCCCTGGGCCAGGCCATGGCCGCGGCCAGTGACTACGCCGGCGCGCAGCCGCTGCTGGAAGACGCGGTGAACCGCAAGCGTGGCCACCGCCGCGGCACCCGGTTGCCGGTGGTGCTGGCCTACTCGCTCGTCTGCCTGGCCTCGGTTGCCGGCGACCGCGGCCAGTTCGCGCGCGCACACGAGCTCATGGACGAGGCCTGGGCGCTGCTGCAGGGTGCCACGCACGAGATCGGCGCCTCCATCACCGGCTGGCGCGCGGTGATCCTCGGCTGGCAGGGCCGTTGGCCCGAGGCGCTGGCCGCGGCCGAGGAGTCCACCCGCATCGCCGAGCAGACGCACAGCCTCTTCCAGTTCTGCCAGGGCCGCGCCACCGGCGCCTACGCGGAGTGGGTGCTGACGGGCGAAGCGAGCGCCATCGACCGCCTGGCCGAATCGACGCAGTGGCTGGAGCCGCGCGAGAGCGGCCTCTTCCGCTCGCTCGACCATGGCTGGCTGACCGAGGGCTGGCTGGCGCGTGGCGACCGCGTCCGCGCCCGACGGCATGGCGCGCTGGCCCTGCAGCGGGCGCGCGCCGGCGATCTCATCGGCGTGGCGCTGGGCTGCCGGGCGCTGGCGCGCGAAGCCGCCCGGGCCGGCCACGCGCCCGGACAGCGAGCCGAGGCCACGAAGTGGCTGGCGCGCGCGCGCCGCATCGCCGCCCAGCGCGACTCGGCGCATGAGGCCGCGGCCAACGACCTCTGCGCGGGCGAACTTGCGCTGTGTGGGGGCGATCTTGCGCGGGCGCGAGAGCTGGCGGAGAGCGCGGCGGCGGCTTTCGAGCGGCTGGCGATGCGGTGGCATCGGGAGCGGGCGGAGGCGTTGCTGGCGCAGGCTTGAGGCGGCGACTGCTGCGGGATGGGTGGACTCTCGGTACGGGCTGGGTTTCGCCTCGGGCGAGGTCGGTGGACTTGATGCGTGCCGGGTCTCGCCCCGGCGGGCGAGACCCGGCCTGCTTCGACTGCAGCCAGTCGCCGACCGAGGCGCACACCCACCGGCCGAGACCGGGCCCCCGCCACCCCTCACCTCTCCACCATCAAGATGCTGGGCGAAGGCGTCCGCCGCAGGTTGCCCGCCAGCAGCAGCGTCGAGATCACCCCGAGCAGCACGCCGATGGCCATGCCGTGCCCCGGGCAGGCGTGCACACCAAAGAGCGGATCACCGCGCTGCAGGTTGCCACCGAACATCAACGCCTCGGCATCCGGGTCGTGCATCAGCCCGTGCAGGCCGAGCGCCGTCTTCGGCGGTTCGGCGCCGCCGGGCCCGACATGCGAGCCCGGCGCCTCGCGCCAGATGATGCCGGGCACCGGCTCGCGGCACATCTGCGCCACCAGCGCGGCACGCATCACCCGGGTCACACCGGCAAACGTGCGGCCGGCCGCGCCTTCTGCCAGCAGGCTGGCCTGCAGGTCCCACAACGTCGTGCCGCCAGGCACCGTCGGCTCGACCCAGTCGCGCATCACGAGCGCGAAGTGCGCAAAGGTCGATGGGCCGAAGCCGAGCATCGTGCCGCCGATGGTCCAGACCACCTCGTCTTGCACGCCGGGCCGGCCGCCACTCAGTGTGGCGTGGATGTGCTTCGAGAGCCCGACGAGCTCCTTGGGGTCGGTGGCCTCGAGATAGCTGCGCACGGCGCGCTGGATGGCCTGGCCACGCGTCGTGCCGCGGTGTCGCTCGGTGGCCGTCGGGTGCGCGCCGAAGTTGTGGCGCGCCACGAAGACGAAGTCGCGCGGGCAGCGCGCCGTTTCGGCGTCGTCCAGCACCGGATCGCTGCTCAGTCCGCGCAGCATGTGCTTGTCGTCCGGCAGGCCCCACCAGGCCTTGTACAGGCCGGCGATGACCTGCTCGCTCAGGCGCAGGAGGTCAACCGTCGGCGGCTGCCCCAGTTGCGCCAGGGTCGTGAGGATGCGGTCCAGGATCTGCATCGTCACGCTGCGCGCCGCGTCGAACGCCTTCTCCTCGGTGATGGCGGCGATGGCCTCCTTGATGCGCGTCGCGACCGCCAGGCGCTCGTGCTCCGGGTCGTCCATGCCGAGGAAACCCGGCCCCACGCTCTCGGCAAAGCGGCGGCCGTAGCCGCAGACCGAGTGCTCGGCACCGCCGTCACGCAGGATGCGCAGCACTTCGTCCTTGCGGCATTCGAGCAGGCCGTAGGGCGTCGGCAGCGGCTCGCCGCGTTCGCGCACGCGGCGCCAGACGGCGTCGCGGTCATCGCGGCTGCCCTGCAGCAGGCGCTTGGGTTCCAGCGTCAGCTGGTCGTCGGGTTTCGCTGGCGCGGCGGGCGCCTCGCGCGGCGCACGGGGCTGTCCGGCGGCCAGCACCTTCAAGCCCGTGAGCGATGGCGCGAAGAGGTACAGCCCCCACTGCAGCGAAGTCATCGGCTCGTCGCCGAGATCGACCGAGTGCACCTGGCCGTCGGCGCCGAGCCACTGGAACGATCGCGGCGTGCCCTTCTGCGGCACGCCGAGCAGCGGGTCGCTGTGCGAGGAGTGCAGGCCGCTGCTGTTGCCGCCCGTCATCCAGCGCTGGATGATCTCGAACTGCTCGGCGATGCTGCCGCAATAGGCCATGAAGTACAGGCCGCGCTCGGCCGCCGGGTCGACCTCGAAACGCGGGCCGTACGACATGCCACGGCGCAGGATGCGCGGCATCCTCGGGCCGCCTTGCGTGCGCGGGTTGGCGCGCCGGATGTGCGACTGGAACGGGCAGCGCGATCCCGTCGGGTCGCCTTCGTAGTTGAAGTTGTTGCCCGTGCCCGGCGACGGCTCGAGCGCCACCGTGCCATCGTGGCGACGGCCCATCAGCACGGCTGCGATGCGATCGCGCGCCGTCGCGCGCTCGGCCGCCGGGCGCACGCCGAAGTGCGGGTCGTCGCGCGCCGCGGCGCGCTCAAGCATCGCCGGCCAGCGCCCGCCGTGCTGGCGCAGCTTGCGCAGCACGAGGAAGCTGCCGTTGTCCAGCAGGGGTTCGGCCGGGTCCGGGAAGCGCCCACGGTCGCGGTCGCTCGGATGGCCGAGGTACAGCTCGCCGGGCTGGACCTCGTCGTCGAAACGGATCGGCTCCGGCCCGGGGCCGGGTTGCCCGGGCAGCTTCGGCCTCGGCTGGCTGAAGCCGTCCTGGAAACCGAAGTGCTCGGTCGACGTGCCCTCGCGTGCCGGGTAGCTTCGCATCGGCTCGAAGGCGAGCAGCAGCATGCCGTCGCGCTCGCGGTCCACGCCCTCGGCCAGGGCGCGCAGCACGGAGTGCAGCTGCTCGCTTCCTTCGCTGCGCGTGGCGAGACGCCACTGCACGACGGCGTTCACGGAAGCGAGGTCGACTTCCACGCTGGTGCCACGCAGGCGCGGCCGCCGCCAATGCTCCGGATGGTTGCCGCGCACGTCGCCGAGCAGCCCGGCGCGCGCTTCCATGCCCTCGAGGAACTCCATCGGGAAGAGATCGACCACCTCTGCCGGCTGGCCGAGCGCGCGCAGCCCGTTGGCGGTGAAGGCGACGTTCCAGTACAGCCGCTCGTCCGGGTGCCCACCCGGGCGCGCCTGCAACTGCGTCTGCGCCGCGGCCGTGCGCGCGGGCAGCGCGCCGATCCAGGCGCGCGCCTTCGCCATGTCGATCACGCGCAGCAGCAGCAGGCAGCCGTGCGTGACCCCGGCCTGGCGCTCGTGGATGCCGCTCTGGATGTCGGCCGCGTCGAAGGTGGCGGCCGGCCCCGAGGGCGGCTGCTCCGGCGGCAGCTTGCGCAACACCCATTGCACGTGGTCGGCGTGCGCGGCGATCCAGGCATCGCCGGCCGCCGCGCGTTGTTTCAGGAACTCGCAGAACTCCGGCATCGCCCTCTGGGCAAAACGACACAGGCGGTCTTCGTCGCCCTCGCCATTGGCGGGGTATAGGGCGCGCAGGTCGTACAGCCCCTTCAACGCACGCAGGTTGTTCACCACCACCTCGCGGCGCGTTTCGTCGTCGGCGACAGCCAGGCGCTGCAGTGCGACGCCGGTGTCGGGGGGCGGCTGCAAGGCCAGGCCGGCCACCGTCTCGCGCGCGCGCTGCGCATCGGGCTCGTGGCGCCACACACGTTCGGCAGCCTCGAGGTAGCGCTGGTCGAGCACCGACGAGGCCGACTCGGTGTAGAGGAGCCCGGTCGGCACCTCGTGCTCGCGCACCCAGCGGATGTACTCGTCGTAGCTGTGCTGCGTGCTGAGGCGGTAGCCCACGCAGTTGCAGAAGATGGTGTCCAGCAGGTAGCCGAGGTCGCGGTAGATCACGCGCATGTACGGCTCCCAGCCGCCGTCGAAGACGACGTTGAGGTACAGCCGGTAGACACGCGAATCGGGCTCGCCCCCGGGCAGGGGCGCCTCGCCGCGCGAGCCCACGCGCGGCGGGATCAGCGCATAGCGGAACGATTGCAGGATGCCCAGCCGACCCACCGCA
>JAEUPE010000014.1 GCA_016790435.1 Rubrivivax sp. | reverse complement strand
GATGCCGGTGCGCGCAAGCTCGCCGAGGGCAACGGCGTCGACATCAAGTACTACAACATCATCTACGACGCCGTCGACGAGATCAAGGCGGCCATGGGCGGCATGCTGGCGCCCGAGCAGAAGGAAGAAGTCATCGGCACGGCCGAGATCCGAACCGTCTTCGTCGCCAGCAAGATCGGCACGGTGGCCGGCTGCATGGTCACCGCGGGCCAGGTCACGCGCAACGCGCGCTTCCGCCTGCTGCGCGACAACGTGGTGGTCTACACCGGCGAGCTCGAGTCGCTGAAGCGGATGAAGGACGACGTGCGCGAGGTCAAGGAAGGCTTCGAGTGCGGCATCAAGCTCAAGAACTACAGCGACATCAAGGAAGGCGACCAGCTGGAGTTCTTCGAGGTCAAGGAAGTCGCCAGAACGCTCTGACGGGCTCCCTTCCGCTCCTTGCGCGAGGCCCCGTCGGACGACGGGGCCTCTGTGTTTGACGGGACGTCTGGAAGGTTCACACCATGTGCCACAAGAAATCCTCTGTCCCCAACCGCAGCTTCCGCGTCGCCGACCAGATCCAGCGCGACGTGGCGGAGCTCATCCGCGAGCTGAAGGACCCGCGCATCGGCATGGTCACGATCAACAGCGTCAACGTGTCGCCCGACTATGCGCACGCGCAGATCTACTTCTCGGTGTTGGTCGGCGACGCCGCCGAGAGCGAGGCGGCCCTGAACGAGGCCGCTGGCTTTCTGCGCAACGGCCTGTTCAAGCGGCTGGCCATCCACACCGTGCCGACGCTGCACTTCCACTTCGACCGCACCACCGAGCGCGCCGCCGACCTGTCGGCCCTGATCGCGAAGGCCAACTCGGTGCGGGCCAAAGAATGAGCCCCCCCGAAGCGGCTTCGCCACCTCCCCCCCAGGGGGGCGCCGCCAGCGGCCCGGCAAAGCCGGTTCCGCGGCGGCCGCTCGGCTCTACGGTCCGCTACCCGCGCCGTGCGCTGCACGGCGTGCTGCTGCTGGACAAGTCGCTCGGCTGGACCAGCAACGACGCCGTGCAGAAGGTGAAGGGACTCATGCGCGCCGAGAAGGTGGGCCACACCGGCACGCTCGATCCGCTCGCCACCGGCCTGTTGCCGCTGTGCTTCGGTGCCGCCACCAAGTTCTCGCAGGCGAATCTCGACGCGGACAAGCGCTATGTCGCCACGTTGCGCCTGGGCGAACGCACGAGCACGGGCGACGGCGAAGGCGAGGTCCTGGAGCGCCGCGAGGTCGCCTGCGACCGCGCCGCCGTCGCAGACGCCTGCGCGCGCTTCGTCGGCGCGATCGAGCAGACACCGCCGATGCACTCCGCGATCAAGCACGAGGGCCGGGCACTCTACGAGTACGCGCGTGCCGGCGTTCAGGTCGAGCGTGCAGCGCGCACGGTGCGCCTTCATCGCATCGACATCCTCGAGTGGCAGCCTCCCATGCTCGTGATCGACGTCAGCTGCTCCAAGGGGACCTACATCCGCACGCTGGCCGAGGACATCGGCAAGGCGCTCGGTTGCGGCGCCACGCTCGCGGCGCTGCGGCGCACGGCCAGCGGCCCGGTGACGCTCGGCGCCGCGGTCACGATCGAGGCCCTGGAGGCCATGCCAGAGGCCGAGCGCGATGCGCGACTGCTGCCCACCGACACGCTGCTCGCCGACTGGCCCGCCGTGCGCCTGCCGGACGACGAGGCTGGCCGGTTTCTCACCGGGCTGCGCCGCCGGGTCGCCCTGGGCGATGCGCCGCATGTCCGCGTGTATGCCTCTTCGCCCGTTCGACAGACGGGCGAACCGCATCCGCACGCCTTTCTCGGCACCGCCCACCTCACTGCGGGCGAGCTGATCGCCGACCGCCTCCTCAGCCCGCTCGAGGTGCAGGCCGCATCTTCGCAGCCCTAGCACTTCACCCGCCGCGAACCCCATGACCCAACCGATCCGCAACATCGCCATCATCGCCCACGTCGACCATGGCAAGACCACGCTCGTGGACCAGCTGCTTCGCCAGAGCGGCACCTTCCGCGAGAACGAGAAGGTCGCCGAGCGCGTGATGGACAGCAACGACATCGAACGCGAGCGCGGCATCACCATCCTGGCCAAGAACTGCGCCGTGCAGTGGAAGGGCACGCACATCAACATCGTCGACACGCCCGGCCACGCCGATTTCGGCGGCGAGGTCGAACGCGCGCTGAGCATGGTCGATGGCGTGGTGCTGCTGATCGACGCCCAGGAAGGGCCGATGCCGCAGACGCGCTTCGTCACCAAGAAGGCGCTCGCACTCGGCCTGAAGCCCATCGTCGTGGTCAACAAGGTCGACAAGCCCGGCTCGCGACCCGACTACGTGATCAACGCCGCCTTCGAGCTCTTCGACAAGCTCGGCGCCAACGAGGACCAGCTCGATTTCCCGGTGGTCTATGCCTCCGGCCTGAACGGCTGGGCCTCGCTGAAGGAAGGCAAGGCCGGCGAGGCCTGGGGCACGGACATGGCGCCGCTGTTCGAGACCATCCTCACGCAGGTGCCGGCCCACGAGGGCGACCCCGATGCGCCGCTGCAACTGCAGATCTCGTCGCTGGACTATTCCACCTATGTCGGCCGGATCGGCGTGGGGCGCATCAACAGCGGCACGTTGAAGCCGGCGATGGAAGTGCTGGTGATGGAGGGCCCGGCCTCCGAAGGTGGCCGCAGCTACAAGGGCCGCATCAACCAGGTCCTGACCTTCGAAGGCCTGGAGCGCGTGCCGACCGATGCCGCCGGCCCGGGCGAGATCGTGCTCATCAACGGCATCGAGGACATCGGCATCGGTGTCACCGTGACCGACCCTCTGGATCCGCAGCCGCTGCCGATGCTGAAGGTGGACGAGCCGACGCTGACGATGAACTTCTGCGTCAACACCAGCCCGCTGGCGGGGCGCGAGGGCAAGTTCGTCACCAGCCGCCAGATCTGGGACCGCCTGCAGAAGGAACTGCAGAGCAACGTCGCGCTGCGCGTGAAGGACAGCGGCGAGGAGGGCATCTTCGAAGTCAGCGGCCGCGGCGAGCTGCACCTGACGATCCTGCTGGAGAACATGCGCCGCGAGGGCTACGAGCTGGCGGTGAGCAAGCCGCGCGTCGTCTTCCACGACGTGAACGGCGAACGCCACGAGCCGATCGAACTGGTGACGGTGGACGTCGAAGACCAGCACCAGGGCGGCGTGATGCAGGCGCTGGGCGAGCGCAAGGGCGAGCTCGTCAACATGGAGACCGACGGCCGCGGCCGGGTGCGGCTGGAATACCGCATCCCGGCGCGCGGGCTGATCGGCTTCTCCAACGAGTTCATGAACCTGACGCGCGGCACCGGCCTCATCAGCAACATCTTCGACGGCTACGAGGCCTACAAGGGCGAGATCGGCGGGCGCAAGAACGGCGTGCTGATCAGCATGGACGACGGCGAGATCGTCACCTATGCGCTCGGCAAGCTCGACGACCGCGGCCGCATGTTCGTCAAGCCCGGCGACCCGGTGTACGAAGGCATGATCGTCGGCATCCACAGCCGCGACAACGACCTGGTGGTGAATGCGGTGCGCACCAAGCAGCTCACCAACTTCCGCGTCAGCGGCAAGGAGGATGCGATCACGATCACGCCGCCGATCGAGCTGACGCTGGAATATGCGGTCGAGTTCATCGCCGATGACGAGCTCGTGGAGATCACGCCCAAGAGCATCCGGCTGCGCAAGCGCCACCTGAAGGAACACGAGCGCAAGCGGGCGGCGCGCGAGGCAGGCTGAAAACCCGGGTTGGCCATACCCCTTGAACGTGGGGGTGGCAGGGTCGCGGCGGGCCTGCGCCGGCGGCCGCTCCTGCATCATCGGGCCCGGCTGACGTTCACCGAGGTGCCCGCATCGAAGGCACCCATCCGTTGGGAATCACAAGCACAGTTCCCGGTCACCAACGGAGGGAGGCTTCATGCCCCGTGAGCTCAATGCGGTTCTGGCCGCCATCGTCGTATTGCTGATCGCCACCGTGCTCGGCATGTTCTGGGGCACCCAGCTCACCGAACGGGGCGTCGAGAAGGCGATTCGCCGCAATTTCAATGCCGCGGGCCACCTGGCCCAGCTGCAGGTGGCCGGCGAGAAGATGCGCCGCTTCGAGAAGGAACTCTTCATCTACGCGGCCGTGCCGGCCAAGCGCAGCGGCTATGCGAAGGACTTCGACACCGCCTATGGCCAGCTGCTGGTGCTGCTGGACCAGATGCTGGCGCCCAGCGGCAAGGAATTCGACGATGCGGAGCGCGCCGAGATCCTGCGTTGGAAGGAAGCGGCGGTGTTCTATGCCGCGCAGTTCGACCAGCTCGCACGGCGTGCCGCCGATGCGGCGCAGGCCGCCACCACCTCGGAGCAGCGGGTTGCGCTGACGCTGGAGCTGAACGATCGAATCGGCCCGGGCAAGGACCGCTTCCGCACGCTTCTCGACGGCAGCCAGAAGCTGCGCGAGTCGAAGCAGGCACAGTCGCAGGAGATTGCCGGTGAGCTGAGTGCCCTCTTCGGCCAGTTGCGGCTGGGCGTGCTCGCGGCCAGCCTGCTGATCATCGGGGCGGCCGTGCTGCTGTGGCGTCGCCGGCCCGGGGCCGTGCGCGCCGCGGCGGCAGCGCCGGAGGCGGCCCGGGCGCGCTGATCCTCGCCGCCCCCGGCGGCGCGATCTGTGGGTTTCCACCAATGCGCCGCCCCTTGTGCGGCGCCTGGGTGCCGGCGTGCAATGCGCCTGCGCCGGAGTCCGGCGCACCAGGATCGAACGAGGAGACCCGATGAACAAGAAGTTCCTGATCGGTTGGCTGCTGGTCTTCGTGGCTTGGATGGTCGGCAGCTTCATCGTGCACGGTACGCTGCTG
>JAEUPE010000003.1 GCA_016790435.1 Rubrivivax sp. | reverse complement strand
CGACGCAGGGTCCGTCCACTGCGGCCAGGTTGGGTTCTTGGTGGAACGCTGATCGCGAGCTGCGGCAGCGTCAGGTCGCGCGAGCCTCCCGAGTCCAGGATGGGAAGAAGCGCGGCGTGCGCGCCGCGTAGGCGTCGAAGGCCGCGCCGAACTGCCGGCGCATATCGCGTTCCTCGTTGATCGCGAGGCGGGAGTACATCGCCACCAGCACCGGGAACATCACCAGCGTGAGCAGCGTCGGCCATTGCAGAAGAAAGCCGAGCAGGATCATCACGAAGGCCACGTACTGCGGATGCCGGATGCGCGCATAGGGCCCCGCGGTGGCGAGCTCGCCACTGCGCTGCGCCTGGTACAGCACGCTCCAGGCGCTGGAGAGCAGGTAGAAGCCCAGGCCGAGGAAGATGTAGCTGGCGATATGCAACGGGCCGAAGTGCGGATCGCCCTTCTCGCCAAGCAACGTGGACCAGAGGTGGCCGGAGTTGTGCGAGAGGATGTCCAGACCCGGGTAGCGCGTCTGCAGCCACCCTGACAAGAGGTAGATGGTCAGCGGAAAGCCGTACATCTCGACGAAGAGCGCGACGACGAAGGCGGCAAACGCGCTGAACGAGCGCCAGTCGCGCGCCGTCCGCGGCTTGAAGAAGCTGAAGGCGAACATGATGAAGATCGCCGAATTGAGGATGACGAGCATCCACAGGCCGTAGCCCGGCGCGTCGTGATTCATGGTTGTGCTCCGTGGCAGCGCGAACCCGGCCAGCGCGGCGGGTGCGGATCGTGTGGCGAGAGAATGAGGTTCATGAGGGACTCCCTCTGCGATTTCGGGTACGAGTCTCTCGGCGCATAGGCATGGCACCGAGGCGGAAGGGGAGGAGCTCGATCAGAACTCCGTAGTCGGCTACGGAGTCAAGGCGCGGGGCGCGCTGCTTGTGCTGGGGGCGCGGCGCGACTGCCACAGCGCGGGCAGGGTGCCCCCGTCGGTCTACAAGACCAAGCGGGAGTACTTGACCCGCGCGGGCGGGTCGCCGGGCGGCGCCAGCTCCGTTGCGGCGCGGCGCGCCTCGGTGCTTTCGAGCCAAGGCCGCGCGGACCACGGGCTCCCCAAGGCCGCCGTCAGGCCAAGGCAATCGAAATCCGGGCCGGAGCCCGACTTCACGGCCGACTGGGCCGTTTCGTCGCAGACCTTCTGGCAGGGCGCCTTGAAGGCGAGCCGATCGTGATGGTCCCCGGTTCCGGGTTGCGCTGCGCGGGGTCCGGCGCTCCCTGTCGGGGCACTGTGCGACTCCCCGCCGCCCGCTTGCCGATGAGCATGCGACCTCTGCGTCTCGAGCAGACAGGCGTTGGCGACACCCGCCGACAGGGCGAACAGGCACGCCAGCAACACCACCCATGCGGTAGCGCGCTTGAAGGAATGGCTGAAAGAGGCGCTCATTCGGACAGCAGCAAGAACAAGCCGATGGTAGGGGGGCGTGCGTGTGCATCGTTGATCCTCGTCAAACCGACTCTGGTGTCAACAACGGACCCACGCCGTATGCTGTCCACGATGACAAAGAAGACAGTCAAACCGGCTACCGTGAACGCGGCTCTCGAAAGTCTGACGGTCGGTCGCCTCGCCAAAGCTGCAGGCGTCGGTGTCGAGACGATCCGCTACTACCAGGGGCGAGGCTTGCTGCCCGTACCCAAGGCGGCGGGTGCGTTTCGCCGCTACTCGGCGGCGATGGTCGACCGCGTCGGCTTCATCAAGCGGGCGCAGGGGTTGGGCTTCACGCTGGAGGAGATTCGCTCGCTGCTCGACTTGGAGGATGGCCGCAATCGCAGAGCCATTCAGTCGGTCACGCAGGCCCGCCTTGGTCAGATCGAACAGAAACTCGCGGACTTGGAGCGCATGCGCGCGACGCTCGCGGATCTGCTGCGCCGGTGCAAGAGCACCGGGCAGACGCATCCCTGTCCCATCATCGACACGCTGGCCCGTGCGGCCGCGTTGGGCTGAACGCGAGGCGGGCCTCGTCAGGGGCGCTTTGCCTTCGACAGTGGAACGCCGCTGAGCGTCGGGGCCGATCTGGCGGTGGTCGGTGGGCCGCGCTCCTGGCCCAGCCGAACTGTGGCCTCGCGCATCGGCACGCCCGAGAGGGGCACGACCGCGGCCGCGGCTGGTTCTACAGGGCGACCGTTAGGGCTGGGGGCGGGGGGCGGGCTGCGGTCGTAGCCCAGCCGAACCGTGGCTTCGCGCATCGGCACACCCGAAAGGGGCACGACCGCGCTCGCCGCTGGATCTGTGGGGCGACCGTTCGGGCCGGGGGCGGGGGCCGGGCCGCGGTCGTAGCCCAGCCGAACCGTGGCTTCGCGCATCGGCACACCCGAGAGGGACACGACCGCGCCCGCTGGTGGTTCTGCGGTGCGCCCGGTAAGGCCCGTGGCGGTGTTTGTGGGTACGCCGTTGAGCGTAGAGGACGAATCGGCGGGTGAGGCGCGGGCGGAGATCGTCACGAAGGTACCGAGGGTGACGAGCGCAATTACGGTGAACTTCATTGCAAAGCTCCATTGCGTTGGACTGCGACAACGCTAGAGCCGGAGCACCGTCAGCAGCCTGACCGTTCGATGACACTTCCGTCATATTGGACGGCACCGCTGCTTATGCACTGCATGTGGCGGAGTGGCAGAGACCCGCGCCAAGGGCACAGGCGCTCTATTTGGGACGAACGGTGCAGGGAACGCCGTTGAACACCGGCATGCCGCACAGCCGGTCGAGGGCACGGTCGTCGTGCAGATGGTTGACATTGGTCCCGGGTGCCGCTGCAGCGGTTTTCATCGCGCTGCCGTACACGTGCCCCCAGAACTGGTGCACCGCCACTACACCCGGACGGATGTCGTCGCAGACATGCGCCTTGATGTCGATCGTGCCGGTTGAGGTCGAAATCTCGACCACCTGTCCGTCCGCGATGCCGAGCCAGCTCGCGTCGAGCGCCGACAGCGTTGCGGAGTTGCCTCGTAGTTTGTCTGCCAGGGCCGGGATGTTATGCGTCCATGAGTTGAACGACGCCGCGCGCCGCGCGCCCGAGATCATCAGCAGCGGGAATCGCTCGCTGGGAGCGGGCGGGTCTCGCATGGCCTCACGAAGCGCCGCTACGAAGTCCTTGGGCGCCACTTGAAGGCGCCCGTCGGGAGTCCGCAACCCGACACGCAGGAAGCGGCCCCATTCGAGCAAGCCGGTCGACAGGCCGTGCGGCAGCCGGCGCAGCCGCCCGAAACTGGCCCGACACCCCAAGACGTAGCGATACAGCATGTCCTCTGTGATGCCGAGGCCGATGCGGTCCAGCAGGCGATCCAGACCGTCCAGCAGTGGGTCATTCAGGAACGGAACGCCGGCGCTTCGCGAGAGCGCCTTGAAGATGGTCCATTCGGAGCGCGCTTCGCCTCGCGGCTCGACGACCTGGCGGCGCCACTCGACGAAGGGTCGCGGCTCGAAGTTGGAGGTCAAGAAGTGCAGGCCGCCCTTCTCGAACGCCGTGCAGGCCGGCAGCGCGTAGTGCGCGAAGGCCGAGGTGTCCGAGGGGTAGATGTCCACGCAGACCAGCAGATCGAGCCGACGCAGCGCTTCCTCGACGCGGCGCGTATTCGGGAACGAGATGACTGGGTTACCGGCCACGACGACCAGCGCCCGGATGCGGTCCGGGTCATTCGACAGTACATCGTCGGCGAACGTGGATGACGGGGGGCCGCCGAAGATCTGCGGCCAGCCACCGATGCGCGAAGGGCCCCTCACCGCCCGGCGCGTGAACTTGCGGATCAATGCGGGGACATCGATCGCGCCTGGGTTGAAGAACATGCCGCCGGGCCGATCGATATTGCCGGTGACGGCGTTCAGCGTCATCACCGCCCACTCGGTCAGCACGGTGTTGTGGCTGGTCTGCACACCGACACGCGTTGTCGCGAAGGCCGAGGGCGCCGCGGCGAATCCGTCGGCCACTTCGAGGATATCGACCAAGGGAAGGCCGCAAGTGCTGCTCAGCCCTTCGAGCTCCACTTCGTCGAGCAACTCCTCCCAGTCGGCGAGACCCGTGGCGCAGCGGTCGAGAAACGCCTTGTCGAACCTGCCTGAAGCGCGAATGCGCTTGAGCAGCGCAAGCAGGAAGAACAAGTCCGTCCCCGGGCGGATCGCGAGATGCTTGTCGGCGATACGTGCGGTCTCTGTGCGTCGCGGATCGACGACGACGACCTTGCCGCCGCGCTGCCGGATGGCCATCAAGTCGGCTGTGATGCGTGGCCGGCGCTGCAGCAATGCCATGCCGTTGGTGACCACCGGATTGGTACCTAGCAGCAACGCATACTGGGTCTGAGAGGCGTCGGGCTGCAGGATCAGGTTCTCGTCACCGAGCACCCGGGCGGCGACCATACCGCGGTCGGTGTATTCGAGCGACAGGACGTTGAACGAATTGGGCGAACCGAAGGCGTGGCAGAAGGTGTTGGTCAGAGAGATCGCCACGCTGTCGGCCGCGTTGCCCCAGTAGGTGGCGATCGAGCGCGGCCCATGGCGCTGGCGCAGCTCCCTCAGCTTGGTGCCGATCTCTGCCACTGCGTCGCCCCAGGCTATGCGCTCGAGTCCGGCGGCCCCGCGCTTCATCGGGTGGATGAGCCGATCCGGGTCGTTCTGGATCGCCGGGATCTGCAGGCCCTTGATGCAGGCGTAGCCGCGCGAGATCGGGTGGTCGGGATCCGGTTCCACATGGACCATGCGGCCGGCGCCATCGATACTGGCGATCAGACCGCAGAAAGGCTCGCAGGCTCCGATCTTGCAGACCGTGTGGACCTTTCGGATGGGGATGTGGGATGCGAAGCGGCTCGAGGCGGCGGAAGATGGAGAGGACATGTCGCGCAGCATCGCTCGAATGCCAGCGCCGCGCTTGAACAAACCGGCTATGGCAGCGGATCCCGATGCGGCTGCGCAGCGTGCCAGGTCACGCTGCGCGATATGGCGCCCGGTGCCACACCCAGCATGCGCCGGAAGGCGCGCGTCAGGTGGGCGGCATCGGCAAACCCCGCGGCGTGCGCGGCGTCGGTGACGGTGCAGGCGCGGGCGAGCGCATCGGTGGCCGCCCGCAACCGCAACCACAGCACGAGGCGCCGGAACGAGAGACCCAAATGCTCACTGACCAGGTGGCCCAAACGGCTTTCGGACAGTCCGACCCGGGCGGCCAGGGCTTGCAGGCGAATCGGCGCATCGAGCGCACCGGGCAGGAGTTGAAGCAAGGCGCTGATCGGCGGTGGAACTGACCGCTGTACGGGAACTGGCCCCAGGAGGTGCGAGCGCAACTGGTCGACGAGCGTGCGTGCAGCGTCCCAGGTGCGAATCGGGCCGCAGCGCAGGTCGTCGAGTCCTTCGGCGGCGCGCGCCCAGGATGCCGGGTCGTCGCCGGCAACGCTGTCGCTGCCACCGGTTGCCAGACGATGCCCAAGATCGGACTCCGGCTCGACGTAGATGATCGTCGCCCAAGCGCACCCCTGGGCGATGGCATGGGTGCGATCCGGTGGCACAACGAAACCTCGAGCGGCTGCCCGTCGAGCGCCGGACTCGAGGATCAGCTCCGCGCCTTCGCAAAGCACGACCTGCGCTGCGTGGTGAGCATGTGCATGGGTGGCGGCCACGGGGCCGTCATAGATCGCAAAACCCAGGCCCAGGAATACGTGGCCACGCCATGCACTGCCAGCCGACGCCGCCATGGCGCTTCGTGCCTTGGGTGCCACGAGGTCGGCGGCACGGTCAGGCTGCGTCTTCCTGCGCAGGGCCCGCGTCAGAGAAGCTCCTCGATCGACGTCAGGGCCTTGCCTGAGGCGTGTAGCCCGCCGCCGCCAGCGCCTTGGCGATCAGCGCCGGATCCTCGCCGGTGTCCACGCGGACGGTGTGCGACGCCAGGTCGATCTGCACCTCGGCATTCGGATCGGCGGCTCGCACCGTCCTGGTGACGACGCCAACGCAGTGGCCGCAGGTCATGGTGGGGATGGTCCATTCGATCATGGGGTTTCTCCGGTGAGCAAGGCTGCACTGTCAAGCTTCCCATGGGGTGAAGGTCAAGCGCGGACCGCAGATTGTCGAGTCGCCTCAGGGGCTTTGCCGCCCGCTGACTTGACCTTTCCATAGTGGGAAGCTTCAAACTGGCCGCAACAACCTGCCGGAAAGACGATCGATCATGAGCGCGACCGTACACTCCCCTTTCGCAACCTTGACTTTTCCGGTGCTCGGCATGACCTGCGCCTCCTGCGTGGGCCGCGTCGAGCGTGCGCTGCGGTCCATTCCCGGCATCGTCGATGCATCGGTCAATCTGGCCACCGAGTCGGCCCGCATCGTGCCGGGGCCGGCATTTGCCGGCACGCCACTGGCACCGAGCGTGCGCGACGCGGTGAACAAGGCCGGCTACGAGGTTGGGGAGACAACGACCCAGCTGGGTGTCGAAGGCATGACCTGCGCCTCCTGCGGGGGCCGCGTCGAGAAGGCGCTGCTGAAGGTGCCTGGCGTGCTCGCGGCCGATGTCAACCTCGCCACGGAGCGCGCGCAGGTGCGTTTCATCGCTGGCACGGCGGCGCCGGAAGACCTGGCAGCCGCGATTGCGAAGGCGGGGTACACCGCTCGTCTGTCAGCGACCAAGGACTCGCGGCCCGCCGACACGGCGCGCGCGTCCTGGTGGCCCATCGCGCTGGCCGCGGCCCTCACATTGCCCATGCTCGTCCCGATGGTGGGCACGCTGTTCGGCGCGCACTGGATGCTCAACGGCTGGGTGCAACTCGTTCTGGCCGGCCTCGTCCAGTTCTGGCTCGGCGCGCGCTTCTACGTCGCAGGGTTCAAGGCCGTGCGTGCCGGGACCGGCAACATGGACCTGCTGGTCGCGCTGGGCACATCGGCCGCCTACGGCCTGAGCGTGTTCGAACTCCTGCGCACCGGCGGGCAGGGCATGCCGCACCTGTACTTCGAGGCTTCCGCAGCCATCATCACGCTGGTGCTGCTCGGCAAGTGGCTGGAGGCGCGCGCCAAGCACCAGACCACCGAGGCGATCCGGGCCCTCAACGCGTTGCGCCCGGAGACCGCGCGCATTGCGCAGGGCGACGCCGTCACCGAGGCGCCGATCGCGCAGGTCCGCATCGGTGACGTCGTCGTCGTGCGGCCCGGCGAGCGCGTGCCGGTGGACGGCGCGGTGATCGACGGCGAATCGCACCTGGACGAGTCGATGATCACCGGCGAGAGCCTGCCCGTGTCGCGCCGCGCCGGCGACCCTGTGACGGGCGGGTCCGTCAACGGCGAGGGTCTGCTGCGTGTACGCACCACCGCGGTGGGTGCCGAGTCGGTGCTGGCCCGCATCGTTCGCCTGGTCGAGTCGGCGCAGGCCAAGAAGGCGCCGATCCAGCGCCTGGTCGACCGCGTCAGTGCCGTCTTCGTGCCGGTGGTGCTCGGGCTTGCGCTGCTGACGCTGCTCGGCTGGGGCCTGCTGGTTGGCGATTGGCACCAGGGCATCCTCAATGCCGTGGCGGTGCTCGTGATCGCGTGCCCCTGCGCCCTCGGCTTAGCCACGCCCACGGCGATCATGGCCGGCACCGGCGTGGCAGCCCAGCATGGCATCCTCATCAAGGATGCGGAAGCACTCGAAGTCGCGCATTCGGTTCGGGCGGTGGTGTTCGACAAGACAGGCACGTTGACGCAAGGACGCCCCGAGCTGGTGGCAGCCATTCCCGCCGCCGGCGACGAGGTCTCGCTGCTGCGCGCCGCCGCGGCACTGCAGCAGGGCAGCGAGCATCCCCTGGCCAAGGCCGTGCTGACAGCGGCGCAGGCCCGACAGATCCCGATCCCGGCAGCCGGCGAACTCAAGGCGGTGGCCGGCAAGGGCATGTCTGCGCGCGTCGAGGGCCGCGAGTTGCGTCTGGGCAGCACGCGCTACATGCGCGAACTCGGCGTCGCGCTGGATGCGCTCGAGACGGATGCGCGACGGCTCGAGGCCGAGGGCCGCACCGTATCGTGGGTGGCCGACGTGAGTGCCGCGCCCGGCCTGCTCGGCCTGCTTGCCTTTGGCGACACGCTCAAGCCCACGGCGCGCCAGGCGGTCGCCGACCTGCAGGCGCTCGGTGTGAAGACGATCCTCGTCACCGGCGACAACGCCGGCAGTGCCGCGATGGCGGCCAGGCAACTGGGCATCGACGAGGTGCGCGCCGAGGTGTTGCCGCAGCACAAGGCCGATATCGTCGCGGAGTTGCGCCGCCGCAAGATGGTGGTGGCGATGGTCGGCGACGGCATCAACGACGCGCCCGCGCTGGCCGCTGCCGACGTCGGCATCGCCATGTCCACCGGCACCGACGTGGCGATGCACGCCTCGGGCGTGACGCTGATGCGCGGCGATCCGTCGCTGGTGGCCGATGCGATCGATATTTCGCGCCGGACCTACGCCAAGATTCGCCAGAACCTGTTCTGGGCCTTCATCTACAACATCGTCGGCATCCCGCTGGCCGCCTTCGGCCTGCTCAACCCGGTGATCGCGAGCGCGGCGATGGCGTTGAGCAGCTTGAGCGTGGTCGGCAATGCGCTGCTGCTGCGGCGCTGGAAGGGCAAATCATGAGTGCGCGCATCGAGCCGGCCGACGAACGCATGAACATCGGGCAGGCCGCGCTGCGTTCCGGCGTCTCGGCCAAGATGATCCGGCATTACGAGTCGCTGGGGCTGCTGCCGCGTGTCGCGCGAACCGATGCGGGCTACCGGCAATACGCGGATGCGGACGTGCACACGCTACGATTCGTGCGACGAGCGCGCGCGCTCGGCTTCGGCATGGCCGAGATCGCGGAGTTGTTGAAGTTGTGGCAGAACCGGCGGCGCGCCAGCAGCGCCGTGAAGCGCATCGCCGAGGGTCATGTCGCGGACCTGCAGCGACGCATCCGGGCGATGGAAGCGATGAAGCGCACGCTCGAACGATTGGTCGAGTGCTGCCACGGCGACCACCGCCCCGACTGCCCGATCCTGGACGAACTGGCAGACTGAGGGCCGGAGTCTCGGCGCGACCAGGTCGCGGGGAACGAGATCCGCCGCGGTGGCGCTGACCCAGCTGCCCCTTCACGCTTGCCGCAAAGGATAGCTAGGTCCAGCATGGCGGTCACGGCCCGACGGCCTTTGGTGGCGATTTGCACCATGTGCTTTCGTTGGTTGTTGCCAGGGTCAGAACTTTTCGGGGCGCAGCACGGCGACGTCGCCGAGGTACATCTCCATCGAGTAGTTGTCGTAGTAGCGCTCGCGCAGTGCGGTGTGTGAACGATGTGCGGCAGGAGATGGGGCTCCAGACCGAGTTCGCGCTCAGCGCCCAACTGCTTGAGGATGTCAAACTCGGAACTGCATACATGACCGTCGGAGATGAGCACCAACGCGACGATGCGCGCGGCGGCTTCTGGGCTGTTGCGGGGGTAGCTGCGCACGATGGATGTCCTATGAGGTCAGTCTGTCGGGGTGAAGAATAGGGGTGCGGGGCTCAGCATCAAGGGTATGGATGCCGGCTCACCGGCCCGCGTGTGCGGCGGTCTGCCCTAATCGGGATGGGCACGAGCACCGGCGCCTGCTGCGGCACCCGCCGCTTGAGCGACTCCTGCGACGACTGCAGGCTCTGCCCGAGCCGGGCAAGCACGAGGGACGCGGAACGTAACGAGAGTTTCATGGCTGGTTGGTCGGAGAGTGTCGATACGCTGGAATGTGCATCCGACACCACTTCGGAAGAAGCGGCTCGTTCGAGACTTCAACTCAGGAAAATGCGAACTCGCCGGAAGATGGTGTGCAGGTCGTGACGCTGCACTCATGCCCTGGCCGGCCGGACCTCGCTGACCCTGGCGAGCAAGAAGGCCCGGTCGTCGGCCGAGTAGTCCCACTGCTCGATCCTGCAGCACCCTGGCGCCGCATGCGCGCCCCAGCGCAGCAGGTTCACCGAGTTGGGCACGCCTTCGCGCACCCGTGACGAGGAGGCCGTGCCCGCTTGCACGACCCACAGCGGACGCGCCAGGCCTTGCAGCGGCATGACGTAAGGGAAGTGGATGTGCCCGCCCATGACGAGGTCGGCACCAGCGGCCGCCCAGAGGTCGAGCGCGGCCGCATGCCCGCGCAGGCGGTTGGACACGTCTTCCGCGCGGGTCACGGCCACGGGCTGGTGCACCACCACCACGCGCAGCTGCGCGGACTCTGCGCGCTCCAGAAGTCGGGCCACACGGTCGACCTGCAGCGCGGAGATCTCGCCATGCTTGTGTCGCCGGGGCCGCTTGGTGTTGACACACACCACCATGAGGTCGGGCGAGTGGTGCACGGGTTCGAGAGCCGCGCCGAACGCGGCGATGTACCGCGCATAGGGGCGGCGCAGGCGCGTCCACAGGTCGAACAGCGGAACGTCGTGGTTGCCTGGAACGGCCAGCACGGAAGCCCCGAGGCGGTCTACGAACGCGCGTGCCGCCCGGAACTGGCACGGGCGTGCGCGCTGCGTGATGTCCCCTGACAACACGAGCACGTCGGGCCGATGTTGGCGGGCGAACTGGGCCAGTGCTTCGACGCCGGGCGCCTGCTCGGTGCCGAAGTGCGGGTCTGAGATCTGCAGCAGGATGCTCATGCGCCAGCCCCCTCGGACCGGGATCCGGCGTCGACTACGGCAGAACTGCGCAGCGGCCCCGGCAGGAACAGGGGCTCGGCCAGCACGCGGAAGTCGAGCGGCGCACGTCACTTCGCCGTCGAAGGCCACCTTCACCCCGCGGCGGCCCTGCGGGAGCGTTGGCATGACCACCCGGTGCTCGAACTCGAAACGCTCCACGCCAGCGGCTTCACCCAGCCTGCCCATTGCGCCACCGCGGTGAACTCGACGAACTGATCGACGCTCAGGGGCAATGACGCCAGCCCCGGCCGCCGGCTCGGCGACGCAATCACAGCCTCAATACGCAGACTCAGACCACGAGCACGGCCGCGGCCCGCAAGTCAACCGCAAGAAGTCCTGGCTCAGCAACATCTTCGACTGACCCGCACCTACCAGCCCAAAGGGGAGACTCCTCATGCGCAGCGATCCCGCAAACAGCCCTGCAGACTCTCCTGGCGACCAGAGCGACGTCCGCAAGCACATCGACCTGCTTGGCATCCAGGTCGATGATCGCGTCGGCCATCGCCGCGAGGTGCAGGGTCTGGGTGATGAAGAACTCCTGCCGGTAGCCGCTGAGCCGAAGGACTTCGCGCTTCATGGCCATGAACATGCGCTTGTGTTCGGGGTCGAGTGGCACATCTGCCTCGTCAGAGAACAGTGTGTCAAATTGCCGGCCGGTGTTCTGGGCCAAGTACAGGGCGATCGCGCGTGTCAGGCCGGCGTCGATGAAGGTCCGCTCACCGCCGCTCATCAGGCTGAGGCTTTTGCCTCCGCGCGAGTTGGTGCCCAGCGCTCCCGAGTCCGGCGTGTTCTGCCGCAACACTTCGCAGGTTCCCGCAGGACAGTTGCAGGGGCGGGGACGCCGGCCGGATCGCGAACTTGGCATATCCGGGTCCTCGGCATAGTGGATCAACGAATGCCTGACGCGCGCTGTGGCGCTCTACCTCGCGCAGCGGTCGGGGGCGGCGCTGCATGACCCTCTTCTGTGACGAGGCCGATGGCGCGCTGGATGCCGAACGCAAGCGCATGTTCATGGCGATGAAGCGCGAGGTGCTCAAGCTGGGCGGGTACGAGCGCGAGTTCTTCGTCTCGCAGACGCCCGAGCTGACGGCCATGGCGGATGCGGTGATCGATCTGGACACCATGGACGTCAATGTCCTTCGGTGACTCATGCACCGCCATCCATCGCGCTCGCACGTGCGCCCTTCCGGGATGACGCGAGGACGCATGGCCAAGGTCTCGAACCCCGACTCGGTGGGGGCTGCAGGTTGCTTCGATACACTACGAGGCCAATGCGTCGTTCCGCCGTCCTCCTCGTCATGCTGTTTGCCATGCTCTGGCAAACGGTGGCCATGGCGCGCGGCGGCACGACGGCGAATGCCCTGGCCGACCTGCAGCACGCCGCGCTGCATTGGCAGGAAGAAGGTCACCATCACCACGAGGATGGGTCCTACCACCTGGATGAGTCGAAGGAATCCGCCCAGCATTTGCTCAGCGATCACGTGAGCGCAGCGACTGCGCTGATGTTCGCTGCGTCGCACGGATTCCCACCCCTGGGGTCCGCCGCTCCCGGCGGCCTGCACGAGGCTCGCGTGCCTGACCCCACCCTCGACGGCCTGCTCAGGCCACCTCGGTCTCACTCCTGACCCGCCTCGCGGCGGGCGTCCACTCGTGGATGCCCGGCCTTCCGCTGGCCCGGCACCTCGCGCAAGTCCTTGTCCGCCCTTGGCGTGACCTGAACGCGCATTCGGTCGGCCCCGGCTGTTGAATCGTCAGGATCATCGTGAAACTTTCTCCCTGGCTGTCTGCCTGCGTGATCGCGGGCAGCCTGGCCGGCGGGCTCGTCCGGGCCCAGCCTGCCGCACCCCCGAAAGGCACCCCGGCCGACCACGCTTCCGCGCCCAGCGCGTCCGCCGGCGCCGTCACCCTTCGCGTGGCCTTGGATGCCGCATGGCAACGCACCGTCGCCGCCCGCGAGAGCGACGGCCAGCGCCGGCGCGCCGAGGCCGAGCGTTCTGCCGCCGCCAGCCTGTGGGCCGCGCCGCCAGCGCTGGAACTGAGCCACCGCGACGACCGCTTGCAGCGCAACGCCGGCAAGCGCGAGACCGGGATCGGCGTGGCCGTTCCGTTGTGGCTGCCCGGCCAGCGAAGCGCACGCGCCGGCACCGCCGACGCCGCGGTGGCGCAGGCGCAGGCGGCCGAGCAGGTGGCCCGCCTGCGCCTGGCCGCTGAGCTGCGCGAAGCGGCGTGGCAGATCGCGGCGCTGCAGGCTGAGGCCACCCAGGCCGATGCCCAGGCCCAGGCGCTGAAGCAACTCGCCACCGATGTCGAGCGCCGCGTGCGCGCGGGCGATCTTGCGCGAGCCGACGCCCTGGCGGCCGAGGCCGAGCACCTGGCGGCCAGCGCGCTGCAAACCGATGTGCGCCTGCGCCTGCAGGCTGCGCGCGCGCGTTGGACCCTGTTGACCGGTCTCACAGCAGCGCCCGATCTGCCCGACGGTGCGCCTGCGAATGGCGCTCATGCGTCGACAGAATCGCACCCGGAACTGCAGCTTGCCCGTCAGTCCACCGCGCTGGCGCACCAGCGCGTGGACCTGATGCGCCGCTCGCGCCGCGACGCACCCGAGCTCAGCGTGGGCCTGCGCCAGGACGTATCGGGCCGGGCGGAGGCCTCGCAGGGCAGCGTGGTCGTCGGCCTGCGCCTGCCCTTTGGTACCGACGACCGCAACCGGCCGCTGGAAGCGGCGGCACTGGCCGAGCTGGACGTGGCCCAGACCCACGAGCAACGCCTGGGTGAGCGCCTGGACAGCGACATCGTTGCCGCACGCGAGGCGCAGCGTTCGGCCGAGGTGCAACTCGACGCCGAGACCGCCCGTGCCCGACTGCTGCGCGAACGCGCCGCCCTGCTCAACAAGTCCTTCCGCGCCGGCGAGACAGCGTTGCCCGAACTGCTGCGCGCGCTGGCCGCCGCGACGCATGCTGACAGCGCCGCCGCGCGCCAGACCGCGGCGCTCGGCCTGGCCCGCGCCCGCCTCCAACAAGCCCTCGGACGACTGCCATGAACTTCCTCCCCAAGCGCCGCGCCCCGCGGCATCTGCTGGCCGCGGCGCTGAGTGCGCTGCTGCTGGCCACGAACACGCCCGCCATCGCCGCCCCCGGTGCCCATGGCCCCGGCGGGGAGCACCTGGACGGGCCGGCCACGATGCGCGCTGGATCGTCGCTGCCGCGCATCGAGGCCAAGTCCGAAGCCTTCGAACTGGTGGCCGAACTGCGCGCCGGCGAGCTGGCCATCGTGATCGACCGCTACGAGTCCAACGAGCCGGTGCTGGGCGCCAAAGTCGAGGTCGAGAGCGGTGCGCTCAAGGCCGTGGCCGCATTCCGCGCCGAGCAAGGCGACTACGCCGTCACCGACGCGGCCCTGTTGAAGGCGCTGGCCGTGCCCGGCGAGCACGGCCTGGTCTTCACGCTGGTGGCCGGCAACGACAACGACCTGCTGGACGGCACGCTGGTGAGCGCTGCGGCCGCCAGAGCTGCTGCGGGCGACCACGGGCTTGCCCAAGGTGGCGATGGGCACGGCCATGGCCACGGGCTGGAACGCGCCGCCTGGATCGGCGCCGGTGTCGCCACCCTGGGTCTGATCGGCGGCATCGTCTGGTGGCGCCGCCGCCGGCGTGGCGCAGGCCAGTCGCAAGGAGGTCTGTGATGACGCGCCATCGAACGAACCGACGCGGTCTGCCGGCCGCCATCACGGCAGCGGCGCTGGCCGCCGGCCTGCTCTGGCTGCCGCAGGCCCATGCCGCCCCCGGCGCGCACGGCCCGGGCGGCGAGCACCTCGACGCGTCCGGCGCGGCGGTCAACGCCTCGGGCCTGGCACGCCTGCCCGACGGCAGCGTCAACGTGCCCAAGGCGGCGCAGCGGCGCATGGCCATCCGCACGGTGCTGGCGCCGCAGTCCGAAGCCGCCGCCACGGTGCAGATGCCCGGACGGGTGGTCATGGACCCGAACGCCAGCGGGCGCGTGCAGGCCGTGTACGGCGGGCGCATCGAGCCCGGTCCCAGTGGGCTGCCGGTGGCCGGCCGGTCGGTCAGGCGCGGCGAGGTGCTGGCCTACGTGCGCCACCATGCGGACCCCTATGCCCTGGGCGCGCAGCAGGCGCAGCTGGCCGAGCTGCGAGCACAGCGGCAACTGGCCGAACAACGCGTGCAACGCCTCGAAGGGTTGGAGGGGACGGTGCCGCGCAAGGAGATCGAAGCGGCGCGCACCGAGGCAACGAGCCTGACCGAACGGGAACGCAGCATCGGCTCGAGCCTGGTCGCGCGCGAAACCCTGAGCGCGCCGGTCAGCGGCGTGATCGCGCGCGCCGAGCTGGTGGTCGGGCAGATCGTCGAGCCGCGCGACGTGCTGTTCGAGGTGGTGGACCCGGCGCGCATGCTGGTGGAGGCGACCACCGCCGACGCCGATGCGGCGGCCCGTGTGGCGGGTGCGTCGTTGCAGGGCGTGACCGGGGTGACGCTGCGCCTGCTGGGCGTGTCGCGCTCGTTGCGCGACGGCGTGCTGCCGCTGACTTTTGCCGTCAGCCCGGTGAAGGCTGGCGCGGCCTTGCCGGTGGCCATCGGCCAGCCGGTCACGGTGATCGCGCAATCGAAGGAGCGCATCAAGGGCGTGGTGCTGCCGGCGCAGGCCGTGGTGCGCAGCCCGTCCAACGAGCCCGTCGTGTGGATCAAGTCGGGCGCCGAGCGCTTCATCCCGCAGCCGGTGCAGTTCCGGCCGCTGGACGCGGGCACGGTGGTGGTGACGCAGGGCTTGAGCGCGGACAACCGCGTCGTCGTCCAGGGCGCGCCGCTGATCGCCCAGATCCGCTGAGCGGGAGCGACCCTCATGTTCAACTGGATCGTTCGCATCAGCCTGCACAACCGCCTGTTCGTGCTGGCGGTGGCGGCGCTGTTGATGGCCTACGGCGCGATGACGGCCTGGCGCACGCCGGTCGACGTCTTCCCCGACCTCAACAAGCCGCTCGTCACCGTGCTTACCGAGGCCGGCGGCATGGCGCCGGAGGAGGTGGAGCAGCTCGTCACCTTTCCGATCGAGACCGCGCTCAACGGCATGCCGGGCGTGACGCGCGTGCGCAGCACCTCGGGCGTGGGCCTGTCGCTGGTGTACGCCGAGTTCGACTGGGGCACCGACATCTACCGCAACCGCCAGCTCGTGGCCGAGCGGCTGGCGCTGGTGCGCGAGCAGATGCCGGGCGACCTCACGCCGGTGATGGGCCCGGTCTCGTCGATCATGGGCGAGGTCATGCTGGTAGCCCTGCCGCTGTTGCCGGCTGATGGCAAGTCCGAAGTCGCCATGCCGATGCAGGCGCGCGAGTACGCCGACTTCGTGCTGCGCCCGCGGCTGCTGTCGATCCCCGGCGTGGCGCAGGTCATTCCCATCGGCGGCGAGGTGCGCACGCTGCGTGTGGCGCCCGATACCGCGCGCATGGCGCAGTTCGGCGTCTCGCTGACGCAGGTCGAGCAGGCCTTGAGGGGTTACGCCGGCAACGCGGGCGGCGGCTTCATCGACCTGAACAGCCGCGAGTACCTGATCCGCCACCTGGGCCGCACCAACCGCGCCGAAGACCTCGCCGGCATCGCAGTGGCCTGGAAGGACGGCCGCGCGATCCTGCTGCAGCAGGTGGCCGGCGTCTCGTTCGCCGCCGCCTTCAAGCGCGGCGACGCCGGCTACAACGGCCTGCCCGCGGTGGTGCTCAGCGTGCAGAAGCAGCCGCAGGCCGACACGGTCAAGCTCAGCGGGCAGATCGAGGCCGCACTCGCCGAGATGAAGCAAGGCCTGCCCAAAGGCCTGGCCGAGCCTCGCGTGCTGTTCCGCCAGGCGGATTTCATTCAGGCCTCGATCGGCAACGTGGCCGAGGCGCTGCGCGACGGCGCCATCATGGTCGCGATCGTGCTGTTCGCCTTCCTGCTGTCCGCGCGCACCACGGTGATCTCGCTGGTGGCGATTCCGCTGTCGCTGGCGGTCACGGCGCTCGTGTTCCAGTGGCTCGGGCAGTCGATCAACGTGATGACGCTGGGCGGGCTGGCCATCGCCATCGGCGAGCTGGTCGACGATGCGGTGGTCGGCGTGGAGAACATCCTGCGCCGGCTGCGCCAGAACCGCATGAATCTGGACGCCCCGGGGGGGCGGGCCAAGCCGCTGCCGACCTTCGACGTGGTGCAGCGGGCCAGCGTCGAGGTGCGCTCGGGCATCCTGTACGCGACGATCATCGTCGTGCTGGTGTTCGTGCCGCTGTTCGCGCTGCCGGGCATCGAGGGGCGCCTGTTCACGCCGCTGGGCATCGCCTACATCGTGTCGATCCTGGCCTCGATGTTGGTCTCGATGACCGTGACGCCGGTGCTGTGTTACTACCTGCTGCCGACCATGAAGCGGCTGGAACATGGCGACAGCCCGCTCGTGAAGTGGCTCAAGCGCCAGGACGGCAAGCTGCTGGCGTGGTCGTTCCCGCACGCGAAGACGCTGATCGTGGTCGCCGCGCTGGCGGTGGCCGCGGCGGCGGCGACGGTGCCCTTCCTTTCGCGCGCCTTCCTGCCGCCCTTCAACGAAGGCTCGCTGGTGCTTGGCCTGGTGATGCAGCCGGGCACCTCGCTGGCCGAGGCCAACCGCATCGGCGCGGTGGCGGAGACGCTGATCCGCCAGGTGAGCGAGGTCAAGCAGGTGGGCCGCCGCACCGGCCGCGCCGAGCTCGACGAACACGCCGAGGGCGTGCATTCGGCCGAGATCGACGTGGACCTCAAGCCCAGCGAGCGCGACCGCGAAACCATCATGGCCGACATCCGCGGTCGGCTCGCCACGCTGCCGGCACAGGCGACCATCGGCCAGCCCATCAGCCACCGGCTCGACCACCTGCTGTCTGGCGTGCGAGCGCAGATCGCGGTCAATATCTTAGGCGACGACATCGACACCCTTCGCGGCCTGGCCGAGCAGCTGCGCGGCCGGCTGGCCGGCGTGCCGGGGCTCGTGGATCTCACGGTCGAGAAGCAGGTGCTGATCCCGCAGATCACCGTGCGGCTGGACCACCGCAAGGCGGCGCAGATGGGCCTGGCGCCGGGCGAGGCGATCCGCGTGCTGCAGGCGCTGACCGATGGCGCACATCCGAATCAGGGCGCCCAGATCGTCGACGGCCCGCGCCGCTACGAACTGGTGCTGCGCCTGCCCGACGACCAGCGCGGCCCGCAGGACCTGGCGCGCACGCTGATCGACACACCGGCCGGCCGCGTGCCGGTGTCGAGCATCGCGACCGTGGAAGAGACCGACGGCCCGAACCAGATCGGGCGCGAGAACGGACGGCGCCGCATCGTCGTCTATGCCAACACCGACGGCGGCGACATGGGGCGAGTGGTCGCCGACATCCGCAGGATCATCGCCAGCACACCGCTGCCGAGCGGCAACTTCGTAGTCATGGAAGGGCAGTTCCAGGCCCAGGAGCAGGCCACGCGCCTGATCGCCGGGCTGTCGGTGGTGTCGCTGACGATGATGTTCCTGGTGCTGTACTCGCGCTACCAGTCGGTGGTGCTGGCCGGCATCATCATGGCCAACATCCCGCTGGCGCTGATCGGCTCGGTGGTGGCGATGTGGATCGCGGGTGTCAGCCTGTCGGTGGCTTCGATGGTGGGCTTCATCACGCTGGCGGGCATCGCCACGCGCAACGGCATCCTGAAGATCAGCCACTACATCAACCTGTGCAAGTTCGAGGGCGAGAGCTTCTCGCAGGCGATGATCGTGCGCGGCTCGCTGGAGCGACTGACGCCGGTGCTGATGACAGCGCTGGTGGCGGCCTTCGCGTTGACGCCGCTGCTGCTGGCTGCCGATGCACCCGGCAAGGAGATCCTGCACCCTGTGGCGGTGGTGATCTTCGGCGGGCTGGTCAGCTCGACGCTGCTGGACACGCTGCTGACCCCAGTGCTGTTCTGGCTGTTCGGCGAGAAGGCGACCGAAAGGCTGCTGGTCGAGGAGGCGCGCACACCGGAGGCGCCCGAAGCGCGCGAGGCCTATTGATGGCGGCGGCCGCGACCCGGTTGCCGTTGGCGCGCAGGTTCAAGACACCGGAGCGTGCGGTGCGCAGCATGGCGGCTCCACGTCACGCGGAGACCGACCCCCATGGAACTGAAGCTCAACGGCGAGCGGCGCCCCGTGCCGCCCGAGTGGCAGCAGGACAGCCTGTTGCAGGTGCTGCGCGAAGCGCTGGGCCTGGTCGGCGCCAAGTTCGGCTGCGGTGCGGGGCAATGCGGCGCCTGCGTGCTGCTCGATGGCTCACCGGTGCGCAGCTGTGTGTTGCCGGTGGCCGCGGTGGGCGCGCGCGAGCTGAGCACCATCGAGGGCCTGGCCGCGGGCGAACGCCTGCATCCGGTGCAGCAGGCCTGGCTCGACCTGGCCGTGCCGCAATGCGGCTACTGCCAGGCCGGCCAGATCATGAGCGTGGTGGCCTTGCTGCGCAGGGAGCCTTCGCCCAGCGACGCGCAGATCGACGACGCGCTGGCCGGCCACCTGTGCCGCTGCGGCACGCAGCAGCGGGTGCGCCAGGCCGTGCGCCGCGCTGGGGCGGCACGATGAACGCGGCATGGGTGGCTGATCCAGCGCGGCGCCGCCTGCTGTTCGCGGCGGGCGCCGGACTGTCCGTGAGCTTCACTGCCGGCTGCTCGCTGCCGGTGATCCCCAAGCGCCCGGCGCCCGAGGCGGCCGACGCTGCCGGCTGGGTGCGCCACATCGAAGGCCGCTGGCAGCTGTGGCTGCCGCGAGTGGAGATGGGGCAGAACATCGCCACTGCGCTGAAGCAGATTGCCTGCGAGGAGCTGGGCATCGGCTGGGCCGAGCTGGAGCTGCGGCTGCCTGCCACGGGCGACATCCGCCGCGTGCGCGCCACCGTGGGCAGCGAGTCGGTGAAGGACTTCGCGCTGCCGCTGGCCCGCGCCTGCGCCACGCTGCGCGAGGCCGTGGCCGCCGGAAGCAGCGAGGGCGAGTTGGTGGCGCGCGACTGGCCGCCGGAGCAATTGCGCTCGCTCAATGGCCAGGGCCGGCGCCACGTCGGCGGCATGCCGGCACTCGAGCAGGGCCAGGCCATCGTGCGCGGCGCGCCGCTGTACGTGAGCGACGTGCGCCGCCCCGGCCAGCTCTACGGCCGCGTGCTGCGTGCGCCGGCCTCGCCGGAGCTGGCGAGCCGCCTGGCCGCCGCCGACGAGGCCGCGGCGCGCGCCGTGCCCGGCTTCGTGGCGCTGGTGCGCGATGCACGGCTGCTGCAGGGCAACGCCGAGGGGCTGGGCATCGTCGCGCGCACGCCGGGCGCGCTCGACCGCATCGAAGCCGCACTCGCCGCGCAGTGGCAGGTGGAGGGCGCGTTCGACCAGGCGCAACTCGACACCGCCATCGACATCGACCGCCGGCTGGCCGCATCCATGCGGCGCGACAAGCAGCTGCACGCGCAAAGCATCGACACCAGCGCGGCCTGGGACGTGGACCTGCGCATCGACGTGCCGCTGGCCGCCCACGCGGCGATCGAGCCGCGGGCCGCGCTGGCCGAGTTCGACGCCCACGGCCGGCTGCAACTCTGGGTCGGCTCGCAGGATGTGTTCTACCAGCGCGACGTGCTCGCGAAGCGCCTGGGCCTGGACGAGGACCGGGTGCTCGTTCATGGCCGGCGCGTCGGTGGCGCCTTCGGCGGCAAGACGATCTGCACCGTCGAACTCGAGGCCGCGCTGCTGGCGCGTGCCGTCGGCGCCCCGGTCAAGGTGCAGTGGACACGCGCGCAGGAGTTCGGCCAGGCCTTTCACCGCCCGCCGTCGAGCCACCGCATCCGTGTGCGTGTGCGCGACGGCCGCATCGTGGACTGGTGGCATGCCTTCGCCAGCAGCCACATCATCTTCACCAGCGCCGGTTTCCCGCCGTGGCTGCAGCGCTTGGCCGATTGGGTCGGCGACCCCGGCGTGGCGCGCGGCGCCGAGCCGCCGTACCGCATGCAGGCGCGGCACATCGGCTTCGACGCCGTGCGCCTGCCGGTGCACACCGGGCCCTGGCGCGGCCTGGGTGCCGGGCCCAACGTCTTCGCCATCGAATGTGCGATCGACGAATGTGCGCGCGCCGCCGGTGCCGATGCGCTGGCCTTCCGCCTGGCGCACATCGAGGACCCGCGGCTGGCGCGGGTGCTCGAGCAGGTGGCCCGAAGCGCCGCCTGGCCGCAGCGTGTGGCCCGAAGCGCCGCGCGGCCGCAACGGCCGGCCTCCGGTGGCACCCTGCTGCGCGGCCGCGGCATCGCCTGCGGCATCTACAAGGCCATGAGCTATGCCGCGGTGGTGGCCGAGGTCGAGGTCGATGCGGCCGACGCCAGCGTGAAGGTCACGCGGCTGTGGTGCGCGCACGATTGCGGCCGGGTCATCAACCCCGACCAGGTGCGCGCGCAATGCGAAGGCAACCTCGTCTGGGGCCTGGGCATGGTGCTGGTGGAGCGGCTGCCGGTGGCCGGCTCGCGCATCGCTGCGAGCAGCTTCGCCGAGGCGCCGATCGTGCGTGCGGGCCAGGTGCCGCCGATGCAGATCGAGGTGGTGGACGAAGGCCACGCCCCCAGCGGCGCCGGCGAGACCGCGATCGTCGCCGCCGGTGCCGCCATCGCCAACGCGCTGCGCGACGCCTGCGGGCTGCGGCTGCAACGGCTGCCGCTGCAACAGGCGGACCTGCGCGCCGCGCTGGGGAAGAGCCCATGAGCGACTTCGCGAGCGCTGCGATGGTCCGCGTGCTGGCGCAGGGCATGCGCGAGCGCGGCCTGCAGCCGCCCGACGAGGCGGCGCAGGTGGGCACCGAGGCGGCGGCGATGGCCACCGTGACGCTGGCGCTGAAGCGCCGTGTCGTGCACAGCGCGGTGCGGCAGGGCGGCTTCGAGTGCCTGGCGCTGCTCGGGCGTGGGCTGCATCACTTCCGCAACGATCCCACGCACCTGGCGCTGGCTTCGGCCCGCGACGCGGCCGAGCTGTTCGCGCGCTGGGCGCGGCTGGAACGCTATGTACACTCGCGCCACCGTTGCGTGCTGTCGTCGATGGAGCTCCAGGAAGCGCGGCTGCGCCATGTGGCGCCGGGCGGCGGCGAGCCACCCCGGGCCGCCGAAGACCTGGTGGTGCTGGGCCTGCTGGCGGCGCTGCTGGAGGCGATCGGCCTGCACGAGGTGCGTGCCTGGGCCGGTGGCGTGCCGGTGCTGCCGCAGCCCGACCCGCAGGCGCTGGTGCGTGCCGCCGGCCGCCGCGGCGGCACCGCGCACTGGCGGCTGGCCTGGAGCGGCACGGCTCAGCCTCGCTCGGGCATCACCCCGGCCGCGCTGCAACCGGGACTGGACCAGCTGCTGGCCCCGGTGGGCTGGCCGGTGCCGCTGCACGACTGCGCGCGTGTGCTGCTGAGCGAGCTGACGCAACCGCCGCCGCTGCCGGCGCTGGCGCAGCGGCTCGGCTGGGCACCGCGCAGCCTGCAGCGTGCGCTGTTGCGCGCCGGGCTGGGTTATGCGGCGCTGCTGGCCGAACTGCGCTGCCGTACCGGCGCCTGGTGGCTGCTGCATACGCGCGCCCCGATCGCGGAACTGGGTTTCGTCTGCGGCTACGCGGACCAGTCGCACTTCACGCGCGAGCTGCGGCGGCGGGTCGGCATGACGCCGGCACGCTACCGCGAAGCCTTCGCCGTGCCGGGCGGCGGTGGATGAATCAGGCCGACGCGGCGCCGCCTGCATTGAGTGCGCCGCACACTGGAGAGTCCGAAGATGATCAAGAAAACCCTGACCGCGGCAACGCTGGGCCTGGCCGCGCTCGGCTTCAACGCCGCGCTGGCGCATGGTGACGCCAAGGCCAAGCATGGTGGCGTCGTCGCCACGGCCAGCGACCTGGGCTTCGAGCTGGTGGGCACGCCCGACGGCGCGGTGATCTACGTCGAGGACCACGGCAAACCGATGGTGCCCACGGGCATGAAGGGCAAGCTCACCGTGCTGAACGGCGCCGAGAAGTCCGAGGCCGATCTCATGGTGGCGGGCGACAGGCTCGAAGCCAAGGGCTTGAAGCTGAACAAGGGCGCCAAGGTGGTGGCCGCGCTGGTGACGCCGGCGGCGAAAGCGATCACGGTGCGCTTCACCGTCAAGTAGGTGACCTTGGTCGCTCGGAACCTGTCTGCCCTCCCTGCCCTGCGAGGTGGGCTGCTCGCCCTGCTGGCCGCGGCGCTGTTCGGAATCAGCACGCCGCTGGTGCAGCAGTTCGGCGCGGGACTCGGTGCGTTCGGCACGGCGGCGCTGCTCTATGCCGGGGCCGCCGCGGTCGGCTTGCTGTCGCGCCAGCGCATCGACCGCGAGGCCCGATTGCAGCGTGCCGACCTGCCGCGGCTGCTGGCGATGGCGGGTTTCGGCGCTGTGGTCGGGCCCGTGGCGCTGGCCTGGGGGTTGCAGAACACCAGCGGCACCAGCGCCTCGTTGATGCTGACGCTGGAGGCCTTGTTCACCGCGATCCTGGCCTGGCGCCTGTACCGCGAGACCATGGACGGCCGCGTCTGGACGGCGATGGCCCTGCTGCTGGCCGGCGGCATGGTGCTGGTGTTCGACCAGGGACGTGCTGGCGGCGCGCAGCTGTGGGGGATGCTGGCCGTGCTGGCGGCCACCGCGGCCTGGGGCGTGGACAACACGCTTTCGCGCGCGCTGGCCGAGCGCGACCCCGGGCAGGTGGTGATGGCCAAGGCGGTGTTGGGCGCGACGGCGACCACCGTGCTGGCGCTCGTCTTTCGCGAACCCCTGCCCTCGGCCGGTGCCGCGTTGCCTCTGTTCGCCATCGGGGCTACGGGTTACGGCCTGAGCCTGCGCTTCTACCTGCTGGCCCAACGGGCCTTCGGCGCGGCGCGCACGGGGTCGGTCTTTGCCTTCGCGCCCTTCATCGGCGCCGCGTTCGCGGTAGCGCTGGGCGACCGCTCGGCCGGCGGCCTGATGGCGCTGGGCAGCGTGCTGATGCTGGCCGGCGTGCTGCTGCACCTGGCGGAGTCCCATGGCCACGAGCACGAGCACGAAGCGCTGGAGCACGAGCACGCGCACCGCCACGACGACGGGCATCACGAGCATGGGCACGATCCGATGCCCGCCGCTGAACACAGCCACCGGCACCGGCACGCGCCGCTGCGGCACGCGCATGCGCACGTGCCCGATGCCCACCACGGCCATCGACACTGACCAGCGCAACGTTGAACCCCGGTGCGGTGCGGTGCGGCGCGGCTCGAGGCGCAAGGCGAAAAGGCCCAAGAGCCCAAGGACTCTTGCACCAGAATCCGCGACGATAGCCGTCTCAATTCAACCAGTTCGCCATGCGCATCCTGCTCATCGAAGACGATTCCATGATCGGCAAGGCCGTGCGCGAGGGCCTGATCCGGGCCGGTTTCGCCGTGGACTGGGTGATCGACGGCCGCGCTGCCGAGTTGTCTTTGTCCAGCGGCGCCTACGACCTCGCCATCCTTGACCTGGGGTTGCCCAAGAAGGACGGCATGGCGCTCCTGGCCTGGCTGCGCCGGCTGGGCAATCAACTGCCCGTCTTGATTGCATCCGCGCGCGACACCGTGCAAGACCGTATCGCGGGGCTCGGCGCCGGTGCCGACGACTACGTCCTCAAGCCCTTCGACCTGGACGAGCTTGTGGCCCGTGTGCGTGCCGTGTTGCGGCGCCATGCCGGCAGCGGCACACCGCTGCTGACCTTCGGCTCACTGAGCCTCGACCCAGCCCGCCGCTCGGTGACTTTGCGTGGACATCCGGTCGAGTTGTCGGCCCGGGAGTTCGCTGTGCTGGAGGCCCTGATGCAGCGCCCCGGGGCCGTCGTTTCGCGACGGAAACTGGAAGAGGCGGTATACAGCTGGGGCGACGAGGTCGGCAGCAACGCCGTCGAGGTGCACCTGCACTACCTGCGCAAGAAGCTCGGAGCGGCCGTGATCAAGAACGTGCGCGGCGTAGGCTATCGCGTCGCGGAATGTTGATGGGCTCGATCGAACGCACGCTGCTGCGGTGGACTCTGGGGACCCTGGCGCTGGGGGCTTTGCTCGTCTCGCTCATCACCTACTTCGTGACGCTCGAAGAGATGCACGAGGTCTTCGACGCCGATCTGCAGCATGTGGCCAAGGCCGTGGCGAGCTACCACCGGGCAGGTCACCACCCCGGCCAGGCCGACGACGTTCAGTTGCCAATCCGAACCGGCGTGGCCGATGAGTACGAGATCGTGACCATGACGTGGACCCCGCAGGGACGCAGGATCTTCTCTTCCGACCCGCGTGTCGCGCTGCCGTTTTCGAGCACGGAGGGGCTTTCGCACCCGGTGGTCGAGGGCCAGGCGTGGGTGGTGTACTCGAACGTCAGCGCCGCAGGCGTTGCCCAGGCCGCGCAACGACTCGCGGCCCGTGAGGAGATGGCCGGCGAGTCGGCCGGCAAGGTCTTTCCGCCGCTGATCGGGCTCACAGTGGTGATCGGCGGCGTGCTGGTGTTCGGGCTGCGACGCGGTTTTCGGCCGCTGGGTGGCGCGGCGCAAGACGTCGCGAGGCGCAGTGCCCATTCGCTGGCGCCGATCTCGCTCGAGAAGGTGCCCAAGGAGATCGCGCCGCTGGTGTCTTCCATCAACGACCTGATGAGCCGCCTGGCCGTGTCGTTTGCAGCGCAACGCCGCTTTCTCGCCGATGCAGCCCACGAGTTGCGCACGCCGGTGACCGCTCTGCGCTTGCAGGTGCAGTTGCTGCAAGAGTCGAAGAACGAGAGCGAGCGGGCACGCGCGCTGAGCGAGCTCGACAGCGGTGTCGCCCGGTCGCAGCGCTTGATCGAGCAGTTGCTTCATATCGCGCGCACCGAGCCGGACGGCGAGACATTGCGCATCGAGCCGGTCGACCTTGCCGACCTCGTGCGCAGCGTCGTCGGCACGTTCAGCATCAAGGCCGAACAGAGGAGGATCGACCTCGGGGCGACCACGCCCCCCAACGACGGCAGCGTCGTCGTGGCAGGCGACTGCGAGCAGATCACGGTGCTGCTGAACAACCTGGTGGAGAACGCTTTGCGGTACACGCCCGCAGGCGGCGTCGTGGATGTCGAGGCCGGCGTGCGCAGCGGCGTGCCGGAGCTGCGCGTTGCCGACACCGGCCCCGGCATTCCGCAGGCCGAGCAGGCGCGCGTGTTCGACCGCTTCTATCGCGGCGCCGATGCCACGGCGTTGGCGCACGACGGCAGCGGCAGTGGCCTCGGTCTGGCCATCGTACGCGCGATTGCCGAGCGCCACGGTGCACAGGTCAGCCTGCAGATGCCGGTTGGCGGCCAGGGCCTGGTGGTGCTGGTTCGCTTTGCCGAAGGCGCGCAGTGTCCGGGTCAGGATCTGCCTGCCGCAAATCAAGTCTCGACGAAGGCCCTCGCGAAGTGACCTAACTTCGGCTGTTGTTTCGCGCCGAATCGTCGCGCCGGGGAGTGACTGCATAAGCACCGCTTAAGCCAGCGCGCTTGAGCATCGACGTGCCCCCGACGCCCGGCGCATGCTTGTGCGGCAGGCGTGCCAATGCGCGACAGTCACTTGCCATGCAACGATACGAGCCCTACTACGCCGAGGACACCAACGGGGTGCACTTCGAAGTCTGCGTTGACGGACTGCCTGTGCAAGCCTACGTGGCCGGCGCGGTGCTGGCAGGGGCCTACGGGCCGATGGCGCCGGGCTCCGAGTGCGTGTCCGCCTACCTGGCGCATCGAACCCTGATCGACGCTGTCGTGGTGCGCCGGGTGCACGCGGAAGGCCGCGACACGATCCTGCTTCGTCTGGTCGACCTCGCCTGAGCCGCGTACCGGCTTCAGAAGCTCACTTTGGTCTTGACCAGGAGCTGAACCTTCTTCGCGTCATCGGTTGCGTTCAGCGGGAACGCGACGTCCACGTGCATCACGTTGCTGAACGCTGCGCGTGCGCTGAGGATGCGCAGGCCGACGCCGGCGTTGCCGAGCCAGCCCGGGTTGGCGGTGTTCACGTTGTTGCCACCCCAGGCGCGGCCCACGTCGAAGAAGGCGGCACCGCCGATGCGAAGGAGCCGCCACACGTACAGATCCGTGAACACGCGCTCCTCGAGCGTTAACAGCGCGCGTCGGTGTCCGCTCTGGTAGCGCAAGGGGTAGCCGCGCAGGCCGCTGTCGCCACCCAGCAGCAACGTGTCGCTGGGGTCCGGGTTGGTCAGCATGTCGCCGCTTGCGCCGGCGAAGAACAGCCAGCGGCTGCTTTGCGGCAGGTAGTAACGGGCCTGCATACCCAGATGCTGCCGGCGCACCTGCCCCTTCGCGTACTGCCCTGAGATCGAGCCGGATGCGACCAACGTGTGCTCGGGCGCGGGCTCGAAGCCGCGACTGATTGTTGCCGAGTACACCAGCGTGTCGCGAGTTGAACCCAGGGCAGTGCTTGCCCAGCCCAGGCTGACCGTGGAAGCCAGGCCCAGCGCGAAGAACTCGGGCTTGGCGATGAGGTTGCGGTTTTGCAGCTTCTCGAAGCGATCCTCGATCAACTCATAGCGGACGAAGGGCGCCACGAGGCGCTCGTCTTCGGGCAGCGTGGCCGGTGCAACCCGCCCCGGCTCGGCCTCGAACGCGTTGTCGAGCAGGCCGACGCCCAACGAGTAGCGTTGCACCCAGCCATCGACACGACCGCGCGACCAGCCGCCGAAGACCTCGGCCTTGTTCTGCCGCTGCCGATACTCACTGACCACGGCGCCCGCGTTGTAGATGGCTTCGATGCGGTCGTCGCGGGAGACGGTGGCTCCGGCGGACCAGCGGGTATCCAGCGCATAGAACGGCCGGACGACGGAAACCGCGTCGCGCCGGCCGTCGCTGTTCTGCGCCACGCTCAAGTTGACCGCGGTCCAGGTGCCGAACGCGCGGTCGTTGGCGAACTGGAACTCGGTACTCGTGCGATCGACACTCTTGGAACGACCCAGGCTGAGCGACATTCCCGTGCCGAACAGGTTGTATTCCTTGAGCCGGATGCCACTCGAGTTGACGCCACCGGACCGGCCGGCGCTGAAACCCGGGTCCAACGACCAGGTGTCTCGGGTAAAGACTTCAATGTCGACCACGCCATCCCGGTAGGCCAGGGGTCGAATCTGTACGTCGTACAGGTATCGGCCCCCGCGCAGCAGGCGCTCGGTCTCTTCGATCAGCGCCACCGACACCGTATCCCCTGTTTTGAAGAGCAGGGCACGCTCGATGACGCTGGCCTGCGTGCGGATATGCAGCGCGTTCGCCCATCGAAAGAGCAGCTGGTCTTCGTTCGCATCCTCGGTATTGAAGATCTCGCCGGTGCGGACCCGCACCTGCCCGACCCGTGCACCCGCGGCCTCCAGTTCGGCAAACTTCAACGTCGTCGGTGGAGCCTCCCTGGCCAGAATGGCACCGGGCATCGCCAAGCCCAGCGAGACGATCCAGAACAGCGCCACCGCGGGCGCGATACGTCGGAACAGGTGCATGCGGCGCAGTCTCTCGGACCGCGCCTTAACCCGCACTTAACCGGAATTCGATGCCGTCCTGTTGTTCTGCACTATCGGGCCGCTCGTAGCGTTCAGAAACGAATCCCGAGCCCGGCCTCGACACCGATCGAGGAGTACGACTTCACCGTCCCGGTTCGCCCACTCACCGTATCGGTGATCTTCCACTTGGCGCGGTGGTGCCTCAACGTGCCGCCCAGATCAAAACTCACGCTGGGCGAGACGTTGTAGCGCACACTGGCGCCGCCTGAGAGAACTGTCTCGGTGCCGGCATCCGTGCTCATGGTGAAGGTGCCTCCGCCCGTCGCGGGGCCAGACACGTTCGGCGCCTTCGGCTTTGCGAAGCCCAGGCCGGCGCGCCAGTTCCAGTTCCACCTCTCCGTCCTGGCGCCGTAGTTCTGCTCATAGAAAGCACTGACCAGGGTCGACTTGACCTTAGCGTCGATGATCTTCGGCGTGATGGCCGTGTCCTGCTGCACGCCCACCACGGCCCATGGCCCTTCGAAGTCGTAGACGAGCCAGTCAGCCGAGATTCCGACTCGTGAGCCGGGCGACAGCGCGTAGGTGCCGAACAAGCCGGTGTGTTCGATGTCGTTGGCCGGCTTGCCGCCCGAAATGGCAATGCCCGCTCGCGTGCCGATTCCCCACTGTTCGGCGGCATGCGCCTGCGTCGTTGCGGCGAGGGCCACTGACAGCGCGGCAACGATCGGCAGTTCGAATCTTGACTTCACGCGTTGACCTCCAAGGCAGACATATCCAGCGAGACTACGGACGCCAAACTTAGGGCCAACTTAAGCTCGCCTCGAGCACGGGCACGACGCCGCCTTCGCGAATAAGTCGCCCTTAAGGCGTCGTCCTGACCATGCGGTCGGATGCTTTGCTCCGATCGTTCGTCCGATTGTTCATCCGGCCGCTTCGGCGTGTTTGACGTCTGCGCGCCATGAGGCTCGCGCTCGAGCCGCTCGAACTGGGTGGGACACGGTGGCGCTCTCGTCCCGAAGTCACGACCGAAGCGCTCGCGCTGGCCGCGAGCTTGTTCTTCGCTGTCGCGTGCAACACAGCGTTCGTTCGTGCCGTGACGGCCGACCGTTCGTGGTCGGACGTCGCCACATGGCTTTTCGGCAGCGCAATCTTGGCCATGCTGACCGCCCTGCATCTCTTGCTGCTGTTGCTGGTGCTGCACCGCCGGTTCGCCCGGCCGCTGCTGGCGGTGCTGATCGTCGCGACCGCGTTCGCCACCTACTACATGCAGCGCTTCGGCGTCTTCCTCAATCCGAGCATGCTGCGCAATGTGTTCCGCACCGAGGTGGCGGAAGCGGGCGAGCTGTTCAGTTGGGGCATGGTGCCGCACCTGGTGCTGTTCGCCGCGCTGCCGTTGGCCCTGTTGTGGCGGGTGCAGGTGACCCAGCGCAGCTTGGTGCGCGCATCGGTCGTGCGCGCGGCCGCATTGGCCGGCGCGTTCGTCGTGCTCATCGCTGCGGTACTGCTGGTGTTCCAGGACTTCTCGGCGCTGATGCGCAACCAGAAGGACCTGCGCTATCTGATCACGCCAGCGAACTATCTGTACTCGAGCGCGCGCGTGCTGGCCGCCGACACGCGCCAGGCCGGCAAGCCGCGCGCCGTGGTCGGCGCCGATGCGCGCCTGGCCGCTTCCTGGGCCGCGCGCACGCGCCCGGCGCTGGTCGTGATCGTGGTCGGCGAGACGGCCCGCGCGGCGAACTGGGGCTTGAGCGGCTACGCGCGGTAGACCACGCCTGAGCTCGCTCGGCTCGACGTGCTGAACTTCCGCGACGTGAGTGCCTGCGGGACCGACACCGAGACCTCGCTGCCGTGCATGTTCTCGGCTATCGGCCGCCGCGACTACGACGAAGACCGCATCCGTGGCAGCGAGTCACTCCTGCACGTCGTCAAGCGAGCGGGCTTCGACGTGCTCTGGCGCGACAACCAATCCGGCTGCAAGGGAACCTGCGAAGGCCTGCCGATGCAGCAGATCGATGTGGCGCAACTGCCTGAACTGTGTGCCGACGGGCGCTGCCTGGATGAAGCCTTGCTGCGCGGCCTGGACACCATCGCCCGCGATGCGCGGGGCAACTTGTTGCTCGTGCTGCACATGCTGGGCAATCACGGGCCGACATACTTCAAGCGCTACCCTGAGGCGTTCCGACGATTTGTGCCCACCTGCGACACCGGCGAGCTGCGAAAGTGCAGCCGCCAGGAGATCGTCAACGCCTACGACAACGCTCTGCTCTACTCCGATCACATCCTGGCTCGCACCATCGCCTTCCTGAAGGAGCGCGAGGCGAGGTTCGACACTGCGATGCTGTACGTCTCGGACCACGGCGAGTCATTGGGTGAGAGTGGCCTGTACCTGCACGGCGTGCCCTACGCCATCGCCCCCGACGAGCAGACCAAGGTGCCGATGGTGTGGTGGCTGTCGGCGGGCTTCAGGCGCAGCTTCGGCCTCGATGCCGACTGCTTGGCCGCACAGGCGGCCAAGCCCTGGGCTCACGACCAGCTCTTCCATTCGGTGCTCGGGCTGCTTCAGGTGGACACCAGCGTCTACGAGCGCGGGTTCGACATCTCCGCGGCGTGCCGACGCTGATGACGGCTCCCATGCCACTGCCGGCAGTCTCGCGGCAGGCGCGCAGTACTGCGCTGCGCGATGCAGCGACGATCTGCGCGGGCCTCGTGTTGCTGGCGGCGTGGGAGATCGGTGGGCTCGACCTGCCTCTGGCTCGCCTGTACGGCAGTGCGCAGGGCTTCGTGTGGCGCGATCACTGGTTGACGGGTGGTGTCCTGCACGGCGGCGCACGCGCGCTGGCCTGGGCGCTGTTCGGGGTGCTGGTGCTCGGCCTGTGGCGGCCCTTGGCGTTCGTGCGTGGGCTGTTGCGCCGAGAGCGCGTGTGGTGGCTGGCGACAACGCTGCTGTGCGTGTCGTTGATTCCTCTGCTCAAGCGAACCAGTGCGACCAGTTGCCCTTGGTCCCTGGTCGAGTTCGGTGCCGGCCTGGCCGAGTACGTTCCACATTGGATGCCGGGTGTGCGAGACGGCGGCCCCGGTGGATGTTTCCCTTCGGGGCATGCTTCGACGGCGTTTGCGTTCCTCACCGGCTGGTTCGCGCTGCGCGAACGTGCGCCGGTGGCCGCCCGACGGTGGTTGATCGCGACCGTGGCCGTGGGCCTGGGCCTGGGGTGGGTACAGATGATGCGCGGTGCGCACTACCTGAGCCACTCGTTGTGGACGGCTTGGATTTGCTGGACGGTTGCGGCGCTGTCCTTCCACCTCGTCCAATCGTGGCGAAGTGCAGCCAGGCCCGCGGCCTCTAGTTTGGAGACGGCAAACGATAAGCTCGCTTGACCACGGCGCGGACACCGAGATGCCCACGGCTCCGGCAGCAATGCTGAAGAGCGCGGGGGGGGCCTGGGTCGCATCTGGCGCGCCTGCGGCTACTCTGCGCGCGGCTTGGTTGCAGCTTGGCGAGTCGAAGCCGCGTTTCGGCAGGAGGTCGTGGTCGGTGTTCCGCTGATCCTGTTTGCACTCGCATGGGCACCGGATCGATGGCAGGGCTTGTTGCTCGTCGCCAGCGTTGTTCAAGTCTGGCTGGTAGAGCTCCTGAACTCCGCCATTGAGTCATTGGCCGACGCCGTGTCCTGCGAGATTCACCCGTTGCTCGGCCGCGCGAAGGACCTTGGGAGCGCTGCTGTGGCGATCGGCCTGGCCTTGGCGGCCGCAGCGTGGTTGGCCGTTTTCTGGCCGTGAACAAGCCGCACGTCTCGCACTCGCTTGGGTTGCGTGGTCCCTCTCGTCAGAAGCGGAAGGAGACGCCAAACTCGAAGACGCGCGCCGCTTGGCGTTCACCCGGCGCGAACGCGGTGCCGGGCTTGAAGTGAGAGGCCTCGAAGCTGAACTCGATGCGGCTGTGCTCGCGCAACGCAACCAACAGGTTCACCTCTCGTCCAAGGTGGCGACTGGTGCCCTGGGGTTTGGCGGAAAGGCGCGAGCCGGGGACGTGATCGCTGGCGCGCACCTGTCGCAGGCAGTGCAGCATCAGCTCGATCGAACTGTCCGCGAGAACTCGCACACCGGTGCCCACGCTGGCCACCGACAGGTTCGACAGTTCGGGCTGCACCAGCTCTCCGTAACGCTGCCAGCGCTTCCCGCTTGCGAAGCGCGTCTTGTTCTCCTGCAGGCCGGTTTGGCGAAAGCGCGGCGAGCCGTGCGCGTAGCCCACGGTCAACGAGGGCCGCAGCAGTAGAGCCAAGCTGGCGGTGGCGCCGATATCGAAAGCGTTGCCGTGCACACGGCGCTCGCTCGCGCCGACGGCCCTGAACGTGCCGTCGGCCTGCGCATCGAATGCGCTGACGTGTTCGCGGCCCGACAGCCATGCGGCGTCGGCCCAGTAGGCCAGGCGCGCTCCGTTCTCGACGCGCCACTCGCCAAGGGCACGCAAGCCCACCCAGCGCGCGCGCAGGTCGCTTGGGTCGGTGTCGTCTTCGTCGCGGAACACGGCGCCGACCGCGGGGCGCGGCGATCTGTCGTGCTGCACCAGCCAGAAGACGTCAAGCGCATGGCGCGGCGCCCAGGGCCAGGTCGCCTGGCCGAAGAAGCGAGTGACGCCGCGCGCATCGGGTTGTACGCCCCTGTCGGCGGATGACTTGCGCAGCAGTTCGCGCGCGATGCCTGCGTCGAGCCGCCAAGTCCCGCTGTCATGGCGTGCGCGGAGGGTATCGACTTCCTCTTCCCACCACCAGGCCCGTTGATCAAGCAGCTTGACACGGCCAGCCTGCAGCGACCAGCGTGTTCCGGCGACGTGGTCTTGGTGAATCCACATCTGGCCGCGCTCGAGCACTTGCGCGACCCGCTTGTTGTCCGCCTCCCCAGATCGAGTTTCGTCCAGGCCGGTCACCTGCACGAAGGTGCTTGTGTCGGCCGCCCACCGAGTGCGCACATCGAGCTTGACTTCGTGTTCGCGCACGCGGTGACTGCGCGCGCTTGCACCGTCGAGGGTGAAGTTGTTGCGGCGCTCGTCGCTGTATTCCCAGCTGCCGCTGATCACAACCGCCTTGCCGAGCGGATCGTCGCTGAATGGTTGCTCGGATCGACTCACCGGCGTGGGCGCCGCTTGCGCCGAGCAGGTCAGCGCCGCCAGGGCGAGCAGCGTCGGAGTCAGGCGGACGTAGCTCAGGCAGTGGACTCGTTGGTGTTCGAACTGCTGTGGCCGAGGGCGCCTTACCGCGCCGGCTGGAACATGATGATGCCCATGCCGAGCAGCGCCACGGCCGCGCCCGCCAGGTCCCAGGGTGTCGGACGCACCTGGTCGACGGCCCACAGCCACGCGAGCGCCACGCCGATGTAGACCCCGCCGTAGGCCGCGTAGACGCGCCCCGCGGCGGTGGCATGCAAGGTCAGCAACCACGCGAAAAGCGCCAAGCTGAGGGCAGCGGGCACAAGAAGCCAGATCGAGCGCCCCTGCTTGAGCCACAGGTAGGGTAGATAGCAGCCCATGATCTCGGCCACGGCCGTGGCGACGAACAGCAGGAACGTCCTCATCGTCCCATTCTGCCGGGAACGCGTCCGCCAGGCGGTCAACTGCAGCACGAGCTCCTTGCCTGCACCGGAGGACACTTCACCGAGCCGTAGGAGCAGAAGACGCCGCAGTCGCCAGGCAACGGCCTCAACAGCGTCTTGCAGCCTTCGCATTCGTGGAAGTACTGGCAGGCGTCGACGGGCATGGTCTCTTGCATCACGTGGCCGCACTTCGGGCAGGTCAGCGTGGACTCGACGACGATCGTGTTCACGAGTAGCAGTTCTTCGCCGTGATTGAACCGTGCTGGCGGCGGCGGGGCTCAATGCGTACCGCGGATGTGGCGGTGCGGTGGCCCCGGGGTCGACTGGGCGGCCGCGGTGTCGAGCTCGTTCAAGATGCCGCACTGCTCGAGCGTGTGCGGCGTGCCGCACCTCGCGCGCAGCGCTTTCAGATCCTTCTGCAGCGTGCGCAGCTCGTAAATGCGGTGGCTGACGTGCCCGATGTGCTCGTCGAGCAGCTCGTTGACCTCGCCGCAATCCTGCGCGGGCGCGTCGCGCAGCCGCAACAGCGTGCGGATCTCGTCCAGCGTCATGTCCAGGTTGCGGCAGTGGCGGATGAACGCCAGCCGCTCCGCGTGGGCGGCCGTGTACATGCGGTAGTTGTTGTCGGCACGCTGGGCCGCGGGGATCAGGCCCTCGCGCTCGTAGAAGCGGATCGTCTCGACCGCCGTGCCGGTCGATTCGGCCAGGTCACCGATGCGCATGGTCTTCCCCGTGTTGGACCTCGAGCCTTGACTCTACAGCGGCTTCAGGGTTTCCAATGGCCGCCATGAGCCAAGGAACCACACCCGTGAGCACCACGTCCGCACACGCTTCTCCCGCTGCCGCCGGTGAGTCTGCCGACGCCTGCTGCGCCGCTCACGGCAGCGTCGGCGCCGCGCCGGTCTCAGAGAACCCCGGCGCACCCGCCGGCCTGGCGCGGTTCCGCGTGCCGACGATGGACTGCGCCAGCGAGGAGTCGGAGATCAGGCGCGCGGTCGAGCTCGTCGCCGGCATCCGCGCGATGAACTTTCAGCTCGGTCAGCGCACGCTGGCCATCGATGCGCCGGCTGCTTCCGTCGAAGAGGCCGTTGCCGCCATCCGCAAGGCCGGCTTCGACCCGCAGCCGCTGCCGGACAAGAGCGGCGACTCGATCAGCGCCGCGCCGGCGGGCACAGAGGGCCATGATCACGGCGCCGGATCGGAAGGCGCGTCGCGGCTCGTTGGCGCGCTGCTGTTGGCCATCGGTGCAGAGGTGCTCGGCTTCTTCGCCCCGGACATGCAGGTCTGGAAAGCCGCGGGACTCGCCGTGGCGGCCGCAGCCATCTGGCTGGCCGGCTTTGACGTCTACAGGAAGGGGCTGACGGCGCTGCGCCACGGGCGGCTGAACATCAACGCGCTGATGACCGTGGCTGTCACGGGCGCGTTCGTGATCGGCCAGTGGCCCGAGGCGGCCATGGTGATGGCGTTGTACGCCATCGCGGAAGCGATCGAGGCGCGTGCGGTCGATCGGGCCCGCAACGCGATCAAGGGCCTGCTCGCGATGGCGCCCGAGGAAGCGTCGGTGCGGCAGGCCGACGGCAGCTGGGCGACCCTGCCGGTCGCTTCCGTGGTGCTCGGTGCCATCGTGCGAGTCCGGCCCGGCGAGCGCGTGCCGATGGACGGCGTGCTGTCCGCCGGCAGCACCAGCATCAATCAGGCGCCGGTGACGGGCGAGAGCATCCCAGTGGACAAGGCGGTCGGCGACCCGGTGTTCGCAGGCACGATCAACGAGACCGGCAGCTTCGAGTTCGAGGTCAACGCACTGGCGTCGAATTCGACGCTCGCGCGCATCATCCACGCGGTCGAGCAAGCGCAGGGTACGCGGGCGCCCACGCAGGGCTTCGTCGATCGCTTCGCCGCCATCTACACGCCGGCGGTCTTCGTCATCGCGCTGGGCGTGGCACTGCTCGGCCCCTGGCTGTTCGAATGGACCTGGATGCAGGCGGTCTACAAGGCGCTGGTCCTGCTGGTCATCGCCTGCCCGTGCGCGCTGGTCATCTCGACCCCGGTGACGATCGTCAGCGGTCTGGCAGCCGCGGCGCGCCGCGGCATCTTGATCAAGGGTGGCATCTATCTGGAAGAGGCGCGCAAGCTCAAGGCCATCGCGCTGGACAAGACCGGCACCATCACCGAGGGCAAGCCCAAGCTGGTGGCCTGGGAGGCGCTCGGTCCGGGGACCGACGCTGCTGCCGCCGAGCACATCGCCGCCGCGCTGGCGGGGCACTCCGACCATCCGGTCTCGCGTGCCATCGCCGCCGGCTTGGCGCCCAACAGCGTCGAGGCGAAGGACTTCAAGGCCATCGCCGGTCGCGGTGTGCAGGCCGACATCGGCGGCACGGTCTACGTGCTTGGCAACCACCGGCTGATCGAGGAACGTGGCCAGTGCTCGCCGGCCCTCGAGGCAACCTTGCGCACACACGAGGAAGCGGGCCGCACCGTCAGCCTGCTGGCTTCGGATGCGGGCCCCACCGCCTTGTTCGCCGTCGCCGACTCGATCAAGCCGTCGTCGCGCGAAGCGGTGGCATCGCTGAAGGCCCTGGGCATCACGCCGGTGATGCTGACCGGCGACAACCAGGCCACGGCCACGGCCATTGCGCACGAGGCCGGCATCGACGAAGCGCGCGGGAACCTGTTGCCCGAGGACAAGCTCGAAGCGATCAAGGCACTGCAGGCAAGACATGGCCTGACCGCGATGACTGGCGACGGCATCAACGATGCGCCGGCGCTGGCGCAAGCCGACATCGGCGTGGCGATGGGCGCCGCCGGCACCGACACCGCGATGGAAGCGGCCGACGTGGTGGTGATGAACGACGACCTGCGCCGCATTGCCGAGACCGTGTGGCTGTCGCGGTCCACGCACGCGGTGCTGTGGCAGAACATCACGCTGGCGCTCGGCATCAAGGCGGTGTTCCTGGTGCTGGCAGTGTTCGGCAACGCCTCGATGTGGATGGCGGTGTTTGCCGACATGGGCGCGAGCCTGCTGGTGGTGCTGAACGGCCTCAGGCTGCTGAGGAAAGGCGAGGGCAAGTGATGGCGAAGACAAGAACACGGCGGATCGAGGCCTTCGAGGCCGCGATGGCCGAGGCCGCCCGGCACCGGGCCGCAGGCGACGCCAGGCGCGCGTTCGCCGCCCTCGAGCGCGCGCATGTGCTGGGGCAACTCGACTTCGTCCCGCACATCCGGGTGCACTGGCAGATGCTTCGGGCCGGCTGGAACGCACGCGACCGGCGCGAAGTGGCGGGCCAGTTGATGCGCATCGCGCTGGTCCCGCTCGGCCACCTGGCCGGACGTTTGCCGGTGGGCAACACGGGCGGCGCGAACGTCAGCGCGTTCGAGCCGATGGCGATCCCGCCCGAACTCGAGCGGCTGATCGAGGACCGCGATCGATGATCCCTGCACCCGCCGGACTCGCGGAACCGCGCCCTGAGGCTGTGGCCTCACGCGGCCGCTCGTGGCTGCTGATGGGTGTTGCCGCATTGATTCTGGTGCTGGACCAGGGCGTGAAGTGGATCGTGGCCGCGAAGCTGCCCCAGGGCGAAAGCGTCACCGTCACCGCCTGGTTCAATCTGGTCCATGTCCTGAACCCCGGTGCCTCGTTCTCGTTCCTGGCCGACGCCGGTGGCTGGCAGCGCAACTTCCTCACCGCGGTCGGCATGGCCGTCAGCGTGGCGCTCGCCGTGCTGCTGTGGCGCGGCGTTCGCAGCCGACTCGAAACGACGGCGTATGTCGGCCTGATCGGGGGTGCGCTCGGCAACGTCGCGGACCGGCTGCGCATCGGCGCCGTGGTCGACTACCTCGACCTGCATTGGCGAGACATGCACTGGCCCGCCTTCAATTTGGCGGACATCTTCATTGTCGGAAGCGCGGCGCTGCTCGTGCTGGCCTCCTTCGGGCCCGGAACTGGCGCGCGCGGGGCCGAGCGAGGGGGCACGACGTGAATCCGGAAGCGCCAATCAGGGAACTCCGGACGAGAATGACGAGGATGAGCTTCCCAGTTCCGAAGCGTGTGTTGTCCCGCTGCCGCGCTGCGCTGCTGGCCGCTGGCGTGGCATCGGCGGTCCATGCGCAGGTGACGGTCGACTGCGCCTGGGCGCCCGGCTTCGCGCCGCTGGCACGATGAGCGAGGAACGCGCGGCCGCGCAGGACGGCAAGGGCCGGAACGCCACGTTCTGGGCGCCGCTGTTCCTGGCTTGGCTGCTGGCGTTGCTGGCCACGGCCGGCGCGTTGTTTCTGGGCGAGGTGATGGGCAAGACACCCTGCGTGCTGTGCTGGTACCAGCGCATCGCGATGTTCCCGCTGGTGCTGGTGCTCGGCATGGGCCTGTTCGCGTCGGACGCGCGCAGCGCGCGCTACGCACTGCCGCTGGCCGGCGTGGGATGGGGTATCGCCGCCTATCACCTGCTGGTCTTC
>JAEUPE010000035.1 GCA_016790435.1 Rubrivivax sp. | reverse complement strand
CTGGCCGCCAACGCGCGCGCCATCAGCGCCGAGCACGGCCTCGTCGCCGGCGACCGCGTGCTCGGCGTGCTGCCGCTCTATCACATCAACGCCTTCGCGGTGACGATGCTCGCGCCGCTGGCGCATGGCGGCAGCGTCGTGCTGCCGCCGAAGTTCTCGGCCACCCAGTTCTGGGGCCAGGCCATCGGCCGCGGCTGCACGTGGATCAACGTGGTGCCGACGATGATCGCCTTCCTGCTCGAGGGCGATGCCCCGGCCCGCGAGGCGCTCGCGCGCATCCGCTTCTGCCGCAGTGCCAGCGCCGCGCTGCCTCCCGAGCACCACCGCGCCTTCGAGGCCAAGTTCGGCATCGGCATCGTCGAGACGATGGGCCTCACCGAAACCGTGGCGCCTTCGTTCAGCAATCCGCTCGATCCCGCGCGGCGCAAGATCGGCTCGGTCGGCCGCGCCAGCGGCTGCGAGGCGCGCATCATCGGCAAGGATCTGCAGCCCTTGCCGGATGGCGAGACCGGCGAGCTCTCCATCCGCGGCCCCAATGTGATGCGCGGCTACTACAAGAACCCCGAGGCGACGTCCGCCGCCTTCACGCCCGACGGTTGGCTGCGCACCGGCGACCTCGGCCACCGCGACGCCGACGGCTTCTTCTTCGTCACCGGCCGCATCAAGGAGCTCATCATCAAGGGCGGCGAGAACATCGCGCCGCGCGAGATCGACGAGGCGTTGCTCGCGCACCCGGCCGTGCTCGACGCGGCGGCGGTGGGCGTGCCCGACAAGCACTACGGCCAGGAAATCCTCGCCTGCATCGTGCTGCGCGAAGGGCAGGCGCCCGATGCCGCCACCGAGGCGGCGCTGCGCGCCTTCTGCGGCGACAAGCTCGGCCGCTACAAGACGCCCAAGGTCTTCCGCTTCGTGAGCGAGCTGCCGCGCGGCCCCTCTGGCAAGGTGCAGCGGCTGAAGCTGCTCGAGCTGCCGGCCTGACAGAGCGATGCGGACGGCGCTGTCAGCGCCAACCGCGTCGCCCCGCTTCACGCGCCGCGAGCGGGCCAGGCCGGGGGATGCGTGCCCGGCGGCATCGACGGGCGAAGCCACTTCGCCGGCGTGGCCGACAGCCGCGCGGCATGCCGTACCGCGACCAGGCGGCCGAAGCCGCTGTCGCTCTCTTCCGTCGCGCCTTCGAATCGAGGCCACGGTGTGCCGGGCCCCGGCACGCGGCCCAGGCCCGCCAGCCAGCGGCCCACTCCCGCGAGCGAGACCTGCACATGCCAACTGCCACCCTCCTGCCGCTGGCGGTGCAGCGCCGCCGCCGCGCCGAAGGCGAGCAGGTATCCGGCCCCGAAGTCCAGCGCCTGCAGCGGCAACGCGCGCGGCGCGCTCTCGCCGAACGCTTCCGCTTCGGCCATGTTCAGGCCGGTGGCACTCTGCACGAGCGAGTCGAAACCGCGCCGCGTGGCCCATGGGCCGGTGGACCCATAGGCTGAGAGCGACACGCAGACGATGCCGGGTCGCAGCTGCGCCAGCGCAAGCGGGCCGAAGCCGAGCCCTTCGAGCGCCCCGGGCCGGTAGCCCTGCAGGAAGACATCGCTCTCGCGCACGAGCTCGTGCAAGCGCGCCGACTCCTCGTCGCGGCGCAGGTCCAGCAGCGCCGCGAGTTTGCCGCGGCTGGTGTCGGCGAGGGCCTCGATGTTGGGCAGGTGCGACGCATTGATCAGCAGCACGTCGGCGCCGTAGGCCGCGAGCGTGCGGCCGGCCACCGGGCCAGCGAGGATGCGCGTGAGCTCGAGCACCCGCAGGCCGCTCAAAGGCGCGGTCGCCGGCGAAATCGGTGTCCAGCGGCCGGGCGGTGCATCGCCGATGCGTTCGATCGAGAGCAGCGGTTGGGCCGCTAGCGCCGCGGCTTGCGCATGGGCCTGCCACTGCGCCGCGCTGCGCACCGCGGCCACGACGAGGCCGCGCTCGCTGGCGGCGGCCTCGAAGTCGAGCGCCGACCAGCCGCTCAGCGCCGCCTCGACATCCGCGCGCGGTGTCGTGGCGCCGGTGGGCAGGCCGAGCAGCTGCAACACGCCGTCGCGGTGGTGTGCGAAGTTGGCGTGGATGCGCACCCAGCCACCTCCGCAACGGTAGAGGCCGGAGATCGGATCCCAGAGCTCGGGCTTGCGCCCGTCGAGCGTGAAGTGGCACGTCGCCTCGCGCACGACGTCGGCGGCATCGACGGTGACCGTCTGCGCCGGGCCGCCGTTCGCCGCGCCCAGGTCCGCCGCCGCGAGCGCCGCAGCGCCGAGGCTCGCCTGCAGCGCGGTGGCGATGGCGAACGACGAGGGCGCCGCCGGCTCGGTGCCGGTGAGCTGCAGCCTTTCGAGCGCCGCCGCGGGCAATCCTGCCGCGAGCCACAGCGCTCGCGCGGCGTCAGCGGCCGAAGTCAGCACCGCGGCAGCGGAGAGATTCATGGGTTTCTCCTTCGCCAGCGCGTCCTCGCGCTGTGCCAGCATTCGACGCCGCGCCGGGGTGGCGCGTCAATCTTGATTGGCTCGATCCATGCCCGCGCGACCTGTGGCCGAGAACGCACCCGACTGGCTGGCGGCGCGCGAGGCCGCGGCGCTGCTGGGGGTGAGCCTGCCCACGCTCTACAGCTACGTCAGCCGGCGCCTGCTGCACCCAGCGGTGCAGGCGGGTGCGCGCGGCAAGCGTTATCGCCGCTCGGAGGTGGAGCGCCTGAAGCGCCGTCACGAGGTCGCGCGCCGCCCGCGCGGCGTGGCCGGCACCGCGCTCGACTTCGGCCTGCCGGTGCTCGAATCGAGCCTCTGCCTGATCGAGCAGGACCGCATCTACTTCCGCGGGCAGGACGCGCTGCGGCTGGCCGAACGGGCCACGCTCGAGGACGTGGCCGCGCTGCTGTGGGACGTGCCCCGCGGCGAGTTGCCCGGCGACGCGCCGCCGCTCTCGCGCCGCACGCGTGCCGCCCTGGCGCGGCATGCGGCGCTGCCCTGGCCCAGGCGACTGCTGGCGGGTTACCACGAGGTCGCGGCCGAGTGGGCGCCTGCGCTGGCGGGGGCCGCACCGGCCAGCGCCGGCTGGCACTGCGTGCAGGCGATGGGCACCGCCGCCACTGCGCGGCCGAAAGCGCGCGGCGCGTTGCCCGTGCATGAATGGCTGCAGCACGCCTGGGGGCTGCCCGACAGCGCGGCGGACGAACTGCGGCATGCGCTCGTGCTGTGCGCCGACCATGAGTTCAACGTCTCCAGCTTCACGGCGCGTTGCGCGGCCAGCGCGGGGGCCGAGATCGACGTTGCGGTGGGCGCCGCGCTCGCTGCGCTGAGCGGGGAGCGCCACGGCGGCCTGGTGCTGCGCGTCGAGGCGCTCGGCCCGTCGATCGACGCCACGCGTGGCCGGGCCGCGAGCCTGCAGCGCTGGCTGGCCTCGCAGCCGTCACCGCCGCCGGGCTTCGGACATCGCCTCTACCCGCAGGGCGATCCACGCGGCTGCGCGCTGCTGGCGCGGCTGCCGGCCGACCGCGTGCGCAAGCGCCTGGTCGACGCCGTGCGCGAGTGGCATGGCCAGGGGCCGACGATCGACTTCGGGCTCGTCGCGCTGTGCCGCGCGCTCGGCGCGCCGTCGGGCGCGGCGTTCGCGCTGTTCGCCATCGCGCGCACCGTGGGCTGGGTGGCGCACGTGTTGGAGCAGCAGCGCCAGGCGGTGTTGATCCGGCCACGCGCGGCCTATGTCGGCCTGCGGCCGGCGACAAGCGCGGCCGGCGCCCTGGCGGGTACCGGGGTCGGCAGGATCATCCGCCAGCGCTGAAGCAGCACGGGGCCGTATCGGGCCGCGGAGCGCCGGGCCGCATGGGGCCGCATAGGGCGGGGCTGTATCGGGCCCCGTCGCTTTCGGTGCACGGCGCCTCGATCCTGTGCATTCGTGTCGGCGCGCCGCGGCACGCGCCTTGCGATCCGCCCCCCAATGCTCTCGCCGTTGATCCAGCCCGCCGGCTTTGCCGACACCGTCGAGCGCGGCCGTGTCGCCGAGCTCTGGCGCGACCGCCTTGGCCTGCTGCTCGAGTCCACCGGCGACGGCGTGTTCGGCATCGACCTCGAGGGCCGATGCATGTTCGTCAACCGCAGTGCCGCGCGGCAGCTCGGCTGGCCGGCCGAGCGCATCCTCGGGCGCAACATGCACGAGCTCATCCACCACTCGCACGCCGACGGTGGCCACTACGCCGAGGCCGACTGCCCCATCTTCAACGCCTTCCGCCGTGGCCTCCCCTGCCGCATCGAGGACGAGGTGCTGTGGCGCGCCGACGGGACCTCGTTCTTCGCCGAGTACTCCAGCCACCCCATCATCGAGGACGGCCGCGTTCAGGGCGCCGTCGTCACCTTCGTCGACATCACCGAGCGCAAGCGCGCGCAGGAGCTGGCGCGCATCCGCGAGCTCGCCAACCACCGCGAGACGGTGCGCGAGGCCGAGCGCACGCGCATCGCGCGCGAGATCCACGACGAGCTCGGCTCGCTGCTGGTGGCGCTGAAGATGGATGTCGACTGGCTCGGCCGGCGCGTCACCGGCCGCGAGCAGCTGGCCGGCAAGTGCCACAGCATGGGCCAGCTCATTGACACCGCGGTCGAGAACGTGGGCCGCATCATCACCGACCTGCGTCCGAGCATCCTCGACCACCAGGGCCTGTGGGCGGCGTTGGAGTGGCAGGCGCAGGAGTTCTTCGAGAGCGCCGAGCTCGAGCGCGACGTGCAACTGCACGTGGCCGCGGGCGTGCCGCCGCCCGAGGGGCCGCAGGCCATTGCCGTCTTTCGCATCGTGCAAGAGATGCTGTCCAACGTGGCCCGGCACGCGCGGGCACGCAAGGTGTCGATCCGCATCGCCGTCGACGATCCGCCCGACCCGGTGCTCTACGTGGACGTGCGCGACGACGGTGTTGGCGCTGCCCCCGAGGCGCTGGACGACGCGCGCAGCTACGGCGTGATGGGCATGCGCGAGCGCGCCGCCCACTTCGGCGGCCGGCTCACCATCGACAGCGCGCCCGGGGTGGGCACGCGCGTGCGCCTGGAGATGCCGCTGGCCGGGCCGGCCTCGCCCCTGGAATCGCGTCAGGCAGCGCCTGAGCCCTCACCGCACCCGGCGCCCACGCCTCCTGGTGCACCGGAGCCGACGAGCCCGTCCGTTGCGCCGCCGCCCGCGCCATGATCCGCGTCCTCATCTGCGACGACCACCAGATCGTCCGCCAGGGCATCAAGCAGATCCTGGCTGACGCGGCCGACATCGCGCTCGCCGGCGAGGCCGCCAGCGGTCCCGAGGCGGTGGCGCTGGTGCGCGCCGGCGGCATCGACGTGGTGCTGATGGACATCGCCATGCCGCAGCGCGACGGGCTCGAGGCGCTCAAGCAGCTGCGCGCCGAGTTCCCCAAGCTGCCGGTGCTGATGCTCAGCACCTACCCCGACCGCCAGTACGCCGTGCGCAGCCTCAAGCTGGGCGCCTCGGGCTACCTGAACAAGAGCGCCGACTCCGAGCAGATGATCGAGGCCATCCGCCGCGTCGCCGGCGGCCGGCTGTTCGTCACGCCGCACGTGGCCGAGCTGCTCGCAGGCGCCGTGGGCGGGCATGGCGACGAGCCGCTGCACGACCGGCTCTCGCACCGCGAGTACCAGGTCTTCCGCCTGCTGAGCCAAGGGGCGAGCGTGGGCGAGATCGCGCAGCAGCTGGCGTTGTCGTCCAACACGGTGAGTACCTACCGGGCGCGCATCCTGGAGAAGACGGGTGTGCGCAATGACGTGGAGCTGGCGTTGTATGCGGTGCGGCAGGAGGTCTAGTGTTGCGCTGCGCGCGGCGGGGGGTGTTTGCTTCGTCTGGAGCGGTTGACTCGATGCGTGCCGGGTTCGAAGGAAGCCAGTCGCCCGCCGGCGCAAGAGCCGCGCCGCTCACCGCGCCACGAGGTGCGCGAGCGCCTTCCCGTCGGCCCCTGTCCGCACCATGCG
>JAEUPE010000213.1 GCA_016790435.1 Rubrivivax sp. | reverse complement strand
CTCGAGGCGCGTGGCGTCAAGGCCACCGAGAAGCAGCTCGAGAAGGCGCGCGAGCAGATCCGCGACCGCCTGACGCAGCTCGCGCCCATCTTCCTGAAGAACAAGTACATGCTGGGCGACGACTTCAGCATGCTCGACGTGGCCATCGCGCCGCTGCTCTGGCGCCTCGACTACTACGGCATCGATCTGTCGAAGAACGCCGTGCCGTTGCTGAAGTACGCCGAACGCATCTTTTCGAGACCGGCCTACATCGAGGCGCTCACCCCCTCCGAGAAGGTGATGCGCAAGTAGATGATCTCCCCCCCGAAGCGGCTTCGCCGCCCCCCCCTGAGCTCACGAAGGGGACTCTTCGAGTTCCCGGGGGCAACGCCAGCGGCCCGGCAAAGCCGGCTCCGCGGCGTCCGCTTGGCGAAGGGCTAGCAAGACCATGGCGACGGGTCCGAGCAGCGACAACCAGGGCAGCCCGACGCGCCCGTACCTGCTGCGCGCGCTGCACGACTGGTGCACCGACAACGGCTTCACGCCCTACATCGCGGTGCATGTCGACGCGAGCGTGCAGGTGCCGGCGGAGTACGTCAAGAACAACGAGATCGTGCTCAACGTCGGCTTCGAGGCCACCTCGGGGTTGAAGCTCGGCAACGACTTCATCGAGTTCAAGGCCCGCTTCGGCGGTGTACCGCGAGAAATCGTGGTGCCAGTGGACCATGTGGTGGCCATCTACGCGCGCGAGAACGGCCAGGGCATGGCCTTCCCGATGCCCGCGGGCCCGGAGGCTGCGTCTGCCACCCCTGCTGGTGCGCCAACCCAGACCGGTGCCACGCCGAAGGGACGCGCCCCCGCACCCGCCCGGGGCCTGCGGCTGGCGCGTCAGGCCACGGAGAGCGTCGACACTGTGCCCGGTGACAAGTTGCCTGGCCGACCTGCGCCCGGCGAGCCGGAACCCCCTGCCGAACCGCCCACACCGCCTGAGCCCGGCACCCCTCGCCCTTCGCTCAAGCGCATCAAATAGCGGCAACGCCGCTGATACAGCGCGTGACGCCTCGCCGCGCGCCGCTGGGAACCCGGCTCCTACAATCGCTCCCCCTGGCCGGCTTAGCTCAGTTGGTAGAGCACCCGCCTTGTAAGCGGAAGGTCGTCCGTTCGATTCGGACAGCCGGCACCACGCCGTTCCAAGGGCATGGGCCCCACAACGAATCCAGGGCCACGCGGTCCCGTCACGAAACCCGAGGGCGCACCTTGATCTTCACCACCGGTGTGAGCCAGCCCTTCGCCGCCAGGATGCCCTCGATCTCTGGCAGGCACTGCCGCAGCTTGGCGGCGGCCGAGGCGTGGTCGGCGAGGATGACCCAGGCCTTCTCGTCCAGCGGGCCGGCGCGCGCCGCGCCTGCCAGTTCGACCGCCAGCGTTGGCGCCACGGCAGCCCAGCGCGCCTGCGACTCGGCCAGGCGCGCGAGCAGGTTGGCGAGCGACTCGTTGTCGCGCAGGGCACGGCCCACCGGCGCGGCCAGAGGCCGTGTCGGCGCGCCGCCCTTGGACGCCGGTGACGGTGCAACCATGCAAGGAGTCTAGCGATGCAGGTGCTCATCACTCACAGCAGCCTCGCGCGCACCCGGGCGCTCAGCTTCTCGCGCTGGCAGATGCTGGGTGCCCTGTTCGCGGTGGCGCTGGTATTCCTGCTCGCCTCGGGCACGATCTACCACTTCATCTTCCTGAAGGCAGCGCGCGACGGCTGGCCGATCGTCAGCCAGATCGTCCGTCTCGTGGTGCGCGACGAGATCGCGCAGCGCGATCGCTTCATGCGCGAGAACCTCGATGCCATCGCGCAGAAGGTCGGCGACATGCAGGCCAAGCTCGTCAAGCTCGAGGCCATGGGTGAGCGCGTCGTCGGCCTCGCCGGCGTCAAGGCCGAGGAGCTCAAGCCGCTCAAGCGCACGAGCTCGTCGGCGCAGGGCGGCGCCGGCGGCCCTTACCTGCCGCTGCAGCGGCCCTCGCTGACCGAACTCCAGGCCACCATCGAGAACCTGGGCTTGGCCGTGGACCAGAACACCGACGTCTTCACGCTCATGGAGTCGCGCCTGCTCGAGTCGCGGCTGCAGGCCCTGCTGGTGCCCAGTTCGGCCCCGGTCGCCGTCTCGGTCGGCTCCGGCTTCGGCTTCCGACCCGACCCTTTCACCGGGCACGCCTCGCTGCACACGGGGCTCGACTTCCCGGCCGAGGTGGGCACGCCGATCACCGCCGCCGCCGGTGGCATCGTGACGATGCGCGAGTGGCACGCCGCCTACGGCAACACCCTCGAGATCGACCACGGCAACGGCCTCGTCACCCGTTACGCGCACACCTCCGCGTTCGAGGTGGAACGAGGTGCGCTGGTGAAGCGCGGCCAATTGGTGGCGCGCGTGGGCAACACCGGCCGCTCGACCGGACCGCACCTGCACTTCGAGGTGCTGGTCGATGGCGCGCCGCAAGACCCGGCGCGCTTCCTGGCGGGAGGCAGCAACCCGATGCAAGGCAAGGAGTTCGCGCGCCGGCCCGGCATGCCGGCGTCGGCCGCGCCGGGCGCGGCGGTCCAGGTGGCTGCCACACCGGGCCCGTCCGCCTTGCCGCGGCCGCCGGGTGTTGCACCGGCTTCCGCACCCGCGCCGGCTTCGCTGGCACCGCCGCGCCCATCCGCCTCGGCGCAGAACCCAACGCAAACGGCCCTGCCGGCGGCCACGACCGGCGCCCCCCCCGCTACGCCGGCACGCCCCGTCATCGCACCCGCTCAAACCAGCCCTCTGCCGGCCGCAGGACCGACGACGAGCGCGCGCGACCCAGCCCTCGGCGGCTGACCGACTGCCTCCGCCACCGCGGCGGAGATTCATGGCCCGCGCGCGGGCGGGCCACGGCTCCCCGCAGGCTGGGAGCGCGCAATGTCTTGGCTCGTGCATCCGCCGTCCGACCACCTTGAGTCTGGGAAGCCTGCGTGGGTGACTCGTTACACTCCGCGGTTGGTAGGGGAACGTCGAGGAGCGCGGGCCGTGGCACCACGCCGCCCGCTTTGATTTCATCCATGCGCTCGTTTGCAGGGCCTCCGGAGCACGCTTGGCGGCCCCGGCGGCGGACCCTCGTGCGCGCGCTGGGCCTTGGCGCCTTCGTGCCGGCTGCGCGCGCCGCGTCGCCAGAGATGCCGATTCCTGCCGTCGCTGGCGCCGCCAGCCGATGGTTCACAACCTCCGATGGCGTGCGTCTTCACTACCTTGAAGCCGGTCCCGCATCGCGCCGCTCGCCGGCCACGACCTTCGTCTTCGTGCCCGGCTGGACCATGCCGGCCTGGGTCTGGAAATCGCAGATCGAACACCTGGCCGCAAACCTCCGTGTGCTGGCGCTCGACCCGCGCGGCCAAGGGCGCTCGGAGAATGCCTCCGAGGGCTACACCTACGCCCGGCGCGCCACCGACATCGCAGAGTTGATGGCGGCGGCGCGCTGCAGCGCGCCCGTGGTGCTCGTGGGCTGGTCCCTCGGTGTGCTCGAGAGCCTGCAGTACCTGCACGACGCGCGGCAGGCGGGCACGCCCACGCCCGTGCGCGGGCTGGTGCTGGTCGACAACTCCGTCGGTGTGGGCGACCCGCCCACGAGCGACCCGACCTTCTTCTCACGCCTGCGCAGCAAGCGCCACGAGACAGTGACACGGTTCGTCACGTCGATGTTCAAGCGCCCCGTCGACCCGGCCTGGCGCGCGGCACTCATCGAGGCGGCGCTGCGCACGCCCCTGCAAGCCTCGATCGACCTGCTGCGCCAGCCACGGCCGCGCGAGTTCTGGCGCGACGCACTCCTAGCGACCCCGCTGCCCGTGCTCTATGCGTACACGCCGAAGTTCGCGCAGCAAGGCGAGATCATGAAGACGCGCCGCGCCGCCATCGAGACGCGCCTGTTCGCCGATGCCGGCCATGCCCTCTTTGTCGACGAGGCAGCCGCGTTCAATGACGCACTCGAGCACATCGTCCTGCGCACTGCCCATGCCCCGGCGGCCGCCCATGCCGCCTCCGGGGGGGCCAGCCGGTGAATGCGACGACCGTGAACGCCGGCGCCGCCGCCGGCCGGCCACTGCTGCTGCCCCTCTTCCTCGTCGCGCTCGCCTCGGTGGGCTACGAGATCGCGCTCACACGCTGGTTTGCCATCGTCAGCTGGTCCGAATACGGCTACTGGGTGATCTCGATCACGATGGTCGGCATCGCCGCCAGCGGCGTCGTGCTCAACCTCGCGAAGGATTGGGTGCTGGCACGCCCCGAGCGCGCGCCGACCGTGCTCGCCGCCCTGCCATCGCTGCTCATCGTGTCGCTGGCCGTCGGCTATCTGGCCATCGCGGCCATCGACTTCAATCCGCTGGCGCTGCAGAACCACGCCACGATGGCGGCGCAGCTGTGGAAGATCGCGGGCTACTACGCGGCGCTGTTTCCGTTCTTCTTTCTGAGCGGCGCCTTCATCGGCCTGTACTTCATCGCCTACAGCGCCGACATCTCGCGCATCTACGCGGCCGATCTCGTCGGGGCGGGCGCTGCCGGCGCGGTGGTCGTGGCGCTGATGTACTTGCTGCATCCGGTCGACCTGCCACTGGCGCTGGTGCCGGTGCTCTTCATGGCGGGCTGGCTGCTCACCCGGTCGCCGGCAGCGCGCTTCGCGCTCGTGATCCTGACGGTCGCCGCGGCAGGATCGGTGTGGCGCTATGCGCATGCCGACTACAACGAATACAAAGCCATCGCCGCGCCCATGCGCGTGGAGGGCAACAAGCGCGTCGAGACCCTTCGCTCGCCGCGCGGCGTGTACGAGGTGCTGGATAACTTCACCGAGCGGCTCGACGTCGACCTGTCGAACAACGACGCCATGCTCGCCGGCGCCGAGCCGATCGCCACCTACGGCCTCTACGCCGACGGCAACCGCATCACCTCGCTGCCCAAGCAGCCGGCCGGACGCCTGGCCTACCTGAACGCCGCGCTCGACGCGCTGCCCTACCGCCTGGCGCCCAGCCCGCCCTCGGTGCTGCTGGTGGGCAGCCGCGGCGGCTTCCGCCTCGACGAGGCGCAGCAACTGGGGGCCAGCCGCATCGTCGCGCTCGAGCCCGAGCCGGTGCTGCACGAGCTGATCGGCCGCTATCGCCCGGACCTCCAAGGCGACCCGCGCCGCCTGGCCATCGCACCCTCGGCCTACCTGCGCGGGCAGACCGACGCCCGCTTCGACCTCATCGACGTCGCCCTCGACTACCAGGGCAGCGGCGACATCGGCAAGTATTCATTCACCGTGCAGGGGCTGGCCCGCTACCACGGCGCGCTCACCCCGACGGGCATGGTGTCGGTACCGGTGCCGATCCGCGAGTTCACGGTCTACGCCGTCAAGCTCGTGCTCACGGCTCGCGAGGCGCTGCGCGCGGCAGGCGTGGCGGATCCCTCGCGCCACATCGTCGTCTACCGCTCGGCATGGAATGCGCGCATCCTGATGTCGAAGCAGCCCTTCGACGCGCGTGCCATCGATGCCATCCGCCGCTTCTGCGACGAGCGCTCGTTCGACACCTCGTACCTGCCCGGCGTGGACCTGGCCGGCGCGAAGATCTGGAACGACTTGCCGCCGATCTCGTTCGACGAGGTGAGCGCCAGCGGCGGCGCCGAGCGGCAGGATGCGCTGGCCAACGAGATCCGCGCCTACGTGCTGCCCCCAGACGGCACGCAGGGCAAACCGTGGCCGGCCACCTACGACCTGAGCCCGGCCACCAACGACCGGCCGCACTTCCACTCGGTGTTGCGGCTGACGGCGCTGCCGTCGATCCTGGCGCGCATCGACCTCGTGCCGCGCGAGGAGATCGGCGCGCTGGTGAGCCTGGCCGTGCTGGCGCAGTCGATCGTCATTGCGCTGCTCGTGCTGTCGCTGCCGCTCTTTCGCCGGCGCACCATGGGTGTCCACCGCGGCATCGTCGGCAAGTCGATCGTCTACTTCGCAGGCATCGGGCTCGGGTTCCTCTTCATCGAGATCTACCTGATCGAGAAGGCGACCTACTTCCTCAACGACCGGACGATGGGCTTCTCGCTGGCGCTGGGCGCGATGCTCATCTTCAGCGGCCTGGGCAGCTGGATGAGCGACCGCTACACGCAGGACCCGGAGCACACGCGGCGCGGGCTGCGCTACTCATGCGCCATCGTGCTCGCCTGGTGCGCATTCGCTTGGCTGCTTGCCGACCGCTTGCTGCCGCTGGGCATCGCGCTGCCGCTGGCGGTGCGCATCGCGCTCATGCTGCTGGCCATCGCGCCCGTGGGCATCGCGCTCGGCTTCCCGTTCGCGTGCGGCATGTCGGCGCTGCGCGCGCACGCCTACTTCGTGCCGTGGGCCTGGAGCCTGAACGGCGCGTTCTCGGTCGTGGCCTCGCCGCTGGCGCATTTGCTGGCCATGGGCTTCGGCAACCGCGTGCTCATGGCGGCCGCCTTCGCGATGTACGCGCTGGTGTGGATGCGTCTGCCACTGGCCGCGGCGCCAGCGCCTCGCTCCGCGCCGGCCGGCGCCTGACCTACTTTCGTGTCCTCTCGACCTCTCTTCGACCCCTTTCGAATCAACCCGACCTTGCAGGAGAAGTGATGTTCCGTCGTACCTTCGGTGCCGCGATGCTGGCCGCGCTGGCCACGCGCACCCGCGCCCAAACCACCCCGCCGGCCGCGCCGGCTGCACCGGCCGCCGCAGGCAAGTGGACTCGTGAGGCTTATGTCGCAGCCATGCAGGCCAGTGGCCGCTCGCACGAGATCTCGGTCGGTGCATTCGACACCATCCAGAAGCGCAAGGAAGGCGCGCTGAAGGGGATCGAGAAGTACCTCGCCCAACGCTTCGGCAAGGCCGACCCGGCGGTGCTGAAGGCCTTCTCCGAGCTGCCGCGCGAGTACTACCACTACCAATATGCCGAGAAGCGCTCGATGGCGGGCGACGCCTACGAGACCGAGGCCAAGCCGTGGGCCATCGGCTTCGGCTCGGCGCTCTCGGACTACCTCGGCCAGGCCTACATGACCCAGGCCACGCAGCCCAAGCCCACCGACGTGGTGCTGGAGATCGGCACCGGCTCCGGCTTCCAGAGCTCGCTGCTGTCGCGCATCGTCAAGAGCGTGTACTCGATCGAGATCATCGAGCCGCTCGGCAAGGCGGTGGCCAACATCTACAAGCCGCTCGGCATCACCAACGTCTCCACGCGCGTGGGCGACGGCTTCTTCGGCTGGCCCGAGGTGGAAGGCGGCTTTGACATCATCATCGTCACCTGCGCGGCACAGTACGTGCCGCCGGCGCTCTTCAAGCAGCTCAAGCCGGGTGGCCGCATGCTCATCCCGATCGGCCAGCCGTTCAAGCGCGGCCAGTTCCTCTTCATCTACACCAAGGACGCCGAGGGCAAGGTCACCTCGCGCAAGGACGTGGGCGTGTTCTTCATCCCCATGACCGGCGCGATGATGAAGGGCCAGGCCGCCAGCGACGCGAAGCAGTAGCGCGACCGACCGGGCGCGGCCCGCCCCGGTGAACCAGAGGGCGGCGAGGGCGCCGCCTCGCGCGCGCTACTCGGCGGCCGCTGTCTGTGGCGCGGCCGCGATGGCCGGTTGCCGCGTGGCGCGGACGAATGCGCCTTCACGCGAGAGCGACAGCGCGAGCAAGCGCGTCAGAACCGCCTGGTGTTCCTCGGCCGCGAGGCCCCATGTGGGCAGCGATTGCACCGGATCGGCAGGGTCGAGGTAGCGCCCCTCGCGGCGGATCTCGTAGTGCAGGTGCGGTCCGGTGGACTGGCCGGTCGAGCCGACCTGGCCGATCTCCTGGCCGCGCTCGACCTTGGCGCCTTCTTGCACGCCCGCGCCGTAGGCCGACAGGTGCGCGTAGTAGGTGGTGACGCCGCCGCCGTGGTCGACGACGACGAGGTTGCCGTAGCCGCCGCTGCGGCCGGCGTGCAGGACCGTGCCGTCGGCCACCGTGACCACCGGCGTGCCGGTGGGTGCGGCGAAG